>NZ_JAFLMY010000003.1:0-527931 GCF_017313375.1 Agrobacterium sp. Ap1
CGGGGTGGAGCAGCCCGGTAGCTCGTCAGGCTCATAACCTGAAGGCCGCAGGTTCAAATCCTGCCCCCGCAACCAAAATTATCCAAAAGCCAAAAATACATCATGCCAATGGTGGCCGCATCCAAAACATCTCGCTGACCCAAAGCTCGCCGTTGTATCGCAGTCCGTGCCATAGTACCCAAGCCATGAAAGCGAGGGAAACATGCAGGACATGCAAAGCGGATCCGTCATGCCTACAGGCGGCCATGGGCCCAAAAATCCGCTGGAAGTGCTGCGAAGGATCTATGGTTATCCGGCCTTTCGTGGGCAGCAGGCACACGTGATCGATCAGGTGGTTGGTGGAGGCGACGCCGTCGTGCTGTTTCCGACCGGTGCGGGCAAATCGCTGTGTTTCCAGGTACCCGCCCTTTGTCGGGACGGCGTCGGTATTGTCGTTTCGCCACTGATCGCCCTGATGCGCGACCAAGTGGAGGCATTGAGGCAGGTCGGCATACGGGCTGCCGCCGTCAACTCGTCCTTGTCGCGCGAAGAATTCGGTGAGGTTCGCCGCGATCTGGCCAGCGGCACGCTCGATCTTCTTTATGTCACGCCGGAACGGATCGTCACTCAAGGGTTTCGCGACCTGATCGGTAATGCCAAAGTTTCTCTGTTCGCCATCGACGAGGCCCACTGCGTCTCCCAATGGGGCCATGATTTTCGTCCCGAATATCGTGAACTCGGTACGCTTGCCACGCTATATCCCGGCGTGCCCCGCATGGCGCTGACGGCGACCGCCGATCCGCATACGCGCGACGACATCATCGAACGCTTGGGCCTCGGCGATGCACGCGTCTTCACCTCATCCTTCGATCGGCCGAATATTTCCTATGAGATCGTCGAGAGAAACCAGCCGCGTCAGCAGCTTTTGCAGTTCCTGTCACGCCACAAGGGTTCGAGCGGCATCGTTTATTGCCTGTCTCGCGCCAAGGTGGAAGAGACGGCCGATTGGTTGAATGATCAGGGTATCTACGCACTGCCCTATCATGCCGGCCTCGAGCGCGATATCCGCGATAGGCATCAGGATGCGTTTCTCAAAGAGGAAGAGCTCTGCCTCGTCGCCACCGTCGCCTTCGGCATGGGCATCGACAAGCCGAATGTGCGTTATGTCGCGCATCTCGATCTTCCGGGCTCGGTCGAGGCCTATTACCAGGAAACCGGTCGCGCCGGCCGTGATGACCTGCCCTCGGAAGTCTGGATGGCCTATGGCATGGCCGATGTCATCCAGCGCGGGCGGATGATCGATAGCGGCAATTCTGCCGATGAGGTCAAGCGTGTCGAACGCGCCAAGCTGAACGCGCTTCTCGGCATTTGCGAAACCGCAGGCTGCCGCCGGCAGGCGATCCTTGCGCATTTCGGCGAGCCGCATGCGGGTGGTTGCGGCAATTGCGATACCTGCCTGAAACCGGTGGACACCTGGGACGGGACGGAAGCGGCGATCAAGGCGTTGGCAGCCATTTACCGGACCGGCGAGCGTTTTGGCACAGGCCATCTCATTGATGTCCTCATCGGCAATGACAATGAAAAGACCCAGCGTTTCGGCCACACCGAAATGCCGGTTTTCGGCGCGGGCAAGGACTTTCCCTTGAGGACCTGGCAATCAGTCTATCGCCAGCTTCTCGCCGCAGGCCTGATAAGGGTCGACCACGATGCCTTCGGTGCGCTGAAGCTGGAACCGGAGGCGCGGGCCGTGTTCCGGCACGAGCGGGAAGTCCGTTTCCGCAAGGATCGCCCGACCGGCCGCAAGGCGGACAGAAATCTTTCAACAAGCGCGAAAGGCGCTCGCGCCGACCTGGACGAGGCGGATGCCATCCTGTTCGAGGCCTTGCGCAGGAAGCGGACGGAGATTGCCAAGGAGTTGTCCATCCCGCCCTATGTCGTATTTGCCGACACCACCCTTGTCGGCTTTGCCTCGCGCAAGCCCATGAGCCTGGAGGCAATGCTTGAGGTCTCTGGTGTCGGGCAGACGAAACTGGAACGTTATGGCGAAGCGTTTCTGGATATCATCCAGGCCCACCAATGATACCCGCAATCGTTTTTCCGAAAGCCATTGCGGCAATTGTCGGGCGAAAGTTTAGCACCCCCTTGAAAAGGGGAGTTGACCTGACGGGGCTTGCCGGGAATTATCCTGCCGCTTTTACCCGATCCACGCCTGTTTATTTTCATAGCCGGCAGTTTATGGAGCATGTTCAAGCTCCTCTTTCATTCGGCTTTACGGTTCAATCCACCCACAAAATGGAGAGTAAAGATGAGCCTACGCATCAACGATATCGCCCCCGATTTTCAGGCCGACACGTCCAAAGGCCCGATCTCCTTCCATGAATGGATCGGCGACAATTACGCGGTCCTGTTTTCGCACCCCAAGAATTTCACCCCCGTCTGCACCACGGAACTCGGCACGATGGCCGGCCTTGCCGGCGAATTTGCCAAGCGCGGCGTCAAGATCATCGGCATCTCGGTCGATCCGGTCGAAAGCCACGAGAAGTGGAAGGGCGACATTCGCACCGCCACCGGTTTCGATGTCGATTACCCGCTGATCGGCGACAAGGATCTGAAGGTCGCCAAGCTTTACGACATGCTTCCCGCGGGTGCCGGCGACAGTTCGGAAGGCCGCACGCCTGCCGACAACGCAACCGTCCGCTCGGTCTTCGTCATCGGTCCGGACAAGAAGATCAAGCTGGTGCTGACTTACCCGATGACAACGGGCCGCAACTTCGATGAAATATTGCGTGCGATCGACAGTATCCAGCTGACTGCCAAACACCAGGTCGCCACGCCGGCGAACTGGAAACAGGGCGAGGATGTCATCATCACCGCTGCTGTATCCAATGAAGATGCCATCCAGCGTTTCGGCTCCTTCGATACCGTCCTGCCCTATCTGCGCAAGACCAAGCAGCCGACAGCCTGATCGGCCGAGTTACGAAAAGGAAGGGGAGCTGTGGCTCCCCTTTCTTGCTTCAATCGATCGTCTTGATGCTGGTATCGGCGGCACCGCGGGTCCAATAGCCGGCTGCCTTCAGCCACGGAAGCGGGTGGTTGCGGCTTGTCGTGAGATAGGTCTTGATTGCGCGGGCGACGGATGCTTCCGCTGCCACCCAGACGAATGTATCGGCCGTCAGCTCTATTGTATCGAGTGCGGTTATGATCGGCAGGGGATCGGTGACCGATGAAGCCGGGCGATGCACCCAGCGTGTCGTGAGATCTGCGGCACCCGAAAACTGCTGCTCCTCGCTCTCATCCGTCACCGCGCCGATAGCCGTGATCACGTCACCTGCCTTGGCCTCTTCGATCAGGCGGCCGATTGCCGGCAGAGCGGTCTCGTCGCCGACCAACACCCATTTCCTGACGCCGGTAATGACGGCAGAGCCGCGCGGCCCGGCAATTGTCACGGTCGATCCGGGTTTTGCCTCCATCGCCCATCTGGTTGCCGGTCCTGCCTCATGTACGGCGAAATCCAGTACCAGCCTGCCGGTTTCATTGTCATGGGAGCGCGGCGTGTAATCCCGCATTTCCATCTCGCCATTGGCGCCCGGCACCACCACTTTCACATGGTCATCGGCACCGAGACTGGTGAAATCAGACAGGGATTCTCCGCTGAGGGTGATGCGCAGCATATGCGGCGTGATGCGATCGACCGTATCGACTTTAAGCTCACGCCGCTTGAGTTCGTGGCGAACGCGCTCGATAACGGGATAGATCGGGGAAGGGGTCGTCGCTGAGGTGTCCATCAATTGTCCTGTTGTCGGGAGGAGAACTGAAGGCCTGCCGGACATGACCGCGCAGACCGTTGGTCCTCCAATCGATCCTGCGCGTTGATTGACGTGAACGCTTACGTGCCGAGCCTGAGATCGACAATATCAATGTGACCTATCGTGGCCGCGCTGGACAGGCAAGTGGGCTCAGGAAAGAAACTTTCATACAATTATCAAGTTATCTCGTGCAAGCGTCAGCCAAGCTCCAGCGTCGTCACCCCGAACACACCGGCGGTGTCGAACGCAGGCGGCGTTCCGCGATACATCCGGGTTGTCCGGAAGCCACGCACGAACCCTTCTCCATCGAGAAGGCTGGAAAATTCGATCTGGGTGGCGGGCACGTCGATATGCAGAACATTGCCTTTCGCCTCCATCGCGCAGGCAAACAGCAAATCCCTCGCCACGCCGAAATCCACAGCAAGGATCGGCCCGATCTTGTAACCCTCATGGCATTGGCGCGTGACGGCATAACCGGCGATGATGCCGTTGCGAACGAACACCTTCGTCTGTCTCGGAACCTTCAGCCACGTCTTTAGGAATTCCGGGCGGCTTTCCGCAAAATACCGCCGGTCGAATTCGATCAGTACGGGGAGATGAGCTTCTTCGAACGGGCTGATTTGCGGATGAGGCTGGCCTTCGAGTGTCCCGCTCCAGCGAAAGGTCTCGTAATCGGGCACGAACCCCATGGATCGATAATTGGCCTGCTGCTCGGGCACGCCATCCAGCCCGATCGTGCGGCTTGTCAGATGCGCCATGCCTGCATCCCACACCAGCCGTCCGTAACCGCGCCCGCGAAAATCCGGATGGGCGATATAAAGACCGATAAAACCGAATGTCGAACCATAACGAACCGCGGAAATGCCCGCAGTCATCTCGCCATCGACGAAACAGCCGATAAAGCCTTGCGCATCGGCGGCCTGAAATGGTGCCGCATCGGCAAGCCCGGGGTTCCATGCCTCGGCCTTCGCCCAGTCGATCAGTGTCTCGATCTCCTTGAGATCGAGCGGACGGATCACGACCTCACTCATAAGCCCGTCAGCCGGGTCGGTTCGAAAACTTCCAGCATGCCGCGATAGGGTTTTGAAATCGGTGTCGCATAGGCACCGCGCTTGGCGGTCGACAGGCCCAATGTCACAAGTGATTCCGCCTGTTTCACTGCGGCGGCAACGCCATCCACCACCGGCACGCCGAATTCGGCCCTCAATTCGGCCGTAAGGTCCGCCATGCCGGCGCAACCGAGCACGATCGCTTCCGCCCGATCTTCCTTCAAAGCAAGCGCAATTTCGCTGCGCAACCGGTCGCGGGCGTTGGAGTTCGGATCTTCCAGCGAAAGCACGGGAATGTCGGCGGCGCGCACCTTGCAACGCGACGACATGCCGTAGCGATGCACGAGATGTTCGAGCGGCAGCCGTGAGCGTTCCATCGTCGTCACCACGGTGAACTTCTGGGCTATGAAGGCGGTGGCCGAGACCGCCGCCTCGCAAATGCCGATCACCGGTACATCGGCAAGCGCGCGTGCCGCATCAAGCCCGGTATCGTCGAAACAGGCGATGACGACGGCATCTATGCCTTCCCTTTCGCCGATGGCGATCTCCTTGAGCAGGCCGGGAATGGCGAAAACCTCGTCATAATAACCTTCGATCGAAACCGGTCCCATCGATGAGGTCACGGCGACGATTTCCGTCTCGCGCCCCGCAACGCGGCGGCCGCTATCGGCGATCGTTGCGGTCATGCTTTTGGTCGTGTTCGGATTGACGATGAGAATGCGCATGGGCTGCATGTCAGCTCCGCTGTCTGCGGCGGTTGAGATGGACGATCAGGCCGAGCGTGCCGGCAATCACCAGGAAGGAAAAGACCGTGGTGACCGTGCCGAGCGCATAAAGCACCGGCGTCGTCACATTGGTCGTCATGCCGTAGATTTCCAGCGGCAACGTGTTGAACGAGCCTGATGTCATCAATGTGCGGGCAAATTCGTCATAGGAAAGCGTGAAGCCGAACAGGCCGACGCCGATCAGGCTCGGCGCGATCATCGGCAATACGACATTCGAGAATGTCTGCCAGGAGGATGCTCCAAGGTCCCGCGCCGCTTCCTCGTAAGCTGGCGAGAAGCGGTTGAACACCGCGAACATGATCAGCACGCCGAAAGGCAGCGTCCAGGTCAGATGCGCGCCGAAGGCCGATGAATACCAGGCCGGTTGCAGGCCGAGCTGGCTGAACAGCACACCGATGCCGAGCGACACGATGATAGAGGGCACGACGAGGCTTGCGACCGCCAGATAGAACAGCGCGGTTGCGCCGATGAATTTTCGGCGGAAGGCAAGCCCGGCCAGAAGCGATACGACGACGGTAACTAGCATCACCATGATGCCGAGCATTGCCGAACGGCGGAACGAGCCGCCGAAATCGCCCACCGCCTGGGTCTCGAACAGGTTGGCGAACCAGCGCAGCGACACCCCGTTGAGCGGGAAGGTCAGGCCGCCATTCGGCCCTTGGAAGGACAGGATCAGGATCGCCGACAGCGGGCCGTAGAGAAACAGCACGAAGACGGCAAAGAAGATGGCGAGAAGGTAGAATTCCCGGGAGCGTTTTTCGCGGTACATCTTTAAAGCTCCTTCCGGATATCGACGATCCGCAGGATGCCGGCGACCATCATCAGCACGAGTACCAGCAGCACCACGGCATTGGCGGCGGCGGCGGGGTATTGCAGCAGCGACATCTGGTTTTTCATCATCAGCGCCACGGACGCGCTCTGCCCGCCGGACATCACCTGCACGGTGGAAAAATCGGCCATGACCAGCGTCACGACAAAGATCGTGCCGATCGCCATGCCGGGCTTGGCCAGCGGTATGATGACGTTCGAGAGAATCTGCCAGGAGGAGGCGCCGGCATCGCGCGCCGCTTCGACCAGCGATTTGTCGATACGCATCAGCGTGTTGAAGATCGGCGTAACCATGAACAGCGTGTAGAGATGCACCATGGCGAGCACGACCGCGAAATCGGAATAGAGCAGCCATTCCACGGGCTCCGAAATTACCCCGGACCCCACCAGCGCCGAGTTGATCAGCCCGTTTCGCCCGAGAACCGGGATCCACGAGATCATCCGGATGATGTTCGATGTCAGGAACGGCACGGTGCAGATCAGGAACAGCACCATCTGCATCGATGTCGTGCGGATGTGAAAGGCGAGGAAATAGGCGACCCAGAAACCGATGAACAGGGTGATCGCCCAGACCAGAACGGCATATTTAAGCGTATTGAGATAGGTCTTCCAGGTAACCCATGAACCGAGCGTTTCGGCATAGTTCATCGTCAGGAAGTCGGGATACATCTGGGCGAAGTCGTAGTCCCAGAAGCTGACGACTGCGATCATCAGGATCGGCAACAGGAGAAAGAAGCCGAGGATCAACGTCAGCGGGATTGCTTGCAGATAGGAGACGACGGCAAGCGACAGCCGAAAGCCCTGTCTGCGAACCCGCCCGGCATTTTCGGTATCCGTCGATGTGATCGTCGCCATTGCATATTCTCCCTCGGGAACTGCCAGTTTTGTCGGAGCAAGTGCCCCTCATCCGTCTGCCGGCACCTTCTCCCCGCAAGCGGGGAGAAGAAGGCAAGCCGTGATGTCTCCCATTCTTCGCCAGCGTCGAGCGAGGCACGTCCCCTCTCCCCGTTTACGGGGAGAGGGCTAGGGTGAGGGGCAGATTTTTGGCGCTGCCACAGACTTTTAAGCCGCGATGAACTCGTTCCAGCGACGAACCATGTAGCGGTCTTCGTCCATGACGGAGTTCCAGCAGGCGACATGGCCCATGCGTTCCTCGAAAGAGCCGCCGTCGCGCACGGCGCCGGCCTTTTCCATGACCTTGCCGTCCGGCGCGACGATATCGCCGGCCGCGGCCTTGCCTTCGATCCAGTAGCCCCATTCGTCGGCCGACATGTGTTCCTTGGCGGTTTCCATGCAGGCGGAATAATAGCCCTGGCGGTTAAGATAGGCGCCGACCCAGCCGGATGTGTACCAGTTGATATATTCATAGGCTGCATCGAGCTGTGCGCCGGTCAGGTGCGCAGCAAGGCCGAGACCGCCACCCCACGAGCGATAGCCTTCCTTGAGCGGCTGGTATTTGCAGGCGATACCCTTGGAACGCACGGCGGCAACGGCCGGCGACCACATGGATTGGATGATCACTTCGCCCGAAGCCATAAGGTTGACCGACTCGTCGAATGACTTCCAGAAGGCGCGGAACTGGCCGTCCTGCTTGGCCTTGATCAGGAAGTCGATCGTCTTGTCGATCTCTTCCTTGGTCATGTTACCCTTGTCGGCGTATTTGACGTTGCCGAGCGCTTCCATGATCATCGCAGCATCCATGATGCCGATCGACGGGATGTTGAGGATCGAAGTTTTGCCCTTGAACTTTGGGTCCATGATATCGGCCCAGGTGGTGATATCGCGACCGACCAGATCCGGACGAATGCCGAGCGTATCGGCATTGTAGATCGTCGGCATCATGGTGAAATACTGGGTTTCTTCCTTGGCAAAGGTCTTGTCGCCCGGCTTTTCGACGAAACCGACCGTGTGCGGCGCGGTACCCTGTGCGATCACGCTGTCCGGCTTCAGCTTGCCGTTCTTGAACAGCGGGACGACCTTGTCGTAATATTTCAGCTTCTTCGTATCCATCGGCTGGATCACGCCGGCCGCATAAACTTTCTTCAGGATCCAATATTCGATATCGGCGATGTCGTAGGATTTCGGCTGGGTGACGGCACGCTGGGCGGCGGCATCCGAATCCGTTGCCGTCATTTCGAGCGTGATGCCGAGATCGGCCTTGCACTTCTCGGCGATCGCATTGAGGTTTGACACGCCGGTGCCGAACTGGCGAAGCGTGATCGGGTTCTGCGCCCAGATGGTCGGGAAGCCGGTGATCGCGCCTGAACCGGCGGCAAGACCGGCCGCGGCCGATGCCGTTTTCAAAAGCGAACGGCGGGATATGCCCTTGGCCGTTTTCGTCGTCTCGGTCATGTCAGTTCTCCTCTTGAGGTTTTATTGTTGTGTTTTCAGTGCTTCAGCCGCCCCAGCACGAGCGCGTCCTCGCGCCCCCAGGAAAGCGGAATGGCGTCGCCAACCTTCACGGGATTGGCGAAATAGTCCTTGTCGCTGAGGATCGCGGTAAAATCCTCGACCCCTGAGCCATTGACGGTGAGCTTCACCGACGAGCCGCGATATTCGACGTTTGAAACCGAACCGGTGAAACCGAGACCCTTTTCGATTGCCGGCGCAACGCGCACATGGTCGGTGCGAACCGCGATATCGGCCGTGTCGGCAAGCCCGGCAGCACCGGCGCCGATCGCCAGAAAATCACCGCCGGCCGGCACCGAGATCATCAGCTCGTCGCCTTCGCTTTTCGTCACCCGGCCGGAAATTACGTTATGGTCGCCCATGAACTTTGCGACGAAGGCGGTGGCCGGCCGCTCGAACACGGTGCGCGGATGGGCGGCCTGCTCGATGCGCCCATCATTCATGATGACGATGATATCGGCCAGCGCCATCGCCTCTTCCTGGCTGTGGGTCACATGCACGAAAGTGATGCCGAGCGAGGTCTGCAGCTTTTTCAGTTCAGCCCGCATGCGGATTTTCAAAAACGGGTCGAGCGCCGAAAGCGGCTCGTCGAGCAGCAGCGCTTCCGGATCGGTGATCAGAGCGCGGGCTAGTGCCACGCGCTGCTGCTGGCCGCCGGAAAGCTGCGCCGGTCGGCGTGTGGCATAGGCTTCGAGCTGCATCAGCCGCAGCATGTCCATCGCCTTGGCGCGGCGTTCGTCCTTTTCGACGCCCTTCATCTTCAAGGAGAAGGCAACATTGTCGACGAGGTCGAGATGCGGAAACAGCGCATAGGACTGGAACATCATCGCCGTGCCGCGCTTGGCCGGCGGCAGGTCGGTGACGACCGCGTTGCCGAGACGGATATCGCCCGTCGAGATGCTCTCGTGCCCGGCGATCATCCGAAGCGTCGAGGTCTTGCCGCAGCCGGAAGGACCGAGCAGGCAGCAATAAGTGCCGGCCGGGATCTTCAGGCTGATCTCATGGACGGCCGTAGTGGCACCATAGATCTTGGAGACGGATACGATGTCTATTTCAGCGGCTTTGCTCATAGGCATTCTCCTGCGATTATCTTGGTGATGCAGGAGCCGTGCCAGTTCAATTCTCCGTTGAAGATCAACGATATTTTGGCTCGGGCCAGTTTGTAGCATTTGCGGTTGCGCAAAATTGCGCCGATCGTTTTCGATCGACTGTCCAAATTGTATGCAATCTGATTGCGGGATTGAGAAACATCCTACTAGGCAGAACGGCCCATGACGCGCTAGAACAGGGCATGCCGGACGAAAACCCATGACCTTGCTCGAAAAGACCTCTGTTTCTCCCTACCCTTTGACCGAAGACCGCTCGATGGCGATCCGCGAGTCGCTGCGCAACGCCATTATAGACCGACGGCTTGCACCGGGGACGAAACTGTCCGAGGCGGAAGTCGGCGCACTTTTCGATGTCAGCCGCACGGTGGCGCGCGCAGCCCTGCAGATGCTGACCTTCGAAGGCCTGGTGAAGACAGAGCGTAACCGCGGCGCCTTCGTCTCCAATCCCACCCCGGAAGAGGCGCGGCAGATCTTCGCATCCCGCAGGCTGATCGAGCCGGGTATCGTTGCAGCCGCCGCCGAACGCATCACGCCGAAGGACATTGCCCGTTTTCGCGAGCAGCTGGTCGAGGAAGAGCGCTATATGAACGAGCGCGGCCCGGCAGCACGACGGGCGGAAATCAAGGCATCCGGCGATTTTCACCTCATGCTGGCCTCCGTTGCCGGCAATGCCATCCTGCAGCGCTTCATGGACGAGCTTGTTGCGCGCTCCTCGCTGGTCATCGCGCTTTACGGCCGCTCCGGCGTATCGAGCTGCGGCCATAGCGAACATTTCGCCATTCTTGACCTGATTGAACGCGGTGACGCCAGACGCGCCGCCGACCTGATGCTGCACCATATCGATCACATCGAAGCTGATCTCGACCTGCAGCCCAAGCAGGGCGTGGCCCTGAAAGATGCCTTGGCGACCGGCTAGGCTTTTTCGTCGGTGACTGTCATCCCACTGTAAATCTCGCTCTCTAAGACATCTCACGTGGGCTGCACGGCTGTGCAGAAAATGGGCATGATGTTGCATGAAAGACGATAAAAGAATGCGCTTTGTCAGCGCGGAGCAGGTAGCACAGCTCGCGGGGGTGTCCCGTTCCGCCGTATCGCGAACCTTTACCGAAGGTGCCAGTGTCGCACCAGCTACCCGCGAAAAGGTGCTGAAAGCCGCCGAGGAACTCGGTTATCACGTCAACGATCTTGCCCGCGGCGTACTCGCCAACCAGAGCCGACTGGTTGGCGTGGTGGCGACCAAGCCGGAAATCGGTTTTCGTGCTCATCTGACGGCGGCGCTGACCAAGGCGCTCATTCGCCGCGGCTCCATTCCCGTCCTCATCAATACCGGCGAGACCGAGGAGGAATTGCTGGCAGCCCAGAAAATGCTGATCGGCCATCGTGCCGAGGCAACCGTCATCCTTTCCGGTTCGCCACCCGCCAGCTTTTTCGAGCTCGCCCAGCGCAACGGCCAGCCGCTGGTCGTCATCGGCCGCTCCGAGCCCGATGCCGACCGCGTTCTCGCCGGCAATGCAGAGGCTTCGCGGGAAGCGGCGGAAGTCTTCATCGCTGCCGGCCGTCGCCGGCTGGCGGTCATCGGCTCCCGCTCCGCCACGCCGAGCATTGCCGAGCGCGAAAACGCATTTGTCGCCGCAGCCCACGCTGCCGGGTTTGACGTGCGGATCGCCCATGGCCGCGATTCCGATTATGACGGCGGCCTTGTTGCGGCTCGCACCCTGTTTGCCGAGGGCGAGCGGCCCGACGCGATCTTTTGCGCCAACGATCTTCTGGCCTTCGGTGCGATGGACGTGATCCGCCAGGATTTCGGCCTTTCGATACCGGATGACGTCGCGCTGATCGGCTTCGATGATGTGCCGGAAGCGGCCTGGCTGAGCTACAGCCTGACCACATTCCGGCAGGACCCTGCCGCGATCGCTCAGCGCGCCGTGATGCTGCTCGACAGACGCCAGCAGAACCCGGACGAGCCGCGCGCCTGCGAACGAGTCATCCCGCAACTGGTATTGCGCAAGAGCTTTTCTAAAGCCTGAGCATCAGGCGACCGCGTTTCTCCTTTTGCCTTCGAGCAGGTCGATTATCGAGTTCGCCGCGTCGAGAACATTGGTGCCGGGGCCGAACACGGCCGCGACGCCGTTTTCCAGCAGGTACTCGTAATCCTGCCGCGGAATGACCCCGCCGACCACCACGATGATGTTCTCGGCGCCCTTCTGCTTCAGGGCCTCAACCAATTGCGGCGCAAGCGTCCGGTGACCGGCGGCAAGAGACGACATGCCGACGACCTGAACCTTTTCCTTCACCGCCAGATCGGCCGCTTCTTCCGGCGTCTGGAACAGCGGGCCGGCCAGCACTTCGAAGCCGATATCGCCGAAGGCCGAAGCAATCACCTTGGCACCGCGGTCGTGCCCATCCTGGCCGAGCTTGGCGACGAGGATCTTCGGCTTGCCGGTCGATTTCCCGTAATCGGATAGCCGGCTCACGATCGTCTTGTATTCCGGATCGTCGCTATAGGCCGGGCCGTAGATGTCGGCGACCACTTCTGGAACGGCGGCGTGGTCACCGAAGGATTTTCGCATGGCATCGGATATTTCGCCGACCGTGGCGCGCGCGCGCGCTGCTTCGACCGCGGCTTCCAGCAGATTGCCGGTGCCGGATTTGGCCACTTCGGAAAGGGCGGCCAATGTCTCTTCGATGCGTTTCGGATCGCGCTGGCGGCGCACCTTTTCCAGCCGATCGATCTGCGACTTGCGCACGGCCGAATTGTCGATCGCCAGAATGTCGATATCGTCTTCGTTCTCCAGCCGGAACTTGTTGACGCCGACGATGATCTCTTGCCCGCGGTCGACCTTCGCCTGGCGCAGCGTCGCTGCTTCCTCGATCAGGCGTTTGGGCAGGCCATCGGCAACCGCCTTGGTCATGCCGCCGAGTTTCTCGACCTCCTCGATCAGCTCCCAGGCTTTTTCCGCCAGCTCGTTGGTCAGGCTTTCGACGTAATAGGACCCGGCCAGCGGATCGACGACCTTGGTCACGCCCGTTTCATGCTGCAGGATCAGCTGAGTGTTGCGGGCAATGCGGGCGGAAAAATCGGTTGGCAGCGCCATCGCCTCGTCCAGCGCATTGGTATGCAGCGATTGCGTACCGCCGAGAACCGCCGACAGCGCCTCATAGGCCGTGCGGATGACGTTGTTGTAGGGATCCTGTTCCTGCAGCGAGACGCCGGATGTCTGACAATGGGTTCGAAGCATCAGCGAGGATGCCTTTTTTGGCTCGAACTCTTCCATGATCCGCGACCAGAGCAGGCGCGCGGCCCTGAGCTTTGCCGCTTCCATGAAGAAATTCATGCCGATGGCGAAGAAGAAGGACAGGCGTCCGGCGAAATCATCAACATTCAGCCCCTTGGCGAGTGCCGCCCGCACATATTCGCGACCATCGGCCAGCGTGAAGGCCAGTTCCTGTACAAGCGTCGCACCGGCCTCCTGCATGTGATAGCCGGAGATCGAGATGGAATTGAAGCGCGGCATTTCCTTGGCGGTATATTCGATGATGTCGGCAACGATCCGCATCGAGGGTTCGGGCGGGTAGATATAGGTGTTGCGGACCATGAACTCCTTGAGGATGTCGTTCTGGATGGTCCCGGAAAGCTCGGCTTTCGAACAGCCCTGTTCTTCGCCGGCGACGATGAAAGAGGCCAGGATCGGGATGACCGCGCCGTTCATTGTCATCGACACCGACATGTCTTTCAGCGGAATGCCGTCGAACAGGATTTTCATGTCCTCGACACTGTCGATCGCCACGCCCGCCTTGCCGACATCGCCCTCGACGCGCGGATGATCCGAATCGTAACCGCGATGGGTGGCAAGGTCGAAGGCGACGGAAAGCCCCTTCTGACCGGCGGCGAGATTGCGACGGTAGAATGCGTTGGAGGCTTCGGCGGTGGAAAAGCCGGCATATTGGCGAATCGTCCAGGGTCTTCCGGCATACATGGTGGCGCGCGGTCCGCGCACGAAGGGTTTGATACCCGGCATCGTATCAAGGTGATCGATGCCTTGAAGATCCTCCGCCGTGTAAAGCGGCTTGATGTCGATCCCTTCCGCCGTATGCCAGGTCAGCGTCTCGGGCGATGCCTTCAGTTCCTTTTCGGCAAGCGTTTCCCAATCGTCTCTATTGGCCTGCTGATGTGGCTTCGAGCTGTTATCCGACACCGGTTTCCTCCTGAACATGCGGTTTCGTTCACGCGCGTTTTAGAAACGCCGTGGTGATCAATATAGAACTTGGACGGGGCGCTGAAAGCTGCCTCTTAGTTTAAGTTTATAGGTGACACCTCTCAGCGTCCCGTTCGGCAGTTTTTATCCGCGACTCCGGTCCCTCTGCCGTGGCCTTGCCGGATGATCCTTTACCGCCCGGTTTCCCGCTTTCACGGGCGGACTTTAAAAGCCCGGCGAAACCATCCTTCAGGCCACCATGTGTGCCGCACAGGCACATCCGACGCGCCGTTCGGGCAACAGAAGCGGAAAGGTCGGTCCGAAACCTCACCGCCTCCCCCGTGTCGTCGGAGGGAGACCATTTTCCGCGGACCCCGGTGGTGGAGATTTACGTCCTCCCTCCATCACCAGAACCGATCCCGCCTCGCCGGCACGACTGCCGGTGTATCCGTGACGGAACGGAGGGATTGTAGGCATGGGATGAGAGGGCGGGGACGATTGAGGAAATGATTTTAGAGGTTTTTTTCTTAGAGCGCCGACTCCGCAGAGGATTCTGCTTCAACTTTTGCAGGCACCAGGGTCTCCACCGCCTTTGCACCATCCCCGCTCAGGCCATAGACGCCTTTGTCGATCTTCTCAAACCAACCGTAATAATTGTCGCGCAGCATCGCGCCAGCCTTGGGCGTGATAGCTTTGAGATCGCGCGGCCGGAGTGGGCCGTCTACAAGTGCGCAGGCGCACGCCAGCGCCTGCTGGCGATAGGCGGTCATGATCGGGATTTTCGTCGAGCCGCCAAGCGCCGGGTCGCCCTGTCGTTTGCGGTGTTCCCTGATCAGCTTGGTGCGCCGTTTCGGATTGGTGCGTGGCATCGGCGAGACGGAGCTGACGAGGATGCTGACCTCTCCCTTGTCCGACACGCCGAGCATGCCGATGCCGAGCCGGCGGCAGAGATCGCGGTAACGTTTGTCGGCCTCCCGGCCGCGGCCCTTTGCCGAGACACGGGCGGCGATCCACACTTCGTCGGCCGAACTCGCGCGGTCGACCGCCTGCAGGATCAGTTCGAGATTGAAGCTGAATTTCAGCTCGCAGACGACCATTACGGTCGGGTCGCCTTCGCTTAAGCCCATGACATCGCAGCCGCCGATCTCTCCCTTGACCGAATAGCCGCAAGTTTCGAGGAACCGTTTGACGGGGAGATAGAGCGAGGTTTCCATGCCAGCCTGATATCGGTGATCAGTGACCGATAGCTGATTTGCATCTACAAACCCACCCTTTGTGCCGCTTCATCGGGACGAAGGTTCGTCCTCGGACTTGTCCTCCTCGTCTTCCTGAAACTTGCTTTCATAGGGAAGCGTGAGAATGGCAGAGGCCGCAGCCGCCCCGCCGAACAGGCAGGCAAAGGGCACCAGCACGAGGAAAAGCGGCAGGATCGGGTTTGTTGCCCGCATGATAAGCCCCCTCAGGCCGCCGATATCGAGCGCGATCAGGGCAATGCCGACGCTGATGCCGATGGAAATGCCGAGAAGCGCATTGAGCCCGAGAAACCGCAGCATCTCCCGATGATCGCGGCGTGCTTCTTCCGGCGTCAGCTTGGGCTTGCGGGAATTGTGAAGGATGGCATTTCGCGCTTTTTGACGGTTTGTCCACCGCTTGAGCCAGCGCGGTTTCAGCCAGTCGAAAGGCTCGGGCAGTTTTGCCATTTGGAGGATCGAGGCCATCGATTACTCCGCGGCTTCTGCGGGTGGAACGGCACCCGGCGCAGCGCCGCCGATGATTAGAGCCTTGGCGCTGATATATTCGTCGATCTCTTCCCAGCCCACCGCATCGCCGAAAGGCAGGATTTTCCATTGTTGGCGCTGTGTAGATGACGACGCCTCAAGACGAGGATACCACCAGAGCGGAGCCTCGATCCGGCGACCATCCGCCATGGTGAAGACAAGGGTATCGCGGTTCACTTCGACGCCGGAGACCTGCAGGTGCCGGTCATCAATCTCCAAAATGGCCATGCCAGGCCTCCTCGAACTCGTCTCTGTGGTCGGCAACGACTTTCAGGATAGCATTCACCTCATGCGGTGCGAAGCCTACATTCCGCGCGACCATGCATTCCCGCAGCCAGACCTTCAGCTGTTTGGCATCCTTGAGCACGTGAACATGCGGCGGCTCTCCAATTTCCTTGGAATAGAAGAGAAAGCGATGGCCTTTCCATAACAGCAATGTCGGCATTTATCGTCCCGACCCTGAAGGATGCTTGTAACCTTTCCCGCACTATCAACCGGAAGGTTAAAGCGTGCAATTGGGTCTTGATGCAGCCCTTCGTAGAACAAGCACCGCGTAACCGGCAAACCCGGCAAGCCAGAAACCCTGCGCGCCGTGAAGCAGGCCAGGCCCATGCTCGGGATAGAGCGCGTAAGCGACGCGCAGCGCAAGCGCGCTGGCAAGGCAGAGATAGGTTGCCGTGCCGAGGAATGAGCGTTGGAAGGATTGGCCGTTGCGCTTTCTGACCATCGACGTGGCGATGGCGACGGCAAGCGAGGCTAGCCCGGCGATCGCCAGAACATGCTGTGGCACGGCAAGCGGCATCGTGCTTCCCGGCCAAGCCTGGATCGCAAGAAGCAGAAAGCCGACGCGTTTTGCGGCCATGGCGAAGGTCATGAAGCGCACGCCGCCATATTGGAAGGCATGCCAAGGCGCAATTTGAGCGAGCCAGATTATGCCACTGATGCCGGCGAGTGCTGCGGCAAGCGCATAGGGTAGGTCGAAGGCCCAGAGGAGCAGTGTCAGCAGGCTGCTGATCCGCTGGGTCAGCGAAATCCATCTGGCCGGAAGTCGTCGCGATGGCCGGCCGTCGCGTGTGCGGCCGGAATCGATCACCATCGGAAAGATGCGATTGCCGACCTCGAAACAGATCGCAAGGATCAGGCAGAAGCCGAGCATGGTGGCGCCCGGCCAGAGATCGAAGGCTGCAATGATGCCGGTGCCTGCATGGGCGCCGGCAAGCGCCAGCAGCGGAAAGGCCGTGATTGCCCGTGCCCGGATCGCGGTGACGGAAAGGGCAATGACAGCCGCAAGGCCGATGAGCGACCGCAACTGCGCGCCGAGGGTAAGATCGTGGATACCGAGCAGGAATGCTATTGCCTGGGCGAAAAGAAACAGCCGAATGAGCGACGGCGCGAGGATCGGCCGGCCGACCCAGCGCGGCAGCGCCTTCAGCATGAAGCCGAACAGCTGCACTAGCATGAAGCCGAAGATCAGTTCGTTGGCGTGCCGGGAATAATCGCCCTGCCAGATCTCCGAGGGGAAGGCGATCGCCCGGATGGCGGTGAGTGCGGCCAAGAAAAAGGCGATGCGGAAATAGTCGAAAGGCGCTTGTGGCTGCGCGTTTCCCTCAGGCATTGCCGTCCCATTCGACGGCAAGTGGCGACTGTCCAAGATCAAGCTGGTCGATGGCGCGGGCGGCGATGTGAGTGACGATGTCGGCGATGGTTTCCGGGCGCCGGTAGAAGGCGGGGACGGGAGGCATGATGGTCGCTCCCATCTCGGTGACCGCGACCATGTTGCGAAGATGGCCGAGATGCAGCGGTGTTTCGCGGGCGAGCAGGATCAGCTTTCGCCGTTCCTTGAGGTGCACGTCGGCGGCGCGGGTGAGGAGATTGTCTGAAAGGCCGGTGGCGATTGCTGCAAGCGACCGCATGGAGCAGGGTGCGACGATCATGCCAGCCGTCTTGAACGAGCCGCTGGCGATCGTGGCTCCGATATCGTTAGCCGAGTAATTGTGTCTTGCGAGTTTGGCGAGATTGCCGAGCGCATCCGGGCCGAGTTCATGGGCGATCGTTCGTTTTCCTGCGTCGGAGACGACGAGATGCAGCTCCACATCTGGTAGGTTTGCAAGCAGCTCGCCGATCCGCATCGCGATAGCCGCTCCTGAGGCTCCGGCGACGCCGAGCACAACGCGCTTCACGCGGTTTCTCCGGCAGAACCGAGGCCGAGTTCGCTCCACATGGCTGAAACGCGGTCCCTGACCTCGGGTGTCATGGTGAGAACCCGACCCCATTCGCGGTCGGTCTCCGCGCCGATCTTGTCGGTTGCATCGAGGCCGAGCTTGCCGCCGAGGCCGTGTTTCGGCGAGGCGAAGTCGAGATAGTCGATCGGCGTATTGTCGAGCACCACCATGTCGCGCGAGGCGTCGAACCGGGTGGACAGCGCCCAGATGACGTCCGGCCAGCTGCGCACATTGACGTCGGGATCGACCGCGATGATCAGTTTGGTATAGCTGAACTGCGGCAGCATCGACCAGAGGCCAAGCATGATCCGCCGCGCCTGGCCGGGGTAACGCTTGTCGATCGACACGACGATGGCGCGGTAGGAACAGGCTTCCGGTGGTAGCCACAGATCGACGATTTCCGGGAACTGCTTTTTCACCAGCGGGATGAAAAGCTCGTTCATCGCCTCGCCCATAACCGACGGTTCGTCCGGCGGCCGGCCGGTATAGGTGGACAGATAGACGGGCTTCTTGCGCATGGTGATCGCGGTCACCTGCATGACCGGGAAACGATCGACGGCATTGTAATAGCCGGTATGGTCGCCGTAGGGCCCCTCATCGGCCATCTCGGATGCCGAGACCGTGCCTTCGATGATGATTTCCGCATTGGCTGGAACGTAAAGCGGCTGGGTTTTCGCCTTGACGACACGGCTGCGGCGACGGCGCAGCACACCGGCGAAGGAAAGTTCGCTCATCCCTTCAGGCAAGGGCATGACGGCGGAAAGAATGGTCTGCGGGTCGGCGCCGATGGCAATCGCAACCGGCATGTCCTGCCCCGCCTTCTGCCATTGCCGGTGATGACCGGCGCCGCCGCGATGCGCAAGCCAGCGCATGATCAGCCGGTCGCGGCCGAGCTTCTGCATCCGGTAGACGCCGAGATTGACATCGTTCTCATCCTCGAAGCCGCGGGTGACGACGAGCGGCCAGGTGACAAGCGGCGCGGGTTCGCCCGGCCAGCACCACTGGATCGGCAGCTTGTCGAGATCGATCTCGTCGCCGATCAGAAGCTGTTCCTGGCTACGCGCCCAGCTGGTCTGGCGGCGCACGCCGAGCGACAGGGCTGAGCGCAGCATCGGCAGCTTGCCGACCGCATCCTTCAGCGATGCGGGCGGTTTGGGTTCGCGCAGATCTCCCAGAAGTTTGGCCAGATCGCCGATCCTGCCTGGCTCCAGCCCGAAACCGAGTTCGATCCGCTCGCGGGTGCCGAACAGATTGGCGAGAAGCGGGATCTGAACCTCTTTGCCATCCGCATCGACCGGTCTTTCGAACCACAGGGCCGGGCCGCCGTCGGCAAGCACGCGGCGATGGATTTCGGTTACCTCGTGCACCAGGCTGACCGGCCGGGAAATACGCTTCAAAAGGCCGCGACTTTCGAGTTCCCGGGCAAAATGCTGCAGGTCGTCGTGGCGCCGAAGGGCTGGGGTCAAGGCGCGGGCAGAGGCGGTTTGCTGGGTCATGCCTTTCTGTGCCGAGAGATTTTGCAAACGTCCTTGTCATAGCTCAAGTGGTTTTGCGGACGAGGGATTTACCTTCCATGGAACCCTGAAACGAAAAATGTCGTCCGCCCATGCTGATACCGCCTATTCTTTCCGCGCCACTCCATATGATCCCGATCCCGCTGATCGAGCGGATCTGCAGGCTGATGTTCGGCCGCATCGCTAAGGCGCATCCGGGGCTTTTCGAGCGGCTGGACGAGCATCGGGAAAAGCGATTCGCCTTTTTGCCGACCGATCTTCCGCTGGCCTTCGTCGTCGTGCCGGGCAGGGAAGAAATATCGGTGCTGCGCCAGCCGGTGGAAATTGAGGCGGATGCAATAACGGAAGCGCCACTTTTCCTTCTTCTGGCGCTGATGGAAGGGCGCTGCGATGCCGACGCGCTGTTTTTCTCCCGCGATCTTTCGGTGACCGGCGACATGGAGGCGATGCTGGCCATGCGCAACGCGCTCGATGCCAGCAATATCGATCTTCAGAAGGATCTGGCAAAGCTTGCCGGTCCGCTCGCACCCCTTGCAAGGCGGGTGATCGGAGAGATTCGTGACCGTGCGCTGAAGGATCAAAACAGGCCCGCAGGAGAAGCCGCAGCATGGAACTGATCTGCCCCGCAGGCACGCCGGCAGCCTTTCACGAGGCCGTCGATGCCGGTGCCGATGCCGTCTATTGCGGTTTCCGTGATGAAACCAATGCCCGTAATTTTCCCGGCCTGAATTTCTCCCGCGAGGAGCTGCGGGAAGCGATCGCCTATGCGAAGCGCAAAGGCACGCAGACCTTCGTGGCGCTCAACACCTTCATGCGTGCGGGCGCAGAGGAGATCTGGTACAAGGGCGCGGCAGACGCCGTGGCGCTCGGCGCCGATGCGCTGATCCTGGCCGATTTCGGCCTGATGGCGCATGTGGCGGAAAAATACCCTGAGCAGCGTCTGCATGTCTCCGTCCAGGCCTCAGCCTCCAATCCCGACGCAATCAATTTCCTCGTTGATGCCTTCAACGCCCAGCGCGTCGTGCTGCCGCGCACCTTGACGATCGCCGACATCGCAAGGATCGGCAAGAATATCCGATGCGAGATGGAAGTTTTCGTTTTCGGCGGGCTCTGCGTCATGGCGGAAGGCCGCTGCTCGCTGTCTTCCTATGCGACGGGCAAATCGCCGAACATGAACGGCGTCTGTTCGCCGGCAAGCCATGTGCGCTACCGCAAGGATGGCGGCGAGCTGGTGTCCGAACTCGGCGACTTCACCATCAACCGCTTTCCGGCAGGCGAGGCGGCCGGTTATCCGACGCTTTGCAAGGGCCGGTTCGATATTGCCGACAGCAACGGTTACGCCTTCGAAGACCCGGTCTCGCTCGACGTGATGGGTGAACTGGAGGCGCTGAAGGCGGCCGGCGTGAAGGCCTTGAAGATCGAAGGCCGGCAACGCGGCAAGGCCTATGTGGCCGAAGTCGTGTCGACCATGAAGGCGGCGCTGAACAGTCCGCCGGATCGCCGGGCGCCGCTTCTCGCGCGTCTGCGGACCATGAGCGAAGGACAGAAAACGACGTCCGGCGCCTACGAGAAACGCTGGAGATAAGCGTCATGACCGATATGAAGAAAACCAGCCTGACGCTCGGGCCGGTCTATTATCTCTGGAATGCGGAAAAGTGGCGGGACTTTCATTTCCGTATTGCTGACGAGGCGCCAGTGGACCGGGTGGTGATCGGCGAAACCGTTTGCTCGAAACGCCAGCATTTCATCGAGCCGCATCTGGCCGAAGTGGTGGAGCGTCTGGAAAGCGCCGGAAAGACGGTGATTCTATCGACCCTTGCGCTGGTGACGCTCAACCGTGAGAGCAAGCAGATCCGCGAAATGGCCGAAGTCAGCGAGCATCTGATGGAAGCCAACGATCTCTCGGCGCTGGCGATCCTGAAGGACAAGCCGCACACGATCGGGCCGCTGGTCAATGTCTATAACGCGCCGACCGCGAGATTGCTCGCGAGCCGCGGCGCAACACGCATCTGTCTGCCGCCGGAACTGCCTTTCTCTTCGGTGAAGGAAATCACTGCCGAATTGCCGGATATCGATTTCGAGGTCTTTGCCTTCGGCCGCATGCCGCTTGCCATTTCCGCACGCTGCGCCCATGCCCGCTCCAAGGGCAAGATCAAGGACAATTGCCAGTTCGTCTGCGGTGAGGACCCGGATGGGCTGCCGGTGCGCACGCTCGACCGACAGTCCTTCCTGGCGCTGAACGGCGTGCAGACCGTGTCGCATGCCTGCCAGTCGCTTCTGGGCGAACTGGATCATCTAGTCGAAGCCGGGGTGCGCTCGTTCCGCCTGTCGCCGCAGGATTGCGACATGGTGGCGGTGGCAAAACTGCATCGTGCGGTTCTGGACGGAGCGGTGGATGCAGATGCAGGTGTTGCAAAACTTCGGCAGCTCTACGCCGCAGCCCCGCTCGCCAACGGTTTTCACCACGCCAAGGAAGGCGCGGTCTGGGTGGCGCGCACCCGCAGCCTGCAGGCCGCATGGCCGGCTTGATTACAGAAGTGAGTTGGGGGCAGCCCCGTGAAGGGCTGCCTCAGACTTCAAAAATCTCGTCGAAGCTTTCCGGAAAATTCTGGCGGGCCACTCTTTCGTTGATGACGAGCAGCGATTCGTAGGACAGCGGATCGAAATCCTTGTCGGCCGGCATCACTTCACGGCCGAAAAGAAGGCAGAGCCGTGCGGCATCGAGATTGCCGCGCTCGAAGGGCTGGTCGCCGAAATAGAACCAGAGTGCATGCAGGAAGGCCGCATCGACGCGGTGTTCCTTGGTGCCCGGCCGCGCCTTGCGGGGGATCGCCTTCAGCGGCGTGACCCCCTTGGGATTGGCGCGACGGATGGTGAACTGGGTTCCAGTCCCTGGCAGGCCGCCCGGAAAACCGCGATGTTTGGTCATTTCGGGCAGGTTTGCCATGTCTCGGTCCTTTACGTTTTTGCGACCTTATCGGCCGTCTTGGTGTCGAAATCGGCAGCGTCGTGACGCTCGTGCAGCTGTTCGGAGGGATCACCCGACATGCGGTTGACCATGCGCCCACGCTTTACCGCCGGCCGGGCGAAAACTTCCGCCGTCCAGCGCTGCAGGTGCGTATAACTCTGAACGTCGAGAAAGTCACCGGCATCGCCATAGGCCTGGCCGAGCGCCAGATTGCCGTACCACGGCCAGATCGCCATGTCGGCAATCGTGTATTCCTTGCCTGCCATGAACTGGTTTTCGGCAAGATGCCGGTCGAGCACGTCGAGCTGGCGCTTTGTTTCCATCGCGTAGCGGTCGATCGCATATTTGATCTTGATCGGTGCATAGGCATAAAAATGGCCGAACCCGCCGCCGACGAAGGGCGCCGAGCCCATCTGCCAGAACAGCCAGTTCAGCGTTTCGGCCCGCGTGCGAACATCGGTCGGCAGGAAGGCGCCGAATTTTTCCGCCAGATAGGTCATGATCGAAGCCGATTCGAACAGGCGGATGGGTTTGCCACCATCCCTGGGCGCATGGTCCATCAATGCCGGGATCTTCGAGTTCGGATTGATATCGACGAAGCCCGAACCGAACTGGTCGCCCTCACCGATCCTGATCAGCCAGGCATCGTATTCGGCGCCGGGATGGCCTGCCGCCAGAAGCTCTTCGAGCAGGATCGTCACCTTGACGCCGTTCGGCGTGCCGAGCGAATAAAGCTGCAGCGGGTGTTTTCCGACCGGCAGTTCCTTGGTCTGGGTCGGGCCGGCGATCGGCCGGTTGATATTGGCAAACTGGCCGCCATTACCCTTTTCCCAGGTCCAGACCTTTGAAGGTTCGTAGCCTGCGGGGAAATTGTCGGCGGGGGATTTATCGGTCATCGAAATCTGTCCTTGCTCATCGCGCCATAAAAGCGGCTTGCGCCGGGTCCAATATAGGAACTGGCTGGCCACCTGCTACCGCCGACTTCTATAAAGATGATAGCTGTCAGGCGAGGCGCATTTTTTCATGCGGCACAAGGGAAATGAGCAAAAGTTTGCTCCCTGAAATATTTCTCATTTGTCAATCAAGCCCAGTCGCATAACTGCTTTTGCACGGTTATGGTTGTCGAGGCTGGAATGAACACCCCATGACCTGGCCTGCCGAAACGGCGGCCGGGCGGTTCCGGGCAATAGGGAAGGAAAACGAAATGCAGGCTCTTGTACTGGAGCAAAAAGGCAAGCTGGCGCTGAGGGAGATCGATCTTCCGCTGGAGGTTGGGCCGGGCGACGTGAAGATCGAGATCGACACCGTCGGCGTCTGCGGCAGCGACGTGCACTATTACACTCACGGTGCGATCGGCCCCTATGTGCTGCGCGAGCCAATGGTGCTGGGCCACGAGGCTGCCGGAACGGTGGTCGAGATTGGCTCGGAGGTGAAGAACCTCAAGGTCGGCGACCGTGTCTGCATGGAGCCGGGCATCCCGAACCTTTCGTCGCGGGCCTCGAAACTCGGCCTTTATAATGTCGATCCTGACGTACGCTTCTGGGCCACACCGCCGATCCATGGTGTGCTCGCACCCTATACCGTCCACCCCGCCGCCTTCACCTACAAGCTACCCGACAATGTGTCTTTCGAAGAAGGCGCAATGGTCGAGCCTTTTGCGATCGGTATGCAGGCGGCGACCCGCGCCAGATTGCAGCCGGGCGATGTGGCGGCCGTCATCGGCGCCGGCCCGATCGGCATCATGGTGGCGCTGGCGGCTCTGGCCGGCGGCTGCGCCCGCGTGTTCGTTTCGGATCTGAGCGCCGACAAACTGAAGATCGCCGCGCAATATCCGGGCATCATCCCGGTCAATGTTCGTGAGCAGTCGTTTGCCGATGTGATTGCAGAGGAAACGTCCGGCTGGGGCGTCGATGTCGTGTTCGAGGCAAGCGGCAGCCCCAGGGCCTATCAGGGCATGTTTGATCTCGTGCGGCCCGGCGGCGCCTTCGTTCTGGTCGGCCTGCCCGTTGAGCCGGTGCCGTTCGACGTGGCAAGCGCGATCTCCAAGGAAGTGCGCATCGAGACCGTCTTCCGTTACGCCAACATCTTTGACCGGGCGCTGGAACTGATCGCCTCGGGCAAGGTCGACCTCAAGCCTTTGATCACCGGCACGTTCGATTTCAAGGAATCGATCGCCGCCTTCGAGCGTGCTGCCGCCGGACATGCGTCCGACGTCAAGCTGCAGATCAAGGTGAAAGCTTAAAAGCTCGATCAGGCCGCCTGCCAGAAACGGCGGGCGGTCGTTTGCTCCGAAATCGGCTTGGTGCCCCGGAGCGGCACGTGCCGCAGCATTTCGAGCGCGAAATTGCGGGCGTTCTGCCTTGCCTTGTCGAGATTGCTGATCCGGCTTTCGTCCATCGTGTGCAGCGTGCCGCCGAGATCGAAGATATCGCGGAAGGCGGCGCGTTCGATGATCGGCGTGCCGAGCACCTCGACGCCCCGTTCCAGAAGCAGCATTTTGACAGCCAGAAGCGCGCGCGTCGTCACCATCGAGTTGACGCGGGTGAGCACCACCGAATGCGGAACCTTGATGCCTGCCTTGTCATCGAGGAAGCGCAGGAGTTCCAGCACGTTCGCGCCGCCCTGGGCATCCATGGCGCAGCCCTGGATCGGGATCAGCACATGGTCGGAAAGGCCGATCGCCTTGGCTAGCAGCGGGCTCTGCGCGCCCGGAAGGTCGACGATGAAATAATCCGTCGTGTAGCGGTTGTCGGCGATATGCCGCTCGATCGATGCCTGCGTCACATAGGAAATCACGTTGAGGCGCGGCAGGCCGGGCGAAAGCTGGTGCCAGCGCGAGATCCAGCGCTGCGGATCGGCATCGAGCACGGTCACGCGGTAACCGACCTGTGCAAGCTCGGTTGCAAGCAAAAGCACCGCAGTCGTCTTGCCGGCGCCGCCCTTGGTATTAGCGAAAGTGATGACGGGCATTCGTAAGGGAACCTGTTCGGCTGCGAGCCGATAATGGCTCTGGCCGCACCCTCATGATGCGCGGGGCCTATTGTTGGTGGATATGGTTAATGTGGGGTGAAGATTGGGGTGTGGTTTTGTCGGAGGATGCTGTCGGCCCAATGCGGACATTGAAAAAACGGTCAAAAAGTAGATACGGGGGCGCTGCCGCGATGAAACGCCCTCGATTTGTCAAAGCCCCATATCGCGAGACGGTCCATGACTTTTCGTAAGAGACATGTGATGCCCGCAACTTACAAGATCTGTGTATGATCTGCGCCGCGTGTTTGGAGCGAATATGGCGATTGAGTCCCTATATTGGAAAGAAGAGCTTGCCCGGATCGCGAAGAGCATTCGCCCGACTTCCAAGCCGAAGCGTTGGTCGGAGCGTGCCGTTTGCGTAGTTGAGCGCGATGTGATGATTGGTTTTTTTATCGTCCGCAGGATGGTCGAATTGCATAAGGTGTCTTCAAAGATATCGAAAATGCAACTGGATTTGTTCTGCGCACCCGTCGCAAAGAATGTGACGAAGATGAACCGATTTACGCTTGACGAAAACTACGACTGGAATGGGGAAAGAGCCGAGCGTAAGTCGGTGGCCTACATCTGCAACCAGTGCATCCATGCCTATATTAGCTTTGTGGATCGCGGCCCCGACAGGAATTGGTCAAATCTGCTCGTGGCCTCGGACTACGACCGCAACAACGTCATTTGGCGAGTTCCATTCAAGACAATAAGCCCCCTATTCGAAGCGGTGTCGAACGACTGGCCCGTGTCCATGGAAATGATCTACGAAGCAAAACTAGCCGATTACAAAGTGACTACGGACTGAACGAGAAGGCATGCTGTCAGTCGGGAAATCGACCTGATCGATGGCCATATCTCGCCCAAGGTGAGATATAGTCGATGACCATCCGACGGCCGCTTGTGGCGCGAAGTAGACGTGATCCCACGCTTTTCGATCGAGATGTAAAGCAAGCTAAACATTTCGATCGTTTCGCTATGTAAAGGAAACTTTACAGGAGCGAGATATGCACAGAGGTCGTTTCATTGTCGAATTCAGCGCGAGCATGGCCGCCTATATGGTCGTGCTGGTCGGATCCGTATGGTTTCTCAATATCAGCGAGATTGAGGGTGGTTGGAAAACCGTTGTTGCGCTGACGCCTATGTTGCCGGGGGCGGCTGTGGCGCTGTCCGTCATGAGGCAGGTGAGGTCGTCTGATGAACTTCAGCACCGGATCCAGCTCGAAGCACTGTCATTGGCCTTTGCTGGAACCGCTCTGGTCACCTTCAGCTACGGGTTTCTCGAAAATGTCGGCTACCCGAAGCTTTCGATGTTTTTCGTCTGGCCGCTGATGGCGGTGCTTTGGATGGTCGGCGGCCTGATCAGTGCCCGGCGCTTTCGATGAAGAACAGGTTGAAGGCTCTCCGCATCGAGAAAGGCTGGTCGCAGAGCGAGCTTGCGGCCCGGCTTTCTGTATCGCGCCAGACGGCCAACGCGATCGAAAATGAGCGTTACGATCCGAGCCTGCCGTTGGTATTTGCCATTGCCCGCGTGCTGGAGCGCAGGATCGAGGATATTTTCGAAGAGTGATCGCGGCCGTTTCAGGCGTTACCGCCGCTTGTCCGCCGCCAGTATCTCCCGTGCGATCTGGTCGAGTGGTACGATGCGGTCGACGCCGCCATGGGCGATGGCTTCCTTCGGCATGCCGAACACGACCGAGCTTGCCTCGTCCTGCGCCACCGTGAATGCGCCGGCCTGGTGCATTTCGTTCATGCCGCGCGCGCCGTCGTCGCCCATTCCGGTCATGATCACGCCCATCGCGTTAGCACCAGCAGAGCGGGCGGCGGAGCGGAACAGTACGTCGACCGAGGGCCGGTGTCGGCTGACCAGTGGGCCTTCCCGGACGGAAACCTCGTAGCGTGCACCGCGGCGCTCGAGCAGCATGTGTTTGTCACCCGGCGCAATCAGGACATGGCCGCGAAGCACCGGATCGCCGTTGACGGCTTCCTTCACCTCGACTTCGCAAAGACTGTTCAAGCGCTTGGCAAAGGCGGCGGTAAACTTTTCCGGCATGTGCTGGACGATGACCATGCCCGGCGAATTTGCCGGCAGCGCTTCCAGCAGTTCGCGCAGCGCTTCGGTGCCGCCGGTCGAGGCGCCGACGCAGACGACCATTTCCGTCGTCTTCGCCATCGCGCCGATCTTCGGCGGCGGCAGCACGGCATCCGCCGTCAGCTTGCCCTGGACGGGACGTTCCTTTAGGCGGCTTGCGCGCAGTTTCGAAATGCTGGCGCGCGCCGCACCCTTCACCGTCTGGCGGATCTGCTCGGCATGTTCGGCCAGGTGGTCGGCAGCGCCGATCTTCGGCTTGAGGATGATGTCGACAGCTCCGGCCTCAAGCGCCTGCATCAGCGTTTCCGAGCCGGTTTCGGTCAGGGACGAGCACATCACTACCGGGATCGGATGCTGCGACATCAGTTTGCGCAGGAAGGTGATGCCGTCCATCTGCGGCATCTCGACATCGAGTGTGATGACGTCCGGTATTTCGTCGCGCAGTTTCTTGGCGGCCATGAACGGGTCGTTGGCAACCCCCATGATCTCGATATCCGGGTCTTCCGACAAAAGAGTCGAGAGCGTCTGCCGCACGCTCGCCGAGTCGTCGACGATCAGGACACGAATTTTACCGCCCATGCTTTGCCTATATCCGCTTGAAGATTGTGTTGGCGACCTGCCGGATCGGCAGATCGAAGCCGCTGACGGTTTCCGAATGACCGATGAACAGGTAACCGCCAGGTACCAGGCTGTTGCATAGCCGGGTCAGGACCTGCTGTTGGGTCTGTTTGTCGAAATAGATCAGCACGTTGCGGCAGAAGATGATGTGCATCGGATCGCCGATCGGATATTTCGCATCCATCAGGTTCATTCGCGCGAACCCGACCTTCTGGCGCAGCATCGGCGCGACCCGCATTTCCTGCCGATGCGCATTGGCCGCCCGCATGACATAGCGGCGCATCATGTCGGGCGGTACAGGCGCCATCATGTCGGACGAATAAATGCCCTTCTGCGCCTTCTGCAGCACATCGGTGGAAAGGTCCGTCGCCAGGATGAAATAGTCCCGGTCCGGCGCCTGCGATTGCAGGTAATCGGACATCACCATGGCCAGCGTGTAGGGCTCAGCCCCCGTCGAGCAGGCGGAACTCCATATGCGGAGTCGTCGCTCGGAAAACTGCCGCACGATATCGCCAAGCGCCACGTCCCGCATGTAGTCGAAATGTTTCGGTTCGCGGAAGAAGTCTGTCTTGTTGGTCGTGACCGCATCAATCAGGTAGATGGCCTCGCGCTCGATGCCGCCCTGATTGAAGAGATAGTCGCAATAGTCGTCGAAAGTGGCGATGCCCGTGACCCTGAGCCGGCGGCGAAGCCGGCCTTCGAGCATGGTGGACTTGCTCAGCGGCATCTTGATGCCGCTGTAGCTGTAGATGAATTTCGACAGCGCCTCGAAATTGCGCTTGCTGAGCTGATCGTCCAGTGGCTGTGTCTTTAATGCTGCGTTCACGCTGGAATCCGTCATGCAACCTGTGATCTGGGCGCGACGCCGGCAAGCGCCGGGCCGGTATCGGAAAATAGCCGGGCGAGATCGATGATGACGACAAAGCCGCCATCCTTGCGCACCACGCCGGCGATATAGTCTGATCGCCAGCGAATGCCGATATCGGGCGCATTTTCGATCTGCTCGGACCGGAACGGCACGACTTCATAGACCCGATCGGCGACCAGCCCGAGCGCCAGAACCTTGTCGCCGATCGGCACGTCGAGAACCAGCATGCGCGTATGCGGCGTGCGTGCGGTCGGGCTCATGCCGAGCCGGATCCGAAGATCGATGATCGGCACGCCCTGTCCGCGGACATCGCGCAGGCCGAGAAGATAATCCGGCCCGTGCGGGATCTTGAAGGCGTCCTCGTGGTCGAGGATTTCCCGCACCACCTCGACAGGCACGGCGAAGATCTCCTCGCCGAGACTGAAAGTTACGAACTGGGATTCAGATGATGCGGCCATGGTTTAAGCGCTTTCCCGGAAATCGGCGTCGTCGCTATCGGGGCCGCCCATCGACATGTCGAGGGCAAAACCCTTGGCGCGGGCCTGTTGCGACTTGATGCCGTTCGCCGATGAGGCACTCGTCCGCTGTGCCTGCGGGGCAGGCTTGTAGGCCGGTGCCTTGGCAGCCGGTGCCGCACGGGTGCGGGAGCCGGCCTGATCGACCTTGAAGAAGGAGATCGAGGCCTGCAGCTCTTCGGCCTGGGCCGCAAGTTCTTCAGAGGTCGAGGACATTTCCTCCGACGAGCCGGCGTTCTGCTGGGTCACCTTGTCGAGTTGCTGGATGGCTTCGTTGATCTGGCTGGCACCGATATCCTGCTCGCGGCAGGCGGCGGAGATTTCCGAAACCAGTTCGGCGGTCTTGTGGATCGCGGGCACCAGCTTGTTCAGCATGTCGCCGGCCTCGGCGGCCGTCTGCACCGTCTCGCCGGAAAGCGAGCTGATCTCGGCGGCAGCAGCCTGCGAACGCTCGGCAAGCTTGCGCACTTCCGAGGCAACGACGGCAAAACCCTTGCCGTGTTCGCCGGCACGCGCGGCTTCGACGGCGGCATTCAGCGCGAGAAGGTCGGTCTGGCGGGCGATTTCCTGAACGATCGAGATCTTTTCGGCAATCGTGCGCATGGCGCCGACGGCTCGGGCAACGGCTTCGCCGGATGCTTCGGCATCCTTGGAAGACTGGCGGGCGATCTTTTCGGTCTGGGCAGCGTTATCGGCGTTCTGCTTGATGTTGGCGGCCATCTGTTCCATCGAGGCGGAAGCCTCTTCGGCCGACGATGCCTGCTCGGTTGCACCCTGCGAGAGCTGTTCCGAGCTGGAGGACAGTTCCTGGCTACCGGACGAAACGTTGTCGGCAGCGGCAAGCGCGTCGGCCACGACGCCGCGCAGGCGCTGGACCATGCTTTCGAGTGCGATGCCGAGCGTATCCTTGTCGGAAAGCGGCTTCGGCGTGACGGTCAGGTTGCCATTGGCAATCTGGTCGGCGATATCGGCCGTATTGCGCAGATTGGCGGTCATCACGTTGATGGTGTTGACCAGATCGCGGATTTCATCGTTGGACTTGATCTGGACGTCCTGGTTGAGATCGCCGATCGAAACGGCCTCTGCAACGCCCATGATCTTCCGCAGGCCGTTGCTGATGCTGAGTGCAATCCACAGAGCTGCAACGATTGCGATGAGCAGTGCGATTGCGGCCAGGCCGACGATGAAGTTGCGGGTTGTTGTATACTGATCGTTGGTATCCGCATCGGCCTTCTGCATGGCCGCGCGGCTTGCATCGGCGCGTGCATTTGCCAACTCTTCGATCGCGTCGACCGTTGAGCGTCCTTCGGTCGTCGCCAGCCGCACTGCTTCGGCACCGTTGCTGGATTTAGCCAGTTCGCGAATTTTGTCATCGATCGCAAACAGCTTGTCACCGAGATCGCCGACATCCTGCCAGGACTTGCGGCCTTCGTCAGATGTTGCGGCTGCAATCAGCCATGCGATCTCTTCCTTGAATTTCACACGGTTGGTGTCGCTGGCCTTGAGATAGCTGTCGACATCAGCCGAGGTGGTCGCTGTGGCCATGTTCATCTGGGCGCGGACGATGCGCAGCTGCAGCGCGCCGACATTCTGCGCATGTTCGAGCCGCTTTGCGGGGCCCGCGATGAGTTCGGAGATGGCGGTGTTGAGGTTGGAGAGGCTGAAGATGCCGTAACCGGCGGTCAATGCCAGAAGGACAATCATCAGTCCGAAAGACAACGCCAGCTTGAGTTTGATGGTGAAGCGCAAGGAAATACCCCGATATGCATGGATGGCGACGTGGAGCTTTCAACCTCGATGGTGAAAGCTGAATGGATCGGTATTCGGGCAAGACATTCGCCCCGGAACCTCAATTCAAACCGGTCTGACGTCGACGCATACACACGGCGGCGGTGGTCCGGGCCACAAGGCAGCCAGGACCAGCTATTTTGTTCTCAAGCGCTTTCGCGGAAGTGCTGGTCGTCCGCGTCCGGGCCGCCCATCGACATGTCGAGCGCAAAACCCTTGGCCTTGGCCTGTTGAGCATGGACGGAATGGCCGCTCTGAGCCGATGCCCGGTAGGCGGGCTTTGCAGCAGCGCGCGGGGCAGGGGCGGCAGATCGTTTGGGTGCCGGTTTTGCGCCCGCCTGATCGACGCGGAAGAAGGCGATCGATGCCTGAAGCTCTTCAGCCTGGGAGGCGAGCTCTTCCGACGTTGCCGACATTTCTTCCGATGCGCCGGCATTCTGCTGGGTCACCTTGTCGAGCTGCTGGATGGCTTCGTTAATCTGCGAAGCACCAATATCCTGCTCGCGGCAGGCGGCGGAGATTTCCGAGACCAGTTCAGCGGTCTTCTGGATGTCCGGAACGAGGCGGTTCAGCATTTCGCCGGCTTCGGTTGCGACCTGAACGGTATCACCCGAAAGCGCGCTGATTTCAGCGGCGGCAGCCTGAGAACGCTCGGCGAGCTTGCGCACTTCCGAAGCAACGACCGCAAAGCCCTTGCCGTGTTCGCCGGCGCGTGCAGCCTCGACCGCGGCGTTAAGGGCCAGAAGATCTGTTTGACGGGCAATTTCCTGAACGATGGAAATCTTTTCGGCGATCGTCCGCATCGCGCCGACGGCACGGTTAACGGCCTGACCAGAGGCTTCTGCATCCCTTGAGGATTGACGCGCGATCTTTTCCGTCTGGGCGGCGTTGTCGGCGTTCTGCTTGATATTGGCAGCCATCTCTTCCATCGAGGCGGAGGCTTCTTCGGCCGAGGATGCCTGTTCGGTCGCGCCCTGCGAAAGCTGTTCGGAGCTTGCCGAAAGTTCTTGGCTGCCCGAAGAGACGTTGTCGGAGGCCGACAGCGCATCACCGACCACGCCGCGCAGGCGCTCGATCATCGTGTTGACGTAAGTGAGCAGGTCGCCGATCTCGTCCTTGCTGGAAATTGTCGCAAAGCGGGTAAGATCGCCTTCGGCAACGTTCTGCACCGCGCTGACTGCGTTGCGCAGACCCTTGTTGATGCTCAGCGCGATCCAAAGCGCGGCAAGCGTTGCGATCAGAAAGGCCGCCGCAGCAACCGAGATCATGATCATCCGGGTCTGGGCATAGTCGACATCAGCCTGTTCGTCAGCGGCCTGAAGACGGCTGTCCTCAAGCTTGATGACTTCTGCGAGAAGAGCGTCGATCTGGTTGATCACTACGCGTGCTTCGTTGCTGGAGACCTGATTGGCACCGGTCTGGTCGCCTGCCAGCATAAGGGCGCGGATGCGATCGTCCTGTTTGCGGAATTCTGCGGTGAAGCCAGAAAGTTTGTCCCAGTAGACCTTGCCCTGCTCGGTCGCGCGCGCCTGGATCATCTGAAAGCTTTCGTCATAGGCCTTACGTGCCGCGTCGTTGCTTTCGATGTAGCGTTGCATGTCAGCATGAGTGGAAGCGAGCAGAAGGTTTTTCTGCTGGCGAAGCTGCTGCAATTGTTCGGCATTGAGCGTCTGCGTCAGCTTGAGACGCGTCGCCGGACCCTGGATAACCTGTTCCAGAGTATCGTTGAGGTTGCCGAGGCTGAAAATGCCATAACCGGCAGTCACGATCAGCATCATGATAATGAAGCCGAAGGCCGAAGCGAGCTTTAACTTGATCGAGGCACGCATATGTAATCTCCGTCAAATATGATCAACCGTGGGTCGGCGCGGTTGCGGAACGCTCGTGTCTGGCCGAAAAGATGACCTGCAGATTGGGAACGATGATGAATTCGCTTCCCCGCTTCACGAGGCAGTTGATGAAATCCGGGCGCCAGCGCATGCCCACACTTGGCGGCGGTTCGCTGGCGGATTGCAAAAGCGTGGTGACTTCATTCACCTTGTCTGTGCGGATACCTGCAAGTACCGGCTCCCCATCGATTTCGATCTCGATGACGATGATCCGGCTGTCGATGGTCGGCTTCGTCGCCTCCATGCCGAAAGCGAGGCGGATATCGGCAAGCGGAATGACCTTGCCGCGGAAGTTGATCACGGCACCGACAAAGGCCTTAGCGCCCGGAACACTGGTTTCCGGCAAGAGATCAAGGATTTCCTGAACGATGAAGGCTTCGAGCGCGAAGGTTTCGCCGGCGATCTCGAAGGTAAGCACCTCGAGTTCGTCGCGTCCTTCCCACAGATCTTCCGAAAGTTTTGCTAAGGCTTGGTTCATCCGGCTGCGCGCAGATGCGCCTCCTGCTGCTGGCCCTCGGCGACGAGGTGGCCGACATCGAGAATAAGAGCGACATCGCCGTCGCCTAGAATGGTGGCGCCTGAGAAGGTCGCCACGTCATGGTGAAGCTTCGACATGCCCTTGATGACCGTCTGATGGTCGCCGATGATCTGGTCGACGACCAGGCCGACGCGTTCCGAACCGGTGGATATGACGACCACCTTCTGGAAGGGATCGGGCGTCGTGTTTGTACGGAACAGATCGCGCAGGCGAAGGAAGGGAACGAGGCTGTCGCGCAGAGAGATGAAGCTGCGACCGCGAGAGCGCATGTCTTCCTCGATCGAGAGCTCGAGGCATTCCTCGACCGCCGAAAGCGGGATGACGTAGCGGCCGTTTCCGACACGCACGAGCAGGCCGTCAATGATGGCAAGCGTCAGCGGGATGGCGAGCGAAATCTCCGAACCTTCTCCCGGACGGCTGACGACGTTGATCGTGCCGCGGAGCGCGTCGATGGTGCGCTTTACCACGTCCATGCCGACGCCGCGGCCCGACAGGTTGGTGACCTGGCTCGCTGTCGAGAAGCCCGGCTGGAAGATCAGCTGGTAGAGTTCCTGATCGCTGAGGCTGGCATTGGCGGCTATGAGACCGGAGGATTCCGCCTTGGCGCGAACCCGCTCCTTGTTGATGCCGCGACCGTCATCCTTGATCGTGATAATCACTTCGCCGGCCTGCTGGCGGGCGGACAAGTGGATATGGCCGGCTTCTGTCTTGCCCGCTGCAAGTCGATCTTCCGGTGTCTCGAGACCGTGGTCACAGGAATTGCGGACCAGATGCACCAGTGGATCTGCCAAGCGTTCGATGACGCTCTTGTCTACTTCCGTGGTTTCACCCTCGGTGACAAGTTCGATCCTCTTGCCGGTTTCGTTCGCCAGATCGTGGACCAGGCGGCGGAAGCGGCTGAACAGATGCGTAACCGGCACCATGCGCAGGACCATCATCGTGTCGCGCAACTCGCCGGAAAGACGTTCGACGTCTTCGGACACGGCACGCAGCGTGAGATCGCCGCTGCCGCCTGCCAGCTGAGAGAGTCGCGACTGGGCAATCACCAGTTCACCGACCCGGTCCATCAGCTCGTCGAGCTTTTCGGCGGGAACGCGGACATTTTCATTTGCCTTGGCGGCTTTCGCGTCGCCCGGTGCTACCGGTGCTACCGGTGCTACCGGTGCTACCGGTGCTACCGGTGCCGCAGTGGCGGTCGGTGTTGCGGAAGCAACCGGAGCCGCTGCAACAGGTGCCGGTGCTGCGACAGTTGGCGTTTGTGCCGCAACTGCGATCTCTTCGACGGCCAGTTCCATATCGTCCATGACGAAGATGAACACGTCATCGATCGCGGAACGCGGCTGATCGGTCAGAAGCTCGACATCCCAGGAAACATGCAGGTCGGTCGGCACGAGTTCATCGAGCGCGGGAATGCCGGAACGGTCGGCGACAATGCGGCAGGTTCCGAGATCGCGCAGCTCGTCGAGCAGCGGCAGCGGATTGGTGCCGTTGGCCATGGCATTCTGCGGCAGGCTGAAACGGATCTTGAACAGTGTCTTGGCTGGAGCTGCAGCAACAGATGCTGCTGCCGGATCGCCGCTGCCGTCGACGGCGTGGCGCAGATTGGCAAGCAGTACCTCGCTCACTGCTTCATGATCGCCGGCAGGTGTCTCCACCAGCGCGCGCATGTGATCCTTGGCTTCGAGAACGGCGGTAACGAGCGCATGGGTTGCCGGAACCTCGCCCTTGCGCACCCGGTCGAAGGCCGTTTCGCAATGGTGGGTAAAGGCCGCAAGCGCCTCGAAGCCGAACATGGCACCGGAGCCCTTGAGCGTATGGAGGCCGCGGAAGACCGCGTCGACCTGATCCTTGTCGCCGAGATTCACATTGAGATCGAGAAGCCCTGCCTCGATCTGTTCCAGAAGCTCGGCTGCTTCTGTTCTGAATACCGCGATAGGATCAGGGAAGCTCATTTGCCGAGCACCTTCCTGGCGATCTTGACCAGGCTTTCCGGGTCGAAGGGCTTGGTGAGCCAGCCCGTTGCACCGGCAGCCTTGGCCTGCTGCTTGATTTCACCGTCGGACTCGGTGGTGAGGAAGATGACGGGCACACCCATATGTGCGGGCAGCTTGCGCAATTCCCGGATCATCGTCAGGCCGTCCATATTGGGCATGTTGAGGTCGGTGATGACCAGATCGAACTGCCCTGCATTCAGCTTGGCAATGCCATCGACCCCGTCGACGGCTTCCGTAACCTGGTAGCCGGCATTGGTCAGCGCGACCCTCGTGGTCAGGCGAATGCTCGCCGAGTCATCGACGGTCAGGATGTTGGCACTCATTGAATTTTCCCTTGATGAAGCCAGAATTTCGCGTCGTCGTCCGACATGCCTTCCAGGAAGCCGCTTCTGCGGAGCGTTTCGAGAAGTACACCGCTTGCCGGCTGCGCAAGCGTGATGATCTTGCCGGCCGTCCCGGCATAAACGCGGGCGGCCTCGACCATCTGAATGAAGCTGATATCGACCTGCACCTCATCCGAAAGCTCGATCTTGGCGGCCTCGTGTGCATCGATGAATTTCAGCATGTCCTCGCGTATGGGCACGATAGCCCGGACCGTCAGATTTTCGGGCAAGCGGAGGCATGCTTCATTTTGACTGGCAATATCCATACCTGCTCCAAAAGCCTTAGAATGTGCTGAAATGGTCTGCCAAATTTGAGACACTATGCTTAACCAGAGGTTAATTGGCGCCAGTGAGTTTTCATGTGCATTAGTCACAATTAGCGTTTAGCTAATGTTCATATCTCCCGAAAATTAACCACGAGCACTGAAACCAAAGGGGTGTTTTGACCCGGTTAACTGTCGCCGGGGCAGATTGCTTGCATGTGAGGACAACCCGTGCCCGGCTTTCACTGCCGGCGGAGAGTTGTCCCATAATGAACAGGGCAAATCGTTGCCGATAAGGGTGGAAAACCCCGGCAGAACGTGAAGGGTGGCCGAAGTGGCAGTTGCGGCAGTTTTGGTGAACAGAGCTGAGCCTTATGAAGGCTCGGCCTCGGTTTCTGGTCTTGTTGAGCGAATGGAGACCGCGAGGTCCCGTATCGAAGAGCGCTTTCTCGACGGGGGGGCCGCACTTCTTGCCGTCCTCGACGTTCTCAACAAGCTGATCGGATCGCTCGACCAGATTACCGGATCGCTCGACGAGGAAACGGCCAATGCCACCATGGCCGAATTGCAGCAGACTGTCGGCCGGCTTTCCGAACTCAGCGCAATCGAAACCGCGCGTCAGGCCGGTTTTGTCGATATTTCCGGGGCCGAACGCAATCTGCGGCCGCATGTGGCGGATATGCAGGAAACCATGCGCTATCTGCGCACCTTTGCAGTGACAGCCAAGATAACCGGCGCAGGCATTCCTGATTTCGCAGGCTTCGCTGAAGAAATTCTCGAACGCATCCAGACCGGGACAAGGCAGGTGAACGAGTTCGGCGACAAGTTGAAGTCGCTCGGTTCGGGCCTGGGTTCGGTCATGGAGCGCGGCGCAGCAACGGTTGAGCGTTATGAAGCGACCATTCCGGGTATCGTGACCGGTCTTTCGACCGGTGGCGTCGAGATCAGCGCTCAGCAGAAGGTATTGGTCGAGCGCGCCGCTCGCGTGCGCCAGATCGCGGCCGGCATTCAGGGCAAGCTTGCCTCCGTTCTATCTGCCATGCAGATCGGCGATATCACCCGCCAGCGCATCGAACATTGCCAGAGCACCTTGACGCTTCTCGACGGTTACCTTGAAACTGAAGCCGGAATGCTGATGGCAGCCGACCGGACAAACCTGTCGTCGATCATCACCAATCTTGTCGCTCTGCAGCTCAGCCAGTCAATCGACGATTTCGATCGTGATACGATGAAGATCGTCGAGACGGTGGCAAGCTTCCGTTCCGATCTCGGGGAGATTGATGGTCTGCGGCGGATGATGACCGAAGGTGGCGGCGATAACGCGATGCGCCGGCTTGAAGCCAATGTCGGCGTAGCGCGCGAGGCGGTCCAGGAAATCGAGGCCGTGGCGATGGAGGCGGGCGAACTCAGCCGCTCGACCGGAACCACAGTTCGCGAGCTGATCGATGGTGTCGGCCTGCTGCAACTGGTACGCACCGACATTCATTATATGGCGCTGAACACCAATCTGCGCTGCGGCAAGATCGGCGAGCACGGCAAGGCACTCAATGTCGTTACTGCCGAACTGCGCAATTTTGCGGCGCAGCTGGACGAAACGGCAGAGAAGGTGCTGGCCGAACTGAAGACCCTGGAAACGGCTTCCGACAAACTGAATATCGGTCATGAAGGCGATAGCCAGGAACTGCTGGACGATCGGCTGGCAAGGGCAATGCAGAGCATCCGCGAGGTCGGCGATCGGATGGATGCAGAAATGGATGGCCTGAGCGAGCAGAGCGGCGTCGCCATCGATCAGATGGAACACTCCCTGTCACGCCTCGATTTCAAGGCCGAACTCGGCGAAGTGCTGCGCAACTGCGCCGACGAGATTTCGATGGTCGAGGCGGCCGAACTCTCCGCCGACCTGGAACCGGTACTGGCCGATCTCGGCGCCCGCATCGGCAAGCTTTACACCATGGTTTCCGAACGTGAACTGCATGCAGCTGTTCTGGGCACCGCGCCTCCTGTTGAAGCGGCCGTTGTTGCGGCTGTCATGAGCGACGACGATATCGACGACGCCCTGTTCTGATGAGGCCTGATCTCGTCATCCGTCTCTGAGAGACACAGCCTGCGTCCCGCGGTGGCGGGGCGCGATTTATCGGCGCCTGCGCCTTGACCTTTGGCCGGCTCTGGGTCATTTGACGCCCTTGATTGAAAAGGCGCCCAAGGGTCTTACCCTGGCGGGACGAACCCCGGCGGCGTTAGCAAAGAGAACAAGACATGGCAAAGGCTACATCTTCGGCGCCGTCCCAGCGCATGCTTCGCGTTGGCGAACAGGTTCGCGCCGCCATCACCCAGGTTCTGCAGCGCGGCGAAGTGCGCGACGACCTGCTCGAAAAGACCGTTATCTCCGTATCGGAAGTGCGCATGTCGCCCGATCTGAAGATCGCGACCGCCTATGTGACGCCGCTCGGTCTTCCCGACCATGAGGCCGTGATTGCAGCGTTGAACCGCAACGCGAAATTCATTCGCGGCCGGCTCGGCGGCCAGCTTCGGCAGATGAAATACATGCCGGAAGTCCGCTTCCGCGACGATACCAGCTTCGACAACTACAAGAAGATCGACGAGCTGCTGCGCTCGCCCGAGGTCCAGCGGGATCTTGGTGCGACAGACGAAGACAAAGAATAATCTACTAAAGAGAACGCATGTCCAAACCACGCAAACCCAAGGGCCGGGCGGTTTCCGGCTGGCTTATCCTCGACAAGCCGGTGGACTTCGGTTCGACCGAAGCCGTGTCCAAGATCAAGTGGCTGCTCAACGCCCAGAAGGCCGGCCATGCCGGCACGCTCGACCCGCTTGCCTCCGGCATGCTGCCGATCGCATTGGGCGATGCAACGAAAACCGTGCCTTACGTCATGGACGGTCGCAAAATCTACGAATTTACCGTGACCTGGGGAGAGGAACGCTCGACCGACGATCTGGAAGGCGAGGTGACGGCTTCCTCCGACACGCGCCCGGCCGAACAGGCGATCCGCGATCTGTTGCCGAACTATACCGGCGTCATTCAACAGATCCCGCCGCAGTTTTCGGCAATCAAGATCGCCGGCGAGCGCGCCTATGATCTCGCCCGTGACGGCGAAACCGTCGAAATCCCGTCCCGCGAAGTCGAAATATTCCGTCTGACGCTGCTCGGTGTCGGTGAGAACGAGGCGCATTTCGAGGTCGAATGCGGCAAGGGCACCTATGTCCGTTCGCTCGCCCGCGATTTCGGCCGCGAACTCGGTTGCTACGGTCATATCTCCAATCTGCGCCGCACCTTCGTCGCGCCCTTCGGCGAGGACAAGATGGTGCCGCTTGCCGATCTGGTGGCGCTGGAAGAGATCGAGGACCGCGACGAGCGGCTTGCCGCTCTCGACGCCTATCTGATCGATACCGCCGAGGCGCTCTCCTCGTTGCCGCATCTGCCGGTGACCGAAGAGCAGGCCCACCGCATCAAGATGGGCAACCCGATCATTTTGCGCGGCCGCGATGTTCCGGTCGAAGAGCCGGAAGCCTATGCCACCGTGCGTGGCAAGCTGATCGCCATCGGCGAGATCGGCCAGGGCGAGTTCCGCCCGAAGCGCGTGTTCGGCTGATCCGGCGTGGCACCTCTTCCAATTAGAGCTTGAATGGTCTATAGGCAGCGCCAGCCAAGGGGCTGCCTTCGGGCATCGCCTTTGCATTCACGGCCAAGGCTGGACGACATCCCGGCCTTTGGCGACCCTATTTCCTCTTCACATAAAGGATCAGACGATGTCGATCACTGCAGAACGTAAGGCCGAACTCATCAAGGAATACGCAACCGTCGAAGGCGACACCGGTTCGCCGGAAGTCCAGGTTGCTATCCTCACCGAGCGGATCAACAATCTGACGGAACACTTCAAGGGTCACAAGAAGGACAACCACTCCCGTCGTGGCCTTCTGACCATGGTTTCGAGCCGTCGTTCGCTTCTTGACTACCTCAAGAAGAAGGACGAAGCCCGTTACACCAAGCTGATCACCAGCCTGGGCGTGCGCCGCTAACAAGTTCTCGGCGGGCTCTTCATCCGAAGGGTCCGCCGGATCTCTATTTCGGCACCTTTCGGGTGCCAGACTGAGGCGGACCCGGATGGGCCGGTTTCGCCACCAAAACCAGACCTGTCATGGGGCAGGATTGCCGGATGCTTTTGGCCGGAGCCGCAAAACGGCTTCGGTCAATCTGAAAAGCTTCTCGTTGTCTTGCCCGTGATGTGTCGCAATGACTGCGGTGGAATGTGTTGCCGCCTCTTAGCTTTGAGAAAAGCCGGGGCGAGACGCCGTTTCCCGCGTTGAAGGACAATATATGTTCAATACCCACTCCGTCGAAATCGAATGGGCCGGCCGTACGCTGAAGCTGGAAACGGGCAAGATCGCCCGCCAGGCTGACGGCGCGGTTCTCGCCACCTACGGCGAAACCGTCGTTCTCGCCACCGTCGTTTCGGCCAAGGCGCCGAAGCCGGGCCAGGACTTCTTCCCGCTGACCGTCAACTACCAGGAAAAGACCTATGCCGCCGGCAAGATCCCGGGTGGCTACTTCAAGCGCGAAGGTCGTCCGTCGGAAAACGAAACGCTGGTTTCGCGCCTGATCGACCGCCCGATCCGTCCGCTCTTCCCGGAAGGCTACAAGAACGACACCCAGGTCGTCGTTACCGTCGTCCAGCATGACCTCGAGAACAACCCGGACATCCTGTCCATGGTTGCAACCTCGGCTGCCCTGACGCTTTCCGGCGTTCCCTTCATGGGCCCGGTCGGCGGCGCACGCGTCGGCTACATCAACGGCGAATATGTCCTGAACCCGCATCTCGACGAGATGGAAGAGTCTGTTCTCGACCTCGTCGTTGCCGGCACCCAGGACGCCGTCTTGATGGTTGAATCGGAAGCCAAGGAACTGAACGAAGACGTCATGCTCGGCGCCGTCATGTTCGGCCACAAGGGTTTCCAGCCGGTCATCGACGCGATCATCAAGCTCGCTGAAGTGGCTGCCAAGGAGCCCCGCGACTTCCAGCCGGAAGACTATTCCGAACTCGAAGCCGAAATGCTGAAGCATTTCGAAGCCGAGCTGCGCGAAGGCTACAAGATCACCCAGAAGGCTGATCGTTACGCTGCCGTCGACGCCGTCAAGGCAAAGGTCAAGGCTCACTTCTTCCCGGAAGGCGTAGAGCCGAAGTACACTGCCGAAGTTATCGGCTCCGTCTTCAAGCACCTGCAGGCGAAGATCGTTCGCTGGAACATTCTCGACACCAAGAGCCGCATCGACGGTCGTGACCTCGTCACCGTCCGCCCGATCGTCTCGGAAGTCGGCCTCCTGCCGCGCACCCATGGTTCGGCTCTGTTCACCCGCGGTGAAACGCAGGCGATCGTCGTTGCCACCCTCGGCACTGGCGAAGACGAACAGTACGTTGACAGCCTGACCGGCATGTACAAGGAGCGCTTCCTGCTCCATTACAACTTCCCGCCCTATTCTGTTGGCGAAACCGGCCGCATGGGCTCCCCGGGCCGCCGCGAAATCGGTCACGGAAAGCTCGCATGGCGCGCTATCCGTCCGATGCTGCCTTCTGCTGAACAGTTCCCCTACACGCTGCGCGTCGTCTCCGAGATCACCGAGTCCAACGGCTCGTCCTCGATGGCAACCGTGTGCGGCACTTCGCTCGCTCTGATGGACGCCGGCGTTCCTTTGGCAAAGCCGGTTGCCGGTATTGCCATGGGCCTTATCCTCGAAGGTGACCGCTTTGCGGTTCTCTCCGACATTCTCGGCGACGAAGACCACCTCGGCGACATGGACTTCAAGGTTGCAGGTACTGCCGACGGCATCACGTCGCTGCAGATGGACATCAAGATTGCCGGTATCACCGAAGAGATCATGAAGGTCGCACTTGCCCAGGCACAGGGCGGTCGTACCCACATCCTCGGCGAAATGTCGAATGCGATCTCCGAAGGCCGTTCGCAGCTCGGCGAATTCGCCCCGCGCATCGAAGTGATGAACATCCCGGTCGACAAGATCCGTGAAGTCATCGGTTCAGGCGGCAAGGTCATCCGCGAAATCGTCGAAAAGACCGGCGCCAAGATCAACATCGAAGACGACGGCACCGTGAAGATCGCATCTTCCTCGGGCAAGGAAATCGAAGCGGCCCGCAAGTGGATCCACTCGATCGTTGCCGAGCCGGAAGTCGGCGTGATCTACGAAGGCACCGTTGTGAAGACCGCCGATTTCGGCGCCTTCGTCAACTTCTTCGGCGCCCGCGACGGTCTGGTCCACATTTCGCAGCTCGCTTCCGAGCGCGTTGCCAAGACCTCTGACGTCGTCAAGGAAGGCGACAAGGTTTGGGTCAAGCTGATGGGCTTCGACGAGCGCGGCAAGGTTCGTCTGTCGATGAAGGTCGTCGACCAGGCCACCGGCGAGGAAATCAAGAAGGCCGACGGCGACGCAGCCGCCGAATAAGCTTTCGCTTGATTGAAATCAGGGGCGCGGAAGTTTCTTCTTCCGCGCCTTTTCTTTATTCGTAGACGCACACACTACTCACTTAAGGTCCGCATCCATGAGCCGCGACGCCCTGAAAACCCTCTTCCATCCCTTCGTTACCGATGCCGTACCCATGCCCGGCGAAGGCGAGCGGGTGATCTTTCTCGGCGCCGAGGCCGGCAATGCAAGGCCGGAAGGCTTTGACGCGGAAATCACCTCCGTACAGCCGTTCCGCCCGCTGTTCCGCGCCCTACGCAACAACGCCTTTCCGGAGGCTGAGGGCGAGGATTATGACGGCGCGCTGGTTCTGTGCGGCAAGCATCGCGGTGACAACGAGAACCGCATTGCGGAAGCTCTGGCGCGCGTAAAGGTCGGCGGCCTGATCGTGGTTGCTGGCGGCAAGGAAGACGGCATCCAGCCGATCCGCACCATGCTGCTAAAACTCGGCATCATTCTCGACTACGCACCGAAATATCACGGTGTCGCCATCTGGTTCGCACGGCCGGAAGACGCAAGCGATGCGATCAAGGCGCTGAAGAAGACCGCTGTAACAGTCGAAGGGCGCTTCCAGGCGGCTCCGGGCATGTTCAGCCATGATCGCATCGATGCGGGCTCCGAGCTGCTCGCAGGCCGTTTCCCGACCGATTTCGATGGCAATGTCGCCGACTTCGGCGCCGGTTGGGGTTATCTTTCGGTGATGCTGGCGGAAAAGTCGCCGCGGGTGAACCGCATCGATCTCTTCGAGGCCGATTATCGGGCGCTGGAATTCGCCAAGCAGAACCTTGCGCATAATTGCCCCGATCTGCAGGCACGCTTCTTCTGGCAGGATCTCGGAGCCGAGCCGCCGAAGGAGAAGTATGACATGGTCATCATGAACCCGCCCTTCCACGAAGCGCAGGCCGCCGATCCGGAACTGGGTCGCACGATGATCCGCACCGCCGCTGCCGCGCTCAAACAGGGCGGTCGCCTGATGATAGTCGCCAATCGCGGCCTGCCCTACGAGCCGGTGCTCGCCGAAGCCTTCCGCGAATACGGCGAAACCTGCCGCAACTCGAAGTTCAAGGTCATGTGGGGCAAGAAGTAGGCGCCAAGGCGCTTCGAGAAAGCTCGATCGTTTCCATCCCTTGCCTAATTCACCGAATGCAAATTAAGGTTGCATTCGGTGGTGTGGAGCTCGTGTATGAAACGGTCGGTCGCGGTTATTGTTATATGGCTTGCCGCCACGAATGCGGCCTTCTCCGATTCCGCGCTTATCACCTGGGAATGGTATAACGCCGCCGAGATGCATCAGGGACGCAAGGCGGCGGGTCCGGCCGACCAGAGGCTTGCTGCCCACTATTTCCGGCTTGCCGCAGACAAGGGCAATATAGCCGCCGCCTACAAGCTCGGTGAGATCTTCGAAAACGGCCAAGGCCTCGCTCCCGACCCGATACAGGCATTTCAGTGGTACATGAAGGCGGCGGCCAGGAACGACAAGCATGGCCAGCTCAAGGTCGGCTGGTGTTACCAGAAGGGCATCGCTGTCGCAGCCGATCCCGCAATCGCCGCCATCTGGTATCGCGTCGCGGCCGAAAACGACAATATCTGGGGCTATCACATGCTGGCCTTCATGCTTGCCGATGGCGAGGGCATCAAGAAGGATGTCGCGCTTGCGCGCCGCTATTTTGAGCGCAGCCTGCCGAAGACAAATGATCACTGGGCTAAATGGAAGCTGGCGCAGCTAATCGAAGCGGAAGATCCGAAGAGAGCCAAATTGTTGCTGAAAGAGGCCGCAGAGGCGGGGAACGCCCAAGCCGCTGAGGAGCTCAAACGGATTGATCTCAAGCCTTAGAACGCAATACGAGAAGCTTGGCTTACTCGGTGTCGGCCCGGCGCAGCTTGTCGAGGGTCGGCAGCGAGGTGATGCTGTAGCCGGCATCCACGTAATGCACTTCGCCGGTCACGCCGCGCGAAAGGTCGGAGAGGAGATAAAGCGCAGAGCCGCCGATATCCTCGATCGTAGCGGTACGGCGTAAGGGGGCGTTTTCCCGGTTACAGCAATAGATCGCACGGGCATCCGAAATACCCGCTCCGGCAAGCGTGCGCACGGGGCCGGCGGAGATCGTGTTGACGCGGATGTCACGCGGGCCGTAGTCGGCCGCCAGATAGCGCACCGAGGCCTCTAGAGCAGCCTTGGCGACGCCCATGACGTTATAATTGGGAATGACGCGTTGCGAGCCGTTATAGGTCAGCGTCAGCAGCGAGCCGCCGTTAGGCATCAGCTCGACCGCCCGCTTGACAATCTCGGTGAAGGAAAAGCAGGAAATCACCATTGTGCGGGAAAAGTTTTCGCGCGTGGTGTCGGCATAAAGGCCCTTCAGCTCGTTCTTGTCGGAAAAGCCGATCGCATGAACGAGGAAATCGAAGGAGCCCCAGCGCTCTCTGATCGCCGCGAAGGTCGCGTCGACCGAGTGCAAGTCTTCAACGTCGCAGGGGATGACGAAATCGGAGCCGATTTCCGTCGCAAGCGGCCTTACCCGCTTGCCCAAGGCCTCACCCTGATAGGTGAAGGCCAGTTCCGCGCCCTGGGCAGACAAGGCTTTTGCAATGCCCCAGGCGATCGAATGGTTGTTCGCGACCCCCATGATGAGGCCGCGCTTCCCCTGCATGATACCCGTCATGGGTTTATCCGTTGTAGCGCTGGAATACGAGCGTTGCGTTGGTGCCGCCGAAACCGAAAGAGTTCGACAGAACCGTATCGATCTTGGCATTGTCGATGCGCTTGCGCACGATCGGCACGCCGTCGAATTCCGGGTCGAGGTTCTGGATATGCGCGCTTTCGCCGATGAAGCTGGCCTGCATCATCAGAAGGCCGTAAATCGATTCCTGCACCCCGGCAGCGCCCAGCGAGTGGCCGGTCAGCGACTTGGTCGACTGGATATGCGGGATCTTGGTCCCGAAGACTTCGCGGATCGCGCCGATTTCCTTCGAATCGCCCACCGGCGTCGAGGTGCCATGGGTGTTGATGTAGTCGACTTCGCCCTTCACGGTGGAAAGTGCCTGGCGCATGCAGCGGATCGCGCCTTCGCCCGACGGAGCGACCATGTCGTAGCCGTCCGACGTTGCGCCGTAACCGGTGATTTCGGCATAGATCTTGGCGCCACGAGCCTTGGCATGCTCCAGCTCTTCGAGAACCAGAACGCCTGCGCCGCCGGCGATGACGAAGCCGTCGCGATCGGCGTCATAGGCGCGCGAGGCATTGGCTGCGTTATCGTTATACTTCGAAGACATGGCGCCCATCGCGTCGAACAGGTTCGACATGGTCCAGTCGAGATCCTCGTGGCCGCCGGCGAACATGATGTCCTGCTTGCCCCACTGGATCATTTCAGCAGCATTGCCGATGCAATGTGCCGAGGTCGAGCAGGCCGACGAGATCGAGTAGTTGACGCCGTGGATCTTGAACCACGTGGCAAGCGTGGCGGATGCCGTGGAGGACATCGCCTTCGGCACGGCGAACGGGCCGATACGCTTCGGGCTGTTGTTCTTGAGCGTGATGTCGGCGGCTTCGATCAGCGTGCGGGTAGAAGGACCGCCCGAACCCATGATGATGCCGGCACGCTCGTTTTCGGCATAATCTTTTTCTTCCAGGCCGCTGTCTGCCAGCGCCTGCTTCATCGCGACATGGTTCCAGGCGCCGCCTTGGCTAAGAAAGCGCATGGCGCGGCGATCGACGAGTTCCGTCGTGTCGATATTCGGCTTTCCCCAGACCTGGCACTTGAAGCCGTGCTCCGCGAAATCGGGAGAAAAGGAGATGCCGGATTTCGCAGCCCTCAAGGATTCGGTGACTTCGCCTGCGTCGTTACCGATCGAGGACACGATACCGAGGCCCGTGACAACTACCCGTCTCATTTGCTGTAACCCTTGTTGTTTCCGTCAGTTGGCCTTGAGTTTGCCTCAGGCCGTCTTGTCCTTGGACAGGCCGACGCGAAGGTCGGTTGCCTGATAGATAGTTTCTCCATCGGCCTTCAGCCAGCCGTCTGCGGTGCCGAGCACGAGCCGGCCCTTCATGACGCGTTTGAAGTCGATGCCGAATTCGAGAAGCTTGGTGGTCGGGCGGATCATGCCCTTGAATTTCACTTCGCCGGTCGAAAGTGCCATGCCGCGGCCTTCTTCGCCCAGCCAGCCGAGGAAGAAGCCGGTCAGCTGCCACATGCCGTCGAGGCCGAGGCAACCCGGCATGATTGGGTTGCCTTCGAAATGGCAGGGGAAGTACCAGTCGTCAGGCTTCACGTCGTATTCCGCGCGAATGTAGCCCTTGTCGAAAGCGCCGCCGGTCTCTGAAATATCGGTGATACGGTGGACCATCAGCATCGGCGGCAGCGGCAATTGCGCGTTACCCGGCCCGAAGAGCTCACCATGTGCGCAGGCGAGAATTTCTTCGTAATTGAAGCTGGATTGTCTGGTCGTCATCGAATTCCGCATCCCCTATGATCGCTAGGTCAGGCGGGCCAAGCCCTGTTTCAGGCACAGCCATGATTGAAGCGTTGAACATTCCGGGTCCGGGATATTGGGCCTTGGAACATCATTTTGTCACGTCCGCATATAGGAACCGGAGCGTGCAAACCAGAGGGACGGGCATAAAATCCGAATATTTGCGGCATTGCGTGCGCATCCGACGCGGGAAACTGTTGAAACTCAAGCCGCCAAAAGTTATATCCGAAACTTGAGAAGTATCGCGAGTTGCAGGAGCTCCAGATCAGAATGGCAGAAGCCATACCCGAAATCGAAGTGAAGTTGCGCCATCATGGCCTGCGGCCTACACGGCAGCGCGTCGCGCTGGGCGATCTTCTTTTTGCCAAGGGTGACCGCCACCTGACGGTCGAGGAACTGCACGAGGAAGCGATCATCGCAGGCGTGCCGGTCTCATTGGCAACCGTCTACAACACGCTTCACCAGTTTACCGAAGCTGGCCTGATCCGCGTTCTCGCCGTCGAAGGTGCCAAGACATATTTCGACACCAACACGTCGGACCACCACCATTTCTTCATCGAAGGCCGCAATGAGGTCATGGACCTTCCTGTGGGCAATCTGGAAATCGGCAACCTGCCGGAACCTCCGGAAGGCATGGAGATCGCCCATGTGGACGTGGTCATCCGCCTGCGTGAAAAGCGCTCCTGACGCTTGGGGGTATCCCGGCAAAACCGGGCACCGGTTTTGCTGAAATTGCATTGAGGCAGCTCTAGCGGCGTTTTTTCCTTTTGCTTGACTTCAGAGCCTCTTCGGGAGGCCGGCCTGGACGCGACATGTAGCGCGGCAGGGTCCAGCCGTAGTGGAGCGCGCCGCCGCGGAGCGCAAAGGAAATCACCACACCGCAGCCGGCGCTGACGAAAAGCGGCTGGCCCATGGCGTGTACGGCTGTAAAGGTTGCAGCGCCAGCTAGCGCGGATGTGATGTAGATTTCCGGACGCAACAGTACCGAGGGCTCGTTTGCCAGCACATCGCGCAACACGCCGCCCAGGGTCGCGGTCATCACGCCGGTGACGATCGCAATCGTTGGCGATCCGGTTGCGGCCATGCCCTTGGCGGCGCCGAGCACGCAGTAGGCGGCAAGGCCGATCGCGTCCAGCCACAAAAGCAGCTTGTAACGCGATTCCACGTAATAGGCGGTGAAATAGACGAAGGCGCCGGTGGCGACGCAGATGAGAATGTAGATCGGATCGATGACCCAGAACACCGGGCGACCGAGGATCAGATCACGCACGGTTCCTCCGCCCGATCCGGTCACCGCGGCAAAGAAAAGGAAGCCGATGAGATCGAGTTCCTTGCGCGAGGCGGCAAGCGCGCCGGTTGCTGCAAAGACCGCAACGCCCATATAATCGAGTATCATCAGCAGCGGCATGTCATTCTCCAGCGTCGCGCAAGTGCTCGGGGCTAATGGTTGAGGACAATAATTCGTGTCCTGCATATACGTAATTCGTGCTGCAGCGTCATAAACAGATCAATTTGCCTGTGGTGAACGCCGTGAAGAAGCATTTTGTCGCGATAATCCAAGCCATTGCCCTTCTGGTGATGATGCCCGTGATGGCATCGGCCCAGCAACAGCTGCTGCAAGATCCGGAAATGTTCGAAAAGGGCTTCTTCAGGAAAAGCTGCAAGACGGTCGATTTCGGGCCGAATTTCGTCAAGCGCTTCGATATTAACAACGACAATATTACCGATGTCGTCATCGATCACAGCGACCTGACCTGTGACGGCGTTCGCGGACCAAGATGCAATCAGGATGGCTGCCCGCAGAATTTCTATGTCCAGGCCAAGGAGGGCGGTTACATCATGATCGCCACCGCCCAGGTCTACGGTTACGATTTCGTCCAGTATTTTGGCAACATGGTCTTCATGTTCCAGATGCATCCACGCTTCTGCGAACGCACCGATGCGGTACCTTGCGAAATGCGTGTTCGCGTTCGCGGAACGAAATTCGTTACGATCTCCAAGAAATAGTTATCTCGGCAAGAACGAGCCGATCTGGTCCGTCAGATAATAGGCGGCAAGGCTCATCCACTCCCGCGCGGCAGTCGTGGTGATCTGGGCGTTGAGCGCCGGCTGGGTAAAGTCCAGGCCAAGTCCCACTACGCCGCTGGTGCGATAATCGACCGGCCAAGGCGTGATCGTGACACCGGCCTTGGCGAACAGCCCGACCGAGCGCGGCATGTGAAAGGCCGAGGTGATCAGCAGGCAGTTTTCCAACCCCTGAGCTTTCAAGAGTTCGGCTGTGTTGAGGCTGTTCTCGTAGGTCGTGCGCGACGTGTTTTCCTTGATAAGCCGCTCGGGAGAAATGCCGAAGGCCGAGAAGAAGCGTTCCGCCGTCTGCGCCTCGCCCTCGAAAGTGCCGCTGATCGACCCGTCGCCGCCCGAAATCAGGATCCGCGCCTCAGGATGGTTGCGGGCGAGCCGCAGGGCTTCGACGAAACGGTCGGCCGACTGGTTGAGCTCCATGCCACCGCGCGCCGTATTGATCTCGTTGTCGAAGGCGCCGCCGAGGATGATCATGCACGAGACTTTGACGGGATCGGCTACCGGTCTTTCAAACCGGGCTTCGAGAACCTGCAATGCCACCGTGCCCGTCGTCGTGAATAGCGTGACGAACAGCACAAGCGCCGCAAGACATGCCGAGAGGCCGGAAAGCCTTCGCCAGCCGACGAAGGCAAGTGCTGCCGCTAGCGTCGCTAGCAGGAAGGCGATGGAAAGCGGTTGGGCGAAAACCCAGAACAATTTGGAGAGAAGAAACATGAACGCTCGCGAATTCGATTCGCGGGCAGTTTACAGTGCGTCGCGGCGGCGGTGAACGATAGGCTGCTGGAAATGCAGGTGAAGCGGGCGTGGCAGCGCCCTTGTGGCAAGTGCGACGACGATGGTCAGCATGGCGACGATAGACAGAGCATCCTTGCCCATTGAATGGGTGATGAAGGCTCCGGTCACGGCGCCTGCCGCCATGCCGGTCCATGGCACGGTCTGGATCAGCCAGCCGCGCGGATTGCGATCGCCGATCATCCATCGCCCTATGCCACGGCCGAAGCGGGACAATGCCCCGGTAATGTAGGTCAGCCCGATCGGCAGGCCTTCGATCTGTTCAACGGTCGCGTTGATCAGACCCATGGACAGCACGACCAAATAGAATTGCACGCGCAGGTAATCCGCCGGCAGTACCGAGGCGCCTGCAAGCAGGATTGCCACGGTCGACAGCACCACGAAGGCGCGCCGCGCCGAGACACGGTGGGCAAGCACGATGCCGAGCGCATTGCCAAGAATGAAGACCCATATCGCGCCGAACAGGGTCAGTGCGTGAGTGTAATCGCCATCGGCAACGGATATTGCCGCGCGCGTTGTGTTGCCGCTCATGAAGGAGACGAAATCGCCGGAGAGGATGAGGCCGATCGCATCTGTCATGCCGGCAATGAAGGAAACCGCAGCCACAAGCGCCAAACCGGTTGTGGTCCGCCGTTTGCGGATGATGTGTCGACGTCTCTGGCGTGTCATCTGACGAGCGTGGTTGGGGTGTATTTCCGGGCAATCTGCCGCAAAACGGCTTCACGGCATTGATCCATGACAATAGCGGCAGAAAGGGTCGCAGTCCTGCCCAAACTAACTGTCCGACAGCCAGTCCCGGATGCCGCGTGCGGCCGCCCGCCCGGTGGCAAGGCAGGCTGTCAGAAGATATCCGCCGGTCGGCGCTTCCCAGTCGATCATTTCACCGGTTGCGAACAATCCGGGGCGGGATTTCAGCATGTAGCGCTCGTCGATGTCGCTCCAGGCAATACCGCCAGCCGACGAGATTGCCTCGGCAATCGGGCGGGGGCGCAAAACCGGGATCGGCAATGCCTTGATTAACTCGGCGAGTTGTTCCGGCGCCAGGCGATTGGCATTCGCGGATAGTTCGCGCAGCAATGCGGCCTTCACGCCATCCAGCCCCGCCCCTTTGCGCAGCCGGTTGGAAAAGCTCGCCTTGGCATCCTGTCTGGCAAGATCGCGGGCGAGGCGATCCTGCGTTCGGCCCGGCATCAGATCGACGGTAAGCGTGGCCTTCCCGTCACGCAGAACCCGGTCGCGCAGTGCGGCCGAATGGGCATAGACGAGACTGCCCTCAATCCCGTGTTTCGAGATGACGAATTCGCCCGGATTGGTGCCGGCATCAGATGTGGTGGAGACAGATTTAAGCGGTGCCCCGGCGAAGCGCTTGACGAAGATTTCGCTCCAGCCGACATCGAAGCCGCAATTGGCCGGCTGCAGTTCGCGAACGGCTATGCCCTGATCCTTCAGCCACGGCACCCAGGCGGCGTCTGGGCCAAGCCGCGGCCAGCTCGCGCCACCGAGGGCCAGAAGCGTGGCGTCGGGCCGGATGGTGACTTCGCCATCCGGTGTCGCGAAGCGATATCCGTCTGCATCAAAGCCGGTCCAACGGTGCCGGGTCTTGAGTGTGACACCCTGTGTTTCCAGCCGCTTCAGCCATGCGCGCAGCAGCGGAGAGGCTTTCATCACCGTCGGGAAAACCCGGCCGGATGTGCCGACGAATGTTTCCGTGCCGAGCTCCGCCGCCCATCGGCGCACATCATCCGGCGTAAACGCATCGAGCGCCGGGCGCAGGCGAGGCGAGGCTTGGCCGAAACGTTCGGCAAAACGAGCAAAATCCTCCGAATGGGTGATGTTCAGCCCGGACTTGCCGGCCAGCAGGAATTTGCGCGCGAAGGTCGGCATCGCGTCGTAGACAGTCACGGCAAGACCAGCCGCGGAAAGCTGTTCCGCCGCCGCAAGCCCGGCCGGGCCGCCGCCGATGATTGCGATTGTCTTGGTCATGGGCTCAGTCAGTCAGAGGCTTTGCTGTGGTGCTGCGGGAAGTGGCCCGCGGCTGCGTCTAAATTCGACGAAGATGTGCCCGAAGAGCGCGACAAGCACAATGGGGCCGCCGATCAGAGTGGCCTGTGGTGGTATTTCGGCCATGAACATCCACACCCAAAGCGGCGTGAGGGGCACTTCCAGCGCAATGATGAGGCTGGCATCCGCCGCCGGAATGCGGCGTGCACCAAACGTGTAGAGAATGAGGCCAAGCGCGTTCTGCATGATGCCGAACAGGAAGATCAGCGTCATATCCTGCCCGGTGGCGGTGCCGGGGCTGGCGAACCAGAAGGTGACGGCTGAGCAGAGATAGGCGGAAAACGCCATGGCCGGCAGCATCGGCACATCACGGTGCTGGCGCATGATGACGGCAAGTGCTGCGACCGTGAGCGTCATGATGCCCGCCAGTCCCTTGCCGAGCATAGATCCGCCACCGCCGGCATCCGTCAGCATGACGGCGACGCCGGCGAAGGCGAGAGTACTGGCGATCAGCGTCGAGCGGCTGGCCTTTTCGCCGATCACCAGGAAGGCGACGCCGGCGGTGACGAAGGGCACGGTCGCATAGATGACCATCGCATCGGCAACCGAGGTGTAGTAGATGGAGCCGAGGCCGGAAATCATGCTGCCGGCGGAAAACAGGGTGGCGAGGATCGTCGGCCAGCGAATTGCCTTCAGGATCGGCCAGGCGCGGTCCCGTTCCAGATAGAAGAAGAACAGCAGCGTCGCCGTGCCCGAGACCAGCCCGCGCAGAAATATGATCGTCGGAAGATCCGTCTCGATCGCCCGCATGAACAGGCCCGACAACGACCAGGCCAGCGCCGACAGGCCGACATAGATCACGCCGAGGCGATACTGGCGGTCTTCGCTGGACATGATTGTGGCCCCGGCAGGAATGAAAGAGACCGGGACGTTAATCCCGGCTTCCAATCATCACAAGCGCCGCTTGCGCACTCCCATGCCGCAAACGCACCATACCGGACCGGCGTGTAGAGGTTCTCACGTCAGCAGTGCTTCCGTCAGCGGGTGATGCGGGTCGGCAAGTCCGTCGAGAATGTTGAAATGATGCCGGTCCGGCTCCTCAACGCAATCCGTCTCGGCTCCCAGCCCCTTCCAGATATTGGCGAGAAGTGCGTTCTGACGCAGGAATTCCGAGCGCTCCGCAGCGCCGACCCAGCAGGTGACGCGGGTGCGGGGGAGCGGTTCGAGCAGCGCGGGACTTTCGAGATAGGCTTCCTCGATATCGATCTGCTGCATTTCGTTCATCTGCGTGTTGATGATCGGGCGCAGGTCATGGACGCCGGAGATCGATACGACATTGACGATCCGTTTGCGGATATCCTCCGGCAGGGGAGATGAGGCGCTGACCATGCGGGTGACGAGATGCCCGCCGGCGGAATGCCCCGCCAACCGGATAGGGCCGGACACGATATTTGCTGCGGCTTCGATTGCCTTTCCGATCTCCAGTGTGATCTGAGAAATGCGGTTTTCCGGGGCGAGCGTATAGGTCGGCACCGCCACGGCATAACCGGTTTCCACCGCGCCATGGGCCAGATGCGAGAAATAGCTGTTGTCGAGCCTGATCCAGAAGCCGCCATGGATGAAGACGACGAGGCCGATCGGATCACCGGCCGGCACGAACAGATCGAAACGGTTGCGCGGCTTGTCGCCGTAGCTCAGGTTGAGCTTCGACTGTCCGGTTTCCCTCATGCGCTCGCGATAAGTCTTCGCCGGTTCCGCCCATGCATCCGGCCAGCGATCGCCCTGCGGAATGTTGATGCCGTTGGCATAGGCGTCGTCCCAGTCGATGATCTTGTGGCGCATGCGGCTCTCCTGACCTGCTTCTTTCTCTCAAGACATACCGCATCGGTGGCCTCTGACCAGCCCTTTCATCGGAAAGAATGACGCGAAAACAGGTGCTTCCGAAAAATATTACAAACTTAAAATTTCTCTCTTGCCAGTCCCGGAACTCGGTGCAATTCTGGACAAAAGGCAAAAAGCCACATCGATAAGAATAATGGGAACGTGATTATGCTGGGACCGTCAGGCCATCAGGATACCTATGCCCGCGACAACCTTCCGCCCATCGAAGAATGGCCGGAAATAAGGCTCGATGGCTTCCAATACCCCGAATGGATGAATGCCGGCGTCGAGCTAACCGACCGTATGGTCGAGCGCGGTTTCGGCGACCACACGGCGCTGATCGGCAATGGCCGGCAGCGCACCTACAAGGAACTGACCGACTGGACGAACCGCATTGCGCGAGCGCTGACCGAGGATTACGGGGTAAAGCCTGGTAACCGCATTTTGATCCGCTCGGCCAACAATCCGGCCATGGTCGCCTGCTGGCTGGCCGCGACCAAGGCCGGTGCCGTCGTCGTCAATACGATGCCGATGCTGCGCGCAGGCGAACTGGCCAAGATCATCGACAAGGCTGAAGTGACGCTGGCGCTGTGCGACACGCGACTGATGGACGAACTGGTCGCTGCCGCCAAGGAAAGCGATTTCCTAACGCAGGTCATCGGCTTCGACGGCACCGCCAATCACGATGCCGAACTGGACCGTGCGGCACTCAACAAGCAGGTGAAGTTCGAGGCGGTGAAAACCGGCCGCGACGACGTGGCGCTGCTCGGCTTTACCTCCGGCTCCACCGGCGTGCCCAAGGCAACGATGCATTTCCATCGCGATATCCTGATCATCGCCGATGCCTATGCGCGGGAAGTCTTGAACGTTCGCCCGGACGATGTTTTCGTCGGCTCGCCGCCACTCGCCTTCACCTTCGGGCTTGGCGGCCTGGCCGTCTTCCCGCTGCGTTTCGGCGCAAGTGCTGCGCTTCTCGAAAACGCATCGCCGCCGAAACTCATCGAGATCATCGAGACGCATAAGGCGACCATCTGTTTCACCGCGCCGACTGCCTATCGCGCCATGCTTTCGGCAATGGATAGCGGCGCGGATTTGTCGTCGCTCCGGATCGCGGTCTCCGCCGGCGAAACCTTGCCGGGGCCGGTTTTCGACGAGTGGATGCGCAAGACCGGCACGCCGATCCTCGACGGCATCGGCGGCACAGAAATGCTGCACATCTTCATCTCCAACCGGCTGAACGACTTTCGAGCGTCCAGCACCGGCAAGCCGCTGATGGGTTATCAGGCGATGGTGGTGGATGACGATCTGAACGAGGTGCCGCGCGGCACACCCGGCCATCTCGTCGTGCGCGGCCCGATCGGCTGCCGCTATCTCGCCGACGACCGCCAGAAAAACTTCGTCCGTGGCGGCTGGAACGTCACCGGCGATACGTTCGTAGAGGACGTGGACGGTTATTTTCATTTCGCCGCCCGTTCCGACGACATGATCGTCTCTGGCGGCTACAACATTGCCGGTCCCGAAGTGGAGGCGGCACTGTTGAAGCACGAGGCGGTGCAGGAGTGTGCGGTGATCGGCGTGCCGGACGAGGATCGCGGCATGATCGTCGAGGCGCATGTGGTGCTCGTAGCCGGTTCCGATCCATGCGACGCTATGGCGAAGCTTCTGCAGGAACATGTGAAGGCGGTGATCGCGCCTTACAAATATCCGCGCTCGGTCATCTTCACCGACACGCTTCCGAAGACCGAATCCGGCAAGATCCAGCGCTTCCGTCTGAAGCAGGCTCTTTCGGCGTAAATTACGCTCCCACCGGCGAAATCATCTTGCCGGAGGTGGACGTTTTTTTGTGAATGTGGAAGGTAACGGTTCCGTCGTGGCGATAGGCAAATATGCACGTCACGCGGGACAGGGGAACGACAAAAAAGGGGAGTACCGCAATGAAGAAAATGCTGGCAGCCGCCACGATGGCGCTCAGCCTCGGTGCATCGGGTCTGGCGATGGCCGAGCCGCTCAAGATCGGCATGATCACCACGCTTTCGGGTGGCGGTGCAGGTCTCGGCGTCGATACCCGCGACGGCTTCATGCTGGCGATCAAGCAGTCCGGCAACAAGGACATCACCGTCGTCACGGAGGACGACGCGCAGAAGCCCGAGCTTGCCGTACAGATCGCCGATAAGATGATCCAGAGCGACCAGGTCGACGTGCTGACCGGCATCGTCTGGTCGAACCTTCTGATGGCGGTCGTGCCGGGCGCGGTGGCGCAAGGCAAGTTCTACGTTTCGACCAATGCGGCGCCTGCGGCACTAGCCGGCCAGGGCTGCAACAAGCTCTATTTCAACGCCGCCTACCAGAACGACAATCTTCATGAGGCAATGGGCGAATACGCCGCCAAAACCTACAAGAAGATGTTCATCCTCGCTCCGAACTATCCGGCCGGCAAGGATTCGCTCACCGGCTTCAAGCGTTATTACAAGGGCGAGCTTGCTGGCGAAGTCTATACAAAGGTCGGCCAGACGGATTATGCAGCCGAAATCGCCCAGATGCGCGCATCCGGTGCCGACGGCATCTTCGTCTTTCTGCCGGGCGGCATGGGCATTTCCTTCATGAAGCAGTTCGCCCAGTCGGGGGTGAAAATCCCGGTCATGGGTCCGGGCTTCTCCTTCAGCCAGGACGTTCTGCCCGCGATTGGTGATGCGGCGCTCGGCGCCAAGGCATCGGGCCAGTGGGCGCCTGACTTCGACACGGATGTCAGCAAGAAATTCCTTGCCGATTTCCAGAAGGAATATAACCGCCTTCCGTCCATCTACGCCGTGCAGGCCTATGACGCGGCACAGCTGATCCTGTCGGCTGCCGGAAAGGCCAGCGTCAAGGATGCCGATGCATTCCGCAACGAACTCCTGAAGGCCGACATCAAGTCGCCGCGTGGAAACTTCAAGTTCAACACCAACCAGCATCCGATCCAGGACATCTACCTGACGGAAGTGGTGAAGAAGGACGGCATTCTGACCAACAAGACGGTCGAAAAGATCTTCACCGATCACGGTGATGCCTATGCCAAAGACTGCAAGATCTAAGGATCTGATGTGACACTTGCACTTGCTCTCGAGCAGTTGCTGAACGGCATCCAGCTCGGCGTCATGTTGTTTCTCATGGCTGCCGGGCTGACGCTGATCTTCGGCGTCATGGGCCTCATCAACCTTGCTCACGGTTCTCTCTACATGGTCGGCGCTTTCGCCTGCGCCGCTGTCGCTGCCTGGACCGGTTCGTTCTGGCTCGGCCTGATTGCCAGCCTCGCCTGCGCGGCCGCGGCCGGCGCCATCGTCGAGCTTGCCGTCATTCGCAGGCTTTATGATCGCGACCATCTCGATCAGGTTCTGGCGACCTTTGCGTTGATCCTGATCTTTTCCGAAGGCACCCGCTGGCTGTTCGGTGATTTCCCGCTCTATCTCGATATTCCGGCCCTTCTGCAGGGCGTCGTCACTCTTCCGGGAGACGCGAGCTATCCGGTCTACCGTCTGGCGATCATCGCCGTCGGCGCCCTGATCGCGCTCGGCCTTTATCTGCTGATCGGAAAAACCCGTCTCGGCATGCGCATTCGCGCCGGCGAAAGCGACCGTGAGATGATCGGCGCGCTCGGCGTCGATATCCGCACACTCTACACGCTGGTTTTCGCGCTCGGTTCGGCGCTCGCAGGCCTTGCCGGTGCGCTGGTCGGCGCGCTGCAATCGGTGCAGGTCGGCATGGGTGAGCCGGTGCTGATCCTCGCCTTCGTCGTCATCGTCATCGGCGGCATCGGCTCGATCAAGGGAGCGCTTTACGGCGCGCTACTGGTCGGCGTGACCGATACGCTTGGGCGTTTCCTTCTGCCGCAGCTTCTAGCCTTGTTCGTCGATCCATCCCAGGCGGGCATGATCGGCGGGGCCATGGCCTCGATGCTGATCTATGTCGTCATGGCCGTCATCCTGGCCGTCAAGCCGCGCGGGCTTTTCCCGCCGGCGCATGCGTGAGGGCAAAAATGCTGACACGCGAAAATACCGTCAATCTCGTGCTTGCCCTTCTGCTGCTGGTCGCTCCATTGGCGGCCAGTGCATTCGGCCAGCCTTTTTACGTGACGCTCGCCACCCGTATCGCCATTCTGGCGCTGGCAGCGCTGGGGCTTAATCTGGCACTCGGTCTCGGTGGCCTCGTCTCCTTCGGACACGCCGCCTTTTTCGGCATCGGCGGTTATGCGGCGGGCATCCTGTCCAGTCATGCGCTCTCCTACGAGCCGATGATGTTTGGCCTCCCCGGCACGGTGCAGATGCCGGTCATCTGGATTGTCGCGGTGATTGCGGCCGGTCTCGTGGCGCTGGCGATCGGGGCGATCAGCCTGCGAACTTCAGGCGTCTACTTCATCATGATCACGCTCGCCTTTGCCCAGATGGTCTATTATTTCGCCATCTCCTGGCCGGCCTATGGTGGCGAGGACGGGTTGTCGATTCTGGTGCGCAACCAGTTTCCCGGCGCAAATACGATGAAGCCGCTGAGCTTCTTCCTCGTCTGTTATGTCGTGCTGCTCGTCGGCATTGCACTGTTCGCCCTGATCCGCGCCTCGCGTTTCGGCACGGCCCTGCAGGCGGCAAGGCAGAACGAGACACGTGTCGCGACCGTCGGTATTCATCCCTATCGTATCCGGCTGACCGGCTTCGTCATCTCGGCGATGATAACTGCTCTTGCCGGTGCGCTCTATGCCGATCTCAACCGCTTCGTCAGCCCCTCCATGCTCTCCTGGCACATGTCGGGCGAACTGATCGTGCTGATCATTCTTGGCGGCACCGGGCGGCTGTTCGGGCCAGTTGCAGGCGCTGCCCTTTATGTCGCCTTCGAATTCGCGCTCGGAGGTCTGACGGAACGCTGGCAGTTCTTCCTCGGCCTTATCCTTCTCGGTGTCGTGCTGTTTGCGCGAGGCGGCCTGCTTGGTCTTCTGGCCGGAAAGGCGAAACATGGTTGAGCCGGTTCTCCAGATAGAAAATCTCGTCAAGGCATTCGGTGCCTTGCGCGCCACAGACGGTGTTTCGATCGATCTTCGACCGGGCGAAATCCACGCGCTGATCGGCCCGAACGGGGCCGGCAAGTCGACGCTGATCCACCAGATCTGCGGTACGGTGAGGCCGGATAGCGGCACGATCCGTTTTGCCGGCGAGGATATCGGCGCGCTGAGCACGGCTGAGCGGGCGCAGAGAGGGCTCGGCCGAACCTTTCAGGTTTCGTCTCTGGCCCCGGAATTTTCGGCGCTCAGGAATGTCATGCTCGCCGTACAGGCGAAGCAGGGTTCGAGCTTCGGTTTCTTCAGGCCGGTGATGCGGGATCGCTCGCTTGTCGACCCGGCCATGGCGATCCTCGAACGGGTAGGGCTCGCCGACCGCGCGCGCCTTCCGGCCGCCGAACTTTCCCATGGCGAACGCCGCCAGCTGGAAATCGCCATGGCGCTTGCGCTGCAATCCAAGGCCTTTCTGCTCGACGAGCCGATGGCCGGCATGGGGCCGGAAGGATCGAAGAGGCTGACCGGCTTTCTCGATGCGCTGCGCCGGGAAGCACCGATCCTGCTGGTTGAACACGATATGGATGCGGTCTTCGCACTCGCGGACCGGATTTCGGTTCTCGTCTACGGCAAGGTCATCGCCACAGGCACGGTGGATGAAATCCGCAGCAACCCGACGGTGCGCACCGCCTATCTGGGAGATCATGCCTGATGCTTCTGGATGTACAGGATATCACCACCTATTACGGCGCAAGCCAGGCACTTTTCGGCGTCGCATTCCGTATCGATGAAGGCGAGGTCGTGGCGCTGATGGGCCGCAACGGCATGGGCAAGTCGACGACGATCAAATCGATCTGCAATCTGATGCCGCCGAAGACCGGCCGGATCTTCTTCGACGGCAAGGGCACCGAGCGGCTGGCGCCCTATAAGGTGGCGCGGCTTGGTGTAGGGCTTGTACCGGAAGGGCGGCGCTGCTTTCCCAATCTTTCCGTCCATGAAAACCTCGTCGCGGCGGCGAGACCGGGCGAGTGGACGCTCGCAAAGGTCAATGCGCTTTTCCCGCGGCTGGAAGAGCGGCATGCGCAGATGTCGAAATCGCTCTCGGGCGGAGAACAGCAGATGCTGGCGATCGGCCGTGCGCTGATGACCAATCCGCGTCTGCTGATCCTTGACGAGGCGACGGAGGGGCTTGCCCCGGTTATCCGGCAGGATATCTGGCGGGCGATCAGGCAGCTGAAGGCGGAAGGCCTGTCCATTCTCGTGGTGGACAAGACGCTTTCCGAGCTTTTGCCGGTTGCGGACCGTTGCGTCATCCTCGAAAACGGGCGAAGCGTCTGGCAGGGATCGAGCGGCGAAGTGTCAGCCGAGGTCCAGGATCGCTATCTCGGAGTATGACAATGGAAGCGGCAAGCGCGGATCTCGAGCTTATCGTTCACGACGCCCACGGCAACAACAAGCCGGAGACGCGGCTGTGGCTGCGCATGCTCTCGACCACCAAGCTGATCACCAACGAGATCCGTCGCCGTCTGCGCGCCGAATTCGGCGCGACGCTGCCGCAGTTCGACCTTCTGGCGCAACTCTATCGCGAGCGGGAAGGCCTGCGGCTCGGCGAGCTGTCGAAGCGCACCATGGTGACCAATGGCAATGTCACGGGTCTGGTCGAGCGACTGGAGGCAGATGGTTATGTCGAGCGCGTCACGCCGCATGCCGACCGCCGTGTGACCGTCGCAAGGCTGACGCCATCGGGCATCGATTTCTTCACCGGCATGGCCGCAGCGCATGAACGCTGGTTGAAGGACATCATGGCCGATGTCGAGCCGGACATGGTCGCTTCGCTGTGGAGCGAGATCGGCGCGGTCAAGGCATCCGCCAGCAATCACCTTTCCGGCAGCGCCGACGAATAGGGGCTTTTCATCGGCCCCGAAAACACTCTAGGTGTTTCAAAAACATTGTTCCCGGAGCCGCAATGAAAGACGACCTGCAGGCGATCGTTGAAGACATCCATTCGAGCCTGCAGAAGCGGCTCGGTGAAGGCAAGGTGGCCGACTATATCCCCCAGCTTGCCCATGTCGACCCGAAGAAATTCGGCATCGCGGTCGTCACCGTGGATGGCAAGGTGCATAGCGCCGGCGATTGCAACGAGGCCTTCTCGATCCAGAGCGTGTCGAAGGTGTTCACGCTGACGCTGGCACTCGGCAAGCACGGCGAAACGACCTGGAACCGCGTTGGCCGCGAACCGTCGGGTTCGGCCTTCAACTCCATCGTCCAGCTGGAACAGGAGGAAGGCAAGCCGCGCAATCCTTTCATCAATGCCGGCGCGATTGCCGTCAGCGATCTCGTGCTTGCCGGGCACACGCCGCGCGAGGCGATCGGCGAAATCCTGCGTTTCGTCCGTTATCTGGCGGATGACGAGGAGATCGCGATCGACCCCGCTGTGGCGAAATCGGAAGAGGCGACCGGTTACCGCAATTTTGCGCTGGCCAATTTCATGCGCTCCTTCGGTAAGCTCAGCCACCCGGTGGAACATGTGCTCGGCGTCTATTTTCATCATTGCGCCATCGCCATGACCTGTACCCAGCTTGCGCGTGCCGGACTGTTTCTGGCGGCAAACGGCCGCAATCCGACGACCGGCCACACGGTCGTCTCAAGGCAGCGGGCAAGGCGCATCAACGCGCTGATGCTCACCTGCGGTCATTATGACGGGTCGGGCGAATTCGCCTATCGCGTCGGCCTGCCGGGAAAAAGCGGCGTCGGCGGCGGCATCATGGCGGTCGCGCCGGGCCGCGCCTCGATCGCGGTCTGGTCGCCGGGGCTCAATCACAACGGTAATTCGCTAGTCGGGTCTCTGGCGCTGGAAATGCTGGCGGATCGGACCGGCTGGTCGGTGTTCGGGCACTGATACACCGAACGCCGTCATCCTCGGCCTTGTGCCGAGGATCTAACCACGCTTCCAAAACTGATAGGTCTGCAGATCCTCGGGACAAGCCCGAGGATGACGGCATCCTGAACGGCATACATAAAAAAGCCCGGCACCTCTTTCTCGACGTACCGGGCTTTTTCGTCCTGGGAGGACTTGTCAGTCTTCGCTGGCCGCCATCTGGGTCAGCACGTCGCCGCGGCCACGCATGCGCAGCACCAGCGGCAGGATCAGTGCGGTTGCAGCAAGCAGCAGCAGCACGGCGGCGATCGGCGAGGTGAACAGCACGGTGAAGTCACCCTGGCTGATCGACAGCGCACGGCGCAGCTGCTGCTCCGCCAGCGGCCCGAGGATCAGGCCGACGATGACCGGCGCGATCGGATAATCGAAGACGCGCATGACGTAAGCGATCAGGCCGAAGAGAAGCAGCATGCCGAGTTCGAACACCGATGGGTTGGCGCCGATCGTGCCGAGCGTCGCAAACACCAGAATGCCCGCATAAAGCCAGGGCTTCGGGATGGTCAGCAGCTTCACCCACATTCCAACCAGCGGCAGGTTCAGAACCAGAAGCATCAGGTTGGCGATCAAAAGCGAAGCGATCAGGCCCCAGACGAGCTGCGGATTGGTCGCGAAAAGAAGCGGACCGGGCTGCAGGCCGTATTGCTGGAAGCCGGCAAGCATGATTGCAGCGGTCGCAGACGTCGGCAGGCCGAGTGTCAGAAGCGGCACGAGCGTACCGGCAGCTGACGCGTTGTTTGCAGCTTCCGGTCCGGCAACGCCTTCGATTGCGCCATTGCCGAATTCTTCCGGGTGCTTTGAAAGCTTCTTTTCCGTCGCGTAGGAGAGGAACGTGCCGATTTCAGCGCCGCCGGCCGGCATTGCGCCGATCGGGAAGCCGATCACGGTGCCGCGCAGCCAGGCTTTCCACGAGCGCGCCCAGTCCGATGCCGTCATCCAGACCGAACCCTTGATCGCTTCCACCTTGTCGGGCGCCTGCGCGCCCTGGGCTGCGATGAACAAGGTTTCGCCGATCGCGAACATCGCAACAGCCATAGTCGTGACTTCGATCCCGTCGAGCAGGTCCGGCACGCCGAAGGACAGGCGGTTCTGGCCGGTCAGCTGGTCGATCCCGACGAGCGAGAGCGCCAGGCCGATGAATAGCGAGGTGAGGCCGCGCAACGTCGAATTGCCGAAGGCGGACGACACGGTAACGAAGGCGAGCACCATCAGCGCGAAATATTCGCGAGGTCCGAAGACCAGCGCCAGCTTGACGATGTAAGGCGCGATGAAGGCAAGCGCCAGCGTCGCGATCAGGCCGGCAACGAAGGAGCCGATGGCGGCTGTCGCCAGCGCCGGTCCGCCGCGGCCCGCACGGGCCATCTTGTTACCTTCGAGAGCGGTGACGATCGAGGCGCTTTCGCCGGGCGTGTTCAACAGGATCGAGGTCGTCGAGCCGCCATACATGCCGCCGTAATAGATGCCGGCAAACATGATCAGCGAGCCGGTGGCGTCGAGCTGGTAGGTGACGGGCAGAAGCAGCGCCACGGTGGTCGCAGGCCCGATGCCCGGCAACACTCCGACCATGGTGCCGAGCGTCACGCCGATCAGCGCATAAAGCAGGTTCATCGGCTCTGCGGCGGATGCCAGGCCCTGGAGGAGGAATTCGAATGTGCTCATGGATTTACTCCCCGACCCCGTTACTGGAGCAGGTTTTCAAGCGGGCCGGCGGGAAGCGAGAGCTGCAAGACGCCCGCGAAAAGCCACCAGATGCCAAGACAGATGACGATGCCGATCGGAATGCTGACATGCAGCTTGCGCGCGCCGAAACCGCGGGCGGCAAGGCCGAACAGAAGGCCGGTGGCGATGGAAAAGCCAGCGAAGCGGATCAGGATCATCTGGGCGAGAAGACCACCGACGACCCACAGAACCGGGCTGATTTCCTGACGCTCACGCTCGGGAAAATCGTGACGAAAGGCCGCAAACACGGTCCAGATGGCAAGGCCGATCAATCCGAAACCGATCCAGTAGGGAACCGAGGCCGGGCCGATGGGTGAATAGCCGGTCGTGGCAGTCAGCCGGGATACGTCGACGAAGATGACGACGGCAACGATGGCGAGAACGGCGGCGATGACAAGCGCCGCCCAATCAGGGCGGCGCTCGCTCGAGCTTTTGTTGGCGTCGAGGCTCATTTAACCAGTCCGATTTCTTTCAGGATCGTCTCCGTGGAGGCGATGTCCTTGGCAAGCTGTTCGTCGAAGGCAGCGCCCGACAGATAGGTATCCATCCAGCCCTTGGTCTTCAGGTTTTCCTGCCACTTGCCGGACTTGGCGAGCTTTTCGATATCGGTGGCGATCGCCTTCTTCTGCTCTTCCGTGATGCCTGGAGCAGCAGCGACCATGCGCCAGTTCTGGATAACCACATCGAGACCGCTTTCCTTCAGCGTCGGTGCATCGATGCCTGGAATCTTTTCGGCAGACGAGATTGCCAGCAGGCGCAGCGAGCCGGCCTTGATCTGGCTTTCGAACTCGCCATAGGATGAGATGCCGGCAGTTACCTGGCTGCCGAGGATGGCGGCCAGCGCTTCGCCGCCGCCGGAAAACGCGATGTAGTTGATCTTGGTCGGCTCGACACCGGCTGCCTTGGCAATCAGGCCCGCGGTGATGTGATCGGTACCGCCGGCAGAGCCGCCACCCCAGGAAACAGAACCCGGATCAGCCTTAAGCTTGGCAGCAAGATCGCCGACCGACTTGATGTCGGACGAGGTCGGAACGACGATCACTTCGTATTCGCCGGTCAGGCGCGCGATCGGGGTGACGTCCTTTAGCGTGACGGGCGACTTGTTGGTGAGGATCGCGCCGACCATGACGTAACCGCCGACGAGAAGCGCATTCGGGTTGCCCTTCTGCTGGCTGGCGAACTGGGCGATGCCGATCGTGCCGCCGGCGCCCGGAACGTTCATCACCTGGACGCGGTTGGAGATCTTCTCCTGCTGCAGCACGGTCTGCATCGTGCGCGCGGTCTGGTCCCAGCCGCCGCCCGGTGCTGCCGGCGCCATGATCGAATAATCGGCGGCAACCGCCGGAAGGGCGATTGCACTTGCGAGGAAGGAAGCGAGCAAGAAATGTTTCAAGGTATGTCCTCCGTTGTCGTCCCGCGAGACGAAGTGTTTTTACGCAACGGAAGGATGTTTTGAGCGCAGCGACATGTCGCCCGCCATTCTCCTCCCGTTATCGACGGCCCCACCTCCATGGAGGCCGCATGCGCTCAAGCGATCACAAGAACCTGACATTTACCTGACATCGCTTGACGACAGTCATTCTTGCAGAAAACCAAGTAACGATGCCAGCTTTTTCAAGTCCTATTGATGTCGCAGTTCCTCGTTCCATTTCGAGATCAGTCGCGCCCGCTTCACCTGATCGAGATAGACCATCAGACCGAGGCTGACAGGCACCGGCTTCAACTGTCCGCCGAGCATTTCGCGCATCGTCGTCGCCGTATTGTTGCCGGCGACTTCCGGGCTGACGGCGGGGATCTGCAACTCGCGAGCCATGATCGTCTGCCCTTCTTTCGACATGAAGAATTCCAGGTACCGCTTGCCGAGATCGGCATTGGCCGCAGCCTGCGGAACGAGCCCGATGCGCGACATGACGACAGTATAATCCTTGGGTAGGACGATGCCGACATTCGGGTAACGCGAGGCCCAGTCGGCGGCATAGGAGCCGACGATATTGTAGCCGAGCAAAAACCGGCCATCGGCCACGCGTTCGAGGATCGCGCCGCTGGTCGAATAAAGCTTTACTCCCGCCGCGCCCATGGCGCGCACCACGGACCAGATATCGCCAAACTGTTCCTGGTCGCGTGACATGAAGAGAAAACCGACGCCGGAGCGCTCTATGTCATAGGTGCCGATCCGACCATGGACCGAATCGCCGTGTTTCTGCAGGAATTCGATGAATTCAGCCCGGCTGGCGGGTGGGGCCTCGTTCTTGAAGCTCGGCTTGTGATAAACGAAGACGGCCGGTTCGAAGGTGAGCGCATAGACGGTATTGCGCCAGTTCGCCCATTGCGGCCAGCGCCCGCTCATCGGCAGGTCGCTCGCCTGGGCATAGCCGTCATTGGCGAGTTTCACCTGCAGGTCCATGGCCGAGGAAAAGGCGAAGTCGGCTGTCTTTTTCCCCGCATCGGTCTCGCGCACGATCCGGTCGTAGATTTCGCCGGTCAGCATGTCCTCATAGGCGACCGCGACATCCGGATTGGCAGCCTGGAAACCGGCGATCATCGGCTTTGCAAGCCCCTCGTCCAGCGATGAATAGACGGTCAGCACTGCCGCATTCTGTTTGCCGGAGAGAGCCGGAAACATCAGCACATTCGCGGCGCTCGTTCCAGCCAGAAAGGCAGGACAGAGCCCGATGAGACCGAGACAAAGGAATGTAAGGCGCGTCATGTACTGACAATGCCTGAGGCCGAAGCCTGCGGCAAGCTGCCACGGGCGTGTCCGCCCGGCCACAGGAGCAACGCATTGTTCGAGCATCCTTGTTCGGCTGCTGCGACTGCCTACCTGATGCCGGTAATTCTTTCTCTGCCCCCAACGAGGTTCCTAATGTCTCTCTCGCTCTACGACGTCTCCGTGCCGGCCTTCCTGCGCGGCTTTGCCAATCTCACCGAAATCCTCAAGAAGGGCGAGGCCTTTGCCGACGAGAAGGGGATCGCCCACAAGGAGTTGCTCGAAGCTCGGCTGATCGAGGATATGCTGCCGCTGACCGGTCAGATCCAGCGTGCAAGCGACAGCGCCAAGTTCGTGCCGGTTCGTGTCGGCGGCGTCGAGAATGTGCCTTTTTCCGATGACGAATTGACGTTTGCTGATCTTCACGCGCGTATCGAAAAGACCGTTGCTTTCCTGAAAGATGTCGTGCCGGCCTCGATGGCGGATCGCGAGGATATCGAAGTGGTGCTGAAGACCCGGTCGGGCGAGACCATTTTTAACGGCAAGAGCTATGTGCTCGGGTTTGCGCTACCGAACTTCTATTTCCACGTCACGACCGCTTACGCGATCCTGCGCCACAAGGGCGTGCCGGTCGGCAAGATGGATTATCTCGGCCGTCCCTGACTATCAGCGCCTCGCCATCGTGACATCTCTCCGCTTCACCGATTATAGTCGGCGCTGAAGCGGAGGGATTTCGTGCGTATATTGCTGGTCGAGGATAATCTGGCTCTGGCCGAGGGCCTTCAGGCCATTCTTCGCAGTAGCGGTTATGTCGTTGATTTCGTCGCAGACGGCACCTCCGCAGAGGCCGCCGCCGCAGCTCAAGCCTATGATCTCGTTATTCTCGACCTCAACCTTCCGGAAATGGATGGTCTCGATGTACTGCGCGCCATGCGCGCCCGGCAGAACCGCGCGGCGGTGATGATTCTGACGGCGCGAGGCCTGCCGGAAGAGCGGGTACGCGGGCTCGATCTCGGTGCCGATGACTACATGATCAAGCCTTTCGATGTGCCGGAATTCGAGGCGCGTATCCGGGTTCTGCTGCGCCGCCAGGCGGGCCTGCGCAGCTCGGTTATCAGCCATGGTGGCGTCACTTTCGATCTGACATCTCGCACCTTTTCGTGCAGCGGCACGCCGCTCGACATTCCGGCCCGCGAGATCGCGCTGCTCGAACTGCTGTTCCTCAGAATGGGAAAAGTCGTCTCGAAGGAGGCGATCGTCGCCTCGCTCACCGGCTTCGACGACGACCTGTCGGCCAATGCCATCGAACAATATGTGAGCCGGCTAAGAAAAAGACTGCTGCCGCATGGGCTGACCGTGAAAACTGCCCGCGGCATTGGCTATTATCTCGAAGCCGCGAGGACCGCGCCATGACGGGCGCTGCCCTAAGCGCCTATTCCCTGCGCCGTCGCCTGCTTGCCTGGCTTCTGGTCTCCACGGCCGTAATCGGCGCGATCGCTATGATCGACACCTGGGACGAGGCGATCGATACCGCGAACGAGGTTTCGGACCGTGTTCTGGCAGGATCGGCGCTTGCCATCGCCGAACGGGTGATCGTTTCGGAAGACGGCTCGCTGGAGGTTGATATTCCCTATGTCGCATTGGAAATGCTGACATCCGCTGCGCAGGACCGTGTTTTCTATCGGGTCGACGGACCGCCTGGCACGTTCGTCACCGGTTACCAGAACCTGCCGTCGATCCAGCGACGCGAAGGGCAGGCGGCGGCCTTTGGTGATGCAGTCTTTCGCGGCGAGCCGATCCGGGTTGCGGCACTGGCGCGTTCAGCCTCTACCGGCATCAATTCGGTACCCTTTACCGTGACGGTAGCCGAGACGACGATTGCCCGCCAGCAGCTGACCCATGCGATTCTGTTACGGTCCGCGCTGCGTATCCTCTTCATGATCCTGGGGGCGGCGGCGATTGTCTGGGTTGCCGTCACGCTGTCGCTTCGGCCGCTCTACCGTTTCAGCGAGGCGCTCTCCGAGCGCAGTCCCGATGACCTGCATCCGATTACGGAACGGGTTCCGAACGAGGTTCAGGGCCTGGTCGATACGGTCAATTCCTTCATGGTGCGGCTCGAAGGTGCGCTCGATGCGCTTCGCCATTTCACCGGTAATGCCGGGCATCAGTTGCGCACCCCTCTCGCGATCGTCCGCACCCAGCTGACGCTTGCCAGGCGGTCAGGTGATCTGAGCGAGGTTCAGCAGGCGGCGGAAAAGGCGGATGAAGCCGTGGGCGATGCGGAGCGTATATTGGCCCAGCTTCTCCTCATGGCGCGGATTGATGCCGCCAGCCGTTCGACCGCAATGCGCGAAGTCGATCTCGTGGATCTGGCCCGTACCGTCACCGCCGAGCATGTGCCGCGTGCAGCCGAAGCGGGTATCGATCTCGGTTTCGAAGGAGAGGGAGAGGTGACGGCCATCGTCGAACCCATCCTGATCGGCGAACTGGTGAAAAACCTGGTTTCCAACGCGCTGCTTTATGCCGGTGCAGGTGCTGAGGTGACGGTGCGTGTTGCTGGCCAGCAAGGCGGAGCATGTGTTGAGGTTGAGGATAATGGGCCGGGCATCCCGCCTGATCGCCGCGAAACTGTGCTGAGGCGCTTCGAGCGCGGCGATGTAAGCGGGCAGGGGCGACCGGGAACCGGGTTGGGCCTTCCGATCGTGGAGGAAATCGCGCGGCTGCATGGTGCAAGCCTCAGCCTCGAAGATGGCGCTGGAGGCAAGGGTCTGAAGGTGCGCGTTGTTTTTTCGGTGACGGCCTAGGCAAGCCGCCAGCCCCTCATCCGTCTGCCACCACCTTCTCCCCGTTTACGGGGGAGAGGGCTAGGGTAAGGGGTAAATCCCAAATCTATGCTTGATAAACGCTGACGCCGCCGATCCATGTGCTCTGCGGGTGAAGGCTTGCGTCCAGCACCACAAAATCGGCATCGAAGCCGGGCTTGAGCGACCCCTTTTTATCCGCAATCTGGACGGCATCCGACGGATAGGCCGACGCCATTCGCAGCGCTTCCTCCAGCGGCAGCTCGAGCGTTTCGTGAACCAGCCGCACGCAGGCAGCCATGTCGATATCGGCGCCGGCAAGCGTGCCGTCGGCAAGCGTGAGACGGCCGTCATGGCGCAGGATTTCCCGGCCGTTGAGCGTAAACGATGTCATGTCTGTGCCGATCGGCGACATGGCGTCGGTCACGAGAAAGATCTTTCCCGGTCCGTTCTTGGCGCGCAGGGCTGCCGCCATCGCTGCCGGATGCACATGGATGCCGTCTGCGATCAGGCCGGCATGCAGGTTTCTCGTATCGAGTGCCGCGCCGACCATGCCCGGCTCGCGATGGCCGAGCGGGCTCATGGCGTTGAACAGATGGGTAACCGTCCGCGCTCCGGCGGTGGCATAGAGGCGAGCCGTGTCGTAGCTGGCTTCCGTATGGCCGAGGCTGACGGTGATGGCGGCGCGCGCGAGCGTGTTGACCTGTTCGGGAGAAACGCTTTCCGGCGCGATCGTCACCATCAGCGCGTCGAGCGCCTCACCGCAGGAGAGGATCAATTCGAGGTCCTGCTCCTCCATCGGCCGGATCAGCGCCGGATCATGCGCGCCCTTGCGGGCAAGCGAAAGATGAGGGCCTTCCAGATGCAGGCCGAGAAAACCGGCAATACCCTGTTTCTTTGCCTCGATCCCGGCCGCGACCGTGCGGCTGGTGATCTCGAACGTGTCGGTAATCAGAGTCGGCAAAAGCGCCGTCGTGCCGAATTTTGCATGTGCGGCGCAGATCGTGGCGATGCCTTCGACGGTCGGCTCTTCATTGAGAAGCACCCCGCCGCCGCCATTCACCTGTAGATCGATGAAACCGGGTGCGATGATCTCACCGCCTTCGATCGTCTCCATATCCGCAGAGAGCAGATCGACCGGAAGAATGCCCGTAATCTTTCCGCCTTCGAAAATAACGGCGGCATCCTCATGCCAGCCCGAGCCGTCGAATACACGCTTGCCGATGAGAGCCTTTTGCTGGGTCATAGCGTTTCCGTGACCTTCTTCAGAGCTGTAGGCTGATCGGGATTAAAGCCCTTGGACCGGGACCATGCTTCGACGAAACCATAGAACGGTACGATCAGCGCCAGCGCATCGGTCAGCGGATGGCCGGTCGCGATGAAAGGCAGCTTGTTGGCGGCTTTCACCTCGCCGGATGTGGCGAAGGCCATAGCCCGTTTGCCGGCAAGGCTGTCGACGATCTCGACGATGGAAGCCTCGGCCGCATCGCGCGCGGCAAAGGCCAGCACCGGAAACCTGTCTTCCACCAAAGCCACCGGGCCGTGCAGCACCTCGGCTGCCGAATAGGCCTCGGCATGCATGTTGGAGGTTTCCTTGAATTTCAGCGCTGCTTCGCTGGCAATCGCCAGCGCCGGGCCGCGGCCGAGCATGTAGAGCGATTCCGCGTCACCAAGTTGACCGGAAAATTCGCTCCAGTCGAGCGTAACGGCTTTTGCCAGATGGTCCGGCAAAGCGCGAACCGCGGCCTTGAGCGCATCGTCGCCCGTCCATTCCGAAAGAAGGGCAAGACCGGCAACGATGGAATTGACAAAGGATTTTGTTGCCGCGACCGCAAGTTCGGGGCCGGCGTTGATATCGACTGCATGAAGCGATGCTTGCGTGATCGGCGAAGGAAGCGTGTTGGTGAGCGCGACGGTCACCGCACCGCTCTTGGTCGCCGCTTCAGCCATGGCGACGATGTCCGGGCTTTTGCCGGACTGCGAGATGGCGATTGCCGCTCCGCCGCCAAGCTTGAGGTCGGCGCCGTAGATCGAGGCGAGCGATGGTCCGAGCGAAGCGACTGGCCGGCCGGCCGTTAGTTCGATCGCGTATTTGATGAAGGTTGCGGCGTGATCGGAAGAGCCGCGGGCGATCGTCACGAGGAATGCCGGATCCTTGTCGCGGAGCGCTCGACCCGCCTTGGCAAGGTCTGCAGCCGATCGGTCGAGCAGTCGGGTCGCCGCTTCCGGTATCTCGTTGATCTCCTGGCGCATATGGGTCAGCATCTTGCAATCCTCGACTTGTCAGTTTTCTCCGAGCGAAAGCTCGGCCACGAAATCATAGGCGTCGCCGCGATAAAGCGAGCGCGTCAGTTCCACCACCCGGCCGGATGCCAGATAGGAAACCCGCTCGATAGAAAGGCCGGCGGCGTCGATCGGCACTTCCAGAAGCCCGGCATCGGTCTTTTTCATGTTGGTGGCGGAAATACGCTGGATGGCGCGCACCGGTCGCGCATTCTTTTTCTCGAGTTCGGCATAAAGCGAACCCGTGAGCGAAACCGGATCGGGCAGGAATTCGGCGGAAATGCTGGCCCGCTCGATTGCGAGCGGCATGTCGTTGCCGAAACGCAGGCGGCCGATCCGGGCGACCATCGTGCCGGGGGCGAGGCCCAGCATCATCATCTCTTCCGGCGAGGGATGAAAAAGCCCGCGCTCCAGCCATTCCGAGCGGGAAACAAGGCCGCGCCGCGCCATGTCCTCGGTAAACGAGGTGAGCTTGGTGAGCGGCTGCTCGACCCGCGACAGCGGCTTGACCACGAACGTGCCGGACCCGTGCTTGCGCGTAAGCAAGCCGTCCTTGACGAGATCGTCGACCGCCTTGCGCACAGTGACGCGGCTGACATTGGCATAGTCGGCAAGGTCGCGCTCGGCCGGCAAGGCGTCGCCATGGCCGAGCTTGCCGGAAAGAATGGCCTCTTCCAAGCTCTGGCGCAGTTTCAGGTAAAGCGGCCCCGACCCTGCCGATTGCAGGCCGTCGAGCGGCAGGATCGCGGTCAGCGTATCGCTCATGCGCGCACCTCCGCCTTGTCCGCATAAGCCTTCACTGCCAGCTCGACGGCACCCGTCAGTGCATCGGCACGCGGTTCGGAAAGGCGTGTCCGGTGCCGTTCGGAAAGATAGGGCGGATAAAGCGGTGCCAGGCCGCCGAGCAGGCAGAGCTTGCCCTTCGCTCCGGTAACGGCGCTGACTGCATCGAGCGCTTCGTCGACGCCGCTTGCGCCGGTTTTCAGAATTCGCAGCGCGGTCTGATCGTTCTGGCCCGCAAATTCGAACACTTTAGGCGTATAGCGGCCGAAATCACCCGGTTTTGCCAGCCGCGCGAAATCGACGATCAGTTCGGGATTGCCGTTGAATTCCTCAAGGATGGCTTGAGTCAGAGGGCTCACCGGCCGGATCTTGTCGAAGGCGAGCAGCGTTTCCTGCAGCGCCAGCTGGCCGAGCCTTGCGCCGCTACCGAGATCGCTGACCTGAAAACCCCAGCCGGCTATGGATTTGAACTGGCTCTGATCTCGAATGATATAGACGGTTCCTGTTCCCACGATGCCGATCGCACCATCTTCGTCGCCGATCGCCCCCTGCAGCGCGATCACGCCATCGGAAACGATCTGCGACGCCATGAAGGGCAGCCGCGCCGTGACATAGCCGACCGCATCACCGACATTGTTGCCGGCAAGCCCGAGAATGGCCGATGCCGAGGCAAGGTCTGGCGCCAGCCCGGCATCCTCGAAGGCGAGCCGTGCTGCTTCGACAATATGCCTGAGTGCAGTGTCGGGGTCGGTCAGGATATTGGACGCGCCGCTTTTGCCGCGGCCGAGCATGGTTCCGGCCTGATCGGCCAGTGCTGCCCGGCAGCTCGTCCCGCCGCCATCTATCCCGAGAATGTAGCCCGTCATTGGAACCTCCAGCATCGATGATACCAAAAAAATACCATTTACCAAGGGCGAAATGGCAGGAACGAGAAAATCGGCGATAATCGCCCGTTTTCCTTGATGTTTTAGCGAGTGTGCGGACCGATGCAGCCTTCGCTGGTAACGATTATTAATTTCTCGCTGGACAATTGGTATTTTTTTGGCATCATTTTGATAAGAGGGAGAAACGGATGAGCCAAAAAGCCACCGAAGCCAGACATGGGAATGCGGAAGGCCTCGATACGCGAGCGCCTGAGGACATTCTTGCGCTTCTGGCATCCGGCCAGCAGGACGCGGCCCGGACGGTCGATGCGGCCATCCCGGCCTTGGCTGAAGCCGCTGATCTTGTCGCGGATGCCCTGCGTTCCGGTGGAAAGCTCGTTTATGCTGCCGCCGGCAGTTCCGGCCTGATGGCGATGGCCGATGCGCTAGAGCTTCCGGGAACCTATGGCATTCCCCGCGAGCAGATCGTGCTTTTGCTGGCCGGTGGTCTATCGAGCCACGGTGAAATGCCGGGCGCTCCGGAAGACGATATGGCTCTGGCCGAAACGGATGCTGCGGTTATCGGGCAAGGCGATTGCGTGCTTGCCGTTTCCGCCAGCGGCTCCACCCCCTATGTCTTGAAGGTTGCCGAAATCGCCCTCAGCCGCGGCGCAAAGGTCGTGGCGATCGCCAATAATCCGGGTGCGCGCCTGTTCGACGGTGCGGGTGTCTCCGTCTTGCTCGAAACCCCGCCGGAAGTGGTGGCCGGTTCGACCCGCATGGGCGCCGGCACAGCCCAGAAACTGGCCTTCAACATGCTCTCCACGCTTGCGGCCATCAAGCTTGGCCATGTGCATGACGGCCATATGGTCAATTTGCGAGCCGATAACGAAAAACTGCGCATCCGCGCTGCCGTAATTGTGACCGAGATTGCCGGCATCGGCTTCGATGAGGCCCAAGAATTTTTTGCGCGTGCCGATGGCTCGGTAAAGGTCGCCGTGCTGCTGGCGGCCGGGGCTGCCGATGCGGCGGCTGCAAGAGAATTGCTGAATTGTTCCGGACAAGTGTTGAGGAAAGCACTGGCGGAACTGGACGTGACGGAAAATACCGTGAAATGCGCCGCAAGGCGCTAACAAACAGGGAGAACATCATGACCCGTCTACTGAAAGGCATGCTTTTCGCCACGACCATGTTTGCTCCGGCAGGCGCGGTTCTGGCGCAGGATGCATCGCTGACCATCGAAAGCTGGCGTAACGACGACCTGTCGATCTGGCAGGAAAAGCTGATCCCGGCCTTCGAGGCGAAGAACCCCGGCATCAAGGTGACCTTCGCACCGATGGCGCCGACCGAATACAATTCCGCCGTCAACGCCAAACTGGAAGCAGGCTCTGCCGGTGATCTCATCACCTGCCGCCCGTTCGACCTGTCGCTGGCCATGTTCCAGAAGGGCCAGCTCGCGCCGCTGAATGATCTCGACGGCATCAAGAATTTTTCCGATACGGCCAAGTCCGCATGGACCACCGACGACGGCAAGACGACCTTCTGCGTGCCGATGGCATCGGTCATCCACGGCTTCATCTACAACAAGAAGGCGTTCGAGGAACTGAAGGTCGAAGTGCCGAAGACCGAGGACGAGTTCTTCGCGCTCCTGGACAAGATTAAGGCGGACGGCAATTACATCCCTCTGGCCATGGGCACCAAGGACCAGTGGGAAGCCGCCACCATGGGCTATTACAATATCGGTCCGAACGACTGGAAGGGCGAGGAAGGCCGCAAGGCGCTGATCGCCGGCACCCAGAAGCTGACCGATGCTGACTGGGTCGAGCCCTACAAGACGCTCGCCAAGTGGAAGCCCTATCTCGGCGACGGTTTCGAAGCCCAGACCTATCCGGACAGCCAGAACCTCTTCACATTGGGCCGCGCCGCCATCTATCCGGCAGGTTCCTGGGAAATCGCGCCGTTCAAGGCGCAGGCCGATTTCGAAATGGGCGCCTTCCCGCCGCCGGTGAAGAAGGCCGGCGATACCTGCTACATTTCCGACCATAACGACATCGGCATCGGCCTGAATGCCAAGGGCAAGAACCCGGAAGCCGCGAAGAAATTCCTGGCCTGGGTCGCATCGCCGGAATTCGCCACGCTTTACGCCAACTCGCTGCCGGGCTTCTTCAGCCTGAATTCGACGGCGGTGAAGATGGAAGATCCGCTGGCGCAGGAATTCGTCTCCTGGCGCCAGAACTGCAAGCCGACCATCCGCCCGAGTGCGGCAATCGTCGGCCGCGGCCAGCCGAACCTCGATCTGGAAATGTGGCGCGTGTCTGCAAACGTCATCAACGGTACGCAGACGCCGGAACAGGCAGCGGCAGAGACCCAGAAGGGTCTGGACAGCTGGTACAAGCCGGCGAAGTAAGCTTCCACGAAGCTTATTTCTGTCGCACAGGCGGCCCCTCACCCTAACCCTCTCCCCGTAAACGGGGCGAGGGGACGTGGCTCACGCTACGTTGCGATTGGGCAAGACGGCGCGGCATATCTCCTTCTCCCCGCGAGCGGGGAGAAGGTGGCGGCAACTCGACGAGGGGCAGTCACATCCTCGACCTTGACAGCGAATAATCGGAACCGACCCATGAGCGACATCGACACTGCCGATCCTGAGATCGCTCCGATCAAGCGTCCCGCCCGCTGGCACATTCTCGTATTTCTGGCGCCGGCATTTCTTGTCTATACCGCGATCATGATATTGCCGCTGATCGAGACGCTGCGGCTGTCGCTCTATAATCTGGTCGATGGCGAGACCGTGTTTGTCGGCCTCGCCAATTTCGTCACGCTGTTTTCCGATGCACGGCTTGCAGCCAACTTCTGGAATGCCCTCGGCAACAACCTGATCTTCTTCGTCATCCATATGCTGGTGCAGAACCCGATCGGCGTCGCGCTTGCCGCCATGCTCTCGGTGTCGAAACTGCGCTTCGCCACCTTCTATCGCACCGCCATTTTCGTACCCACGCTTCTCTCCTTCGTTATCGTCGGCTTCATCTGGAAGCTGATCCTCTCGCCTATCTGGGGCATTGCGCCGGGTATGATGGATTGGGTCGGGCTGAAATGGATGTTCGCCCCTTGGCTCGGCAAACCGGAAAGCGCTCTGATCACCGTGTCGCTGATTTCCGTCTGGCAATATGTCGGCATCCCGATGATGCTGATCTATGCGGCACTGCTGAACATTCCCGACGAGGTGCTGGAAGCTGCCGAATGTGACGGCATTACTGGCTGGAGCCAGTTCTGGAAAATCAAGCTGCCGCTGATCCTGCCCTCGATCGGCATCATCTCGATCCTAACCTTCGTCGGCAATTTCAATGCTTTCGACCTGATCTATACGGTGCAGGGCGCGCTTGCCGGGCCGGATGGCTCGACCGATATCTTGGGCACGCTGCTCTATCGCACCTTCTTCGGCTTCCAGAACCAGATGGGCGACCGCTCAATGGGTGCGACGATCGCTACCGTGATGTTCCTGATCATCCTCGCCGGCGTTTCGCTTTATCTCTTCGTCATCCAGCGGCGCATGCGTCGCTATCAGTTCTGAGGAGGTCAAAGACGATGGCAACAGCCCGCACCTCATATTTGCGCACCGGACTGATCCATGTCGCGCTGATAAGCTACACTCTGATCGCGCTTTTCCCGGTATTCCTCACGCTGATCAATTCGTTCAAGAGCCGCAACGCCATCTTCCGCGAGCCAATGGCGATCCCGACGCCCTCGACCTTCAGCCTCGTCGGGTACGAGACTGTCCTGAAACAGGGCGATTTCATCGGTTATTTTCAGAACAGCCTGATCGTCACCGTCGTCTCGATCGCGTTCGTTTTGCTGTTTGGCGCCATGGCCGCCTTCGCGCTGTCGGAATATCGCTTTCGCGGCAACCTGCTGATGGGCCTCTATCTGGCGCTCGGAATCATGATCCCGATCCGGCTTGGCACCGTCGCCATCCTGCAGGGCATGGTCGCGGCCGGTCTCGTCAATACGCTGACGGCGCTGGTTCTGGTCTATACGGCGCAAGGGCTGCCGCTCGCCATCTTCATCCTGTCGGAATTCATGCGCACCGTTTCCGACGACCTGAAGAATGCCGGGCGCATCGACGGGCTGTCCGAATACGCGATCTTCTTCCGTCTCGTCCTGCCGCTGGTGCGGCCTGCGATGGCGACGGTTGCCGTCTTCACCATGATCCCGATCTGGAACGACCTCTGGTTCCCGCTGATCCTGGCACCGGGCGAGGAGACCAAGACGGTGACCTTGGGCGCACAGATGTTCATCGGCCAGTTCGTCACCAACTGGAATGCAGTGCTTTCTGCCCTGTCGCTCGCCATCCTTCCGGTTCTGGTTCTCTACGTCATCTTCTCACGCCAGCTGATCCGCGGCATCACCTCGGGAGCTGTCAAATGAGTTATATTGCAAAGCCCATCCGTGTCCTCGTTGCCGGCCTTGGCAATATGGGGCGCAGTCATGCGCTCGCCTATCACAACGATCCCGGCTTCGAGATTGTCGGGCTGGTCAATCGCTCGACGCCGAAGCTCGATCCGGCGCTCGAAGGCTACAAGATCCATCCGGATTTCCTGACCGCGCTTGAGGAGCTGAAACCCGATCTCTGCGCGATATGCACCTATTCCGACAGCCATGCGGATTATGCAGTTGCCGCTTTTGAGACCGGCTGCCACGTCTTTGTCGAAAAGCCTCTGGCGACCACGGTTGCAGATGCCGAACGCGTCGTGGCAGCCGCGAAGGCTTCTGGCAAAAAGCTGGTCATCGGCTACATTCTTCGCCACCACCCGTCCTGGATCCGGCTGATCGAAGAAGCGCGAAAGCTCGGCCCGCCCTATGTCTTCCGCATGAATCTCAACCAGCAGTCCTCTGGCCCGACCTGGGACGTGCATAAGGCGCTGATGAACACGACGCCGCCGATCGTCGATTGCGGCGTGCATTATGTCGATGTCATGTGCCAGATCACCGATGCGAAACCCGTCGAAGTGCGTGGCATGGGCCTGCGCCTCTCCGACGAGATCGCGCCGGACATGTATAATTACGGCCATCTGCAGGTGATCTTCGACGATAAATCCGTCGGCTGGTACGAGGCCGGCTGGGGACCGATGATCTCGGAAACCGCCTTCTTCGTGAAGGATGTCATGTCGCCAAAGGGCTCGGTGTCTATCGTCATGGACCCGAATGCAAAGTCGGACGATATCGACACGCATACCAAAACTTCGGTCATCCGCTTTCACAGCGCCGAAACGGGTCCAGACGGAAAGTTCTTGTCGCCCGACAAGGATATGAAAATGGCCGGTGAGCCGGGCCATCAGGAACTCTGCAATCTGGAACAGGCCTACATGCTGCGGGCCATCCACGAAGATATAGATCTCACCCGGCACATGGACGATGCGGTGCAATCGCTGAGGATCTGCCTTGCGGCGGACGAAAGCGCTCGCACGGGCAAGCCTGTCCATCTTTGACGCCGGTACGGAATTTTAAAGGAAGACGCTCTTGGGTTCGCTGCAACTGACATCCATCCGCAAGGCTTTCGGTGACCACGAGGTGCTGAAGGGCATTGATCTCGACGTCAAGGATGGCGAATTCGTCATCTTCGTAGGCCCGTCGGGTTGCGGCAAGTCCACGCTTTTGAGGGTCATCGCAGGCCTTGAAGACGCGTCCTCCGGTTCTATCCGTATCGACGGTCAGGAAGTGGCGACCGTGCCACCGGCCAAGCGCGGTATCGCCATGGTTTTCCAGTCCTATGCGCTTTATCCGCACCTGACGGTAAAGGACAATATGGGGCTTGGCCTGAAGCAGGCCGGCACACCGAAGGCGGAGATCGAGGAGCGTGTGACGAAGGCCTCTTCGATGCTGTCGCTTGACCCGTATCTCGCCCGTCGCCCGGCAGAGCTTTCCGGCGGTCAGCGCCAGCGCGTGGCGATCGGCCGCGCCATCGTGCGCGAACCGAGCCTGTTTCTCTTCGACGAGCCTTTGTCGAACCTCGATGCGGCATTGCGCGTCCAGACGCGGCTTGAGATTGCCCGCCTTCACCGACGCCTCAAGGCAACGATGATCTATGTCACCCATGACCAGGTCGAGGCGATGACGCTGGCCGATAAGATCGTGGTCCTGAACGCCGGTGCGATCGAGCAGGTCGGTTCGCCTATGGAACTATACAACCGGCCGGCCAACATCTTCGTCGCCGGTTTTATCGGTTCGCCGCAGATGAATTTCATCCCTGCGGAAAAGCTCGAGGAAAGTGGCTGCAAGACGATCGGCATCCGGCCGGAACATATCGCCCTGTCGCGCGATGCAGGCGATTGGAAGGGCAAGGTCGTTCATGCCGAACATCTCGGCGCCGATACCATCCTCTATCTCGAAACGGAGCAGGCGGGCCTTGTGACCGTGCGCCTGTTCGGTCAGCATCGCTATGGTGCCGACGATATTGTCTTCGCCACGCCGGACAAGGCTTTAATGCACCGGTTTGACGCAAACGATCGGGCAATCGCGTAAAACCTGCGCTCGTTACGGACATCACCGATCTGTGAGACCTGGACTTTGATCTCGATCGAGAACCTTATGCCGTCCTCTGCGTTAATAAGGCAGAGGAAAGGTCATGATAACAGCATCTGTACTGCTCATCACTTTCGGATTGTTCGGCACTCTGGTCGCATTGGTAATCCGCCAAAAAGCAATCGCATATTGGGACGATTATCGCGATGAATTTGCCTTGAGCGAACGCGCGCTTAAACGGCCTGCGAACACTCGCCAACATCTGCAGGCCGAATCGACCCGTCTTCGAAATCCTGCCCTTGCAAGGCGAAAAGCCGGCCGTGCCAGCGTGGCCCATGCGCATACGTTAAAGCATGTCTGAATTCTAGACTTATCGTTCGGGAGGATTTGGTGGAGCTAAGCGGGATCGAACCGCTGACCTCTTGCATGCCATGCAAGCGCTCTCCCAGCTGAGCTATAGCCCCATCAGGGTGGTCCGGTATTTTTCCGGTCCTGGGAAACTTCGAAGCGTTGTTTGCTCCGGAAGTGGCGGCTTATTACTTCGTGATTTTTGGAAGTGCAAGCCGAAAAATCAAACGCCCGACAATTTTTCTGAAATTGTCGGGCGTTAGCGTCAATTATTGTTCGTCGTCGTCGCCGCCGACACCGATGATGCCGGTCATGTCGTCGTCGTCTTCATCTTCCTGCTCGAGGAAGGTGTCGTCTTCGTCGTCGCCGATATCAACGTCATCGTCATCGCCGATATCCGGGATATCGTCGCCGCTGTTGTCGCCGTCGGCGTCTTCCAACGAAACGACTTCGGCTTCCTGGCTCTCGCTGTCGACTTCCTTGATGTCGTCCTCGTCTTCGGCTGCCTCTTCCATCTTGATGGCGGCGCTGTTTTCAGCAAAGAAAGACAGCGGCCAGGACTTGCCCGTATAGGGGGAGACGACCGGGTCACGGTTCAGGTCGTAGAACTTCTTTCCGGTATCCGGGTCGGTACGTTTGGTTCCGAGTTCCGCTTTTGCCACTGTTAAGCCTCATGAGCCGGCCGATCAGATCGGCGCGCCGCGGGTGCGGCGATGGATGAATGGGTGAAAAATCTAAGCCGGTCCCCTTAAGGCTAACGGGACTTCATGTCAAAGCCAAACTTTCCGGGCTTTCTTAGCCGCCTTGAGCCAACAAGCGGATGACCGCCAAAACGCTTTATGATAACGACGGCGCAAAATTCGCAAACGCTTGAGGAATAGGGACACTCAATGTCGCATGGTATCGCGTTGAAGCCGGCAAAGTCGGCTCGCTCGGAAGCTCTCAAAGGTACGATCCGGATTCCCGGCGACAAATCGATCTCGCACCGCTCCTTCATGTTCGGCGGCCTCGCTTCGGGCGAAACTCGCATCACTGGCCTTCTGGAAGGTGAAGACGTCATCAATACCGGCAAAGCGATGCGCGCCATGGGCGCCCAGATCGAAAAGGTCGGTGCTGAGTGGATCATCCAGGGTACCGGCAATGGTGCGCTTCTGGCTCCTGAAGCGCCTCTCGATTTCGGCAATGCCGGCACCGGCTGCCGTCTCACCATGGGTCTGGTTGGCGTCTATGACTTCGCCTCCACCTTCATCGGCGATGCATCGCTTTCCAAACGCCCGATGGGCCGCGTGCTCAATCCGCTGCGCGAAATGGGCGTGCAGGTCTCTTCGACCGAAGGCGACCGCCTGCCGGTAACGCTGCATGGCCCGAAGACCCCGAACCCGATCACCTACCGCGTGCCGATGGCCTCTGCGCAGGTGAAGTCGGCAGTGCTTCTCGCCGGCCTCAACACACCGGGCATTACTACTGTCATCGAACCGGTCATGACCCGCGACCATACCGAAAAGATGCTGCAGGGTTTTGGCGCCGACCTTTCGGTCGAGACCGATGCGGAGGGCGTACGCACCATTCGTCTCGTCGGCCAGGGCCAGCTTAAGGGCCAGGTCATAGACGTACCGGGTGATCCGTCCTCGACAGCCTTCCCCCTCGTCGCAGCACTCCTGACGCCGGGCTCCGACGTCACCATTCTCAACGTCCTGATGAACCCGACGCGTACAGGTCTTATTATGACGCTGCAGGAAATGGGCGCCGATATCGAAGTGCAGAACGCACGGCTCGCCGGAGGTGAAGATGTCGCCGATCTGCGGGTAAGATATTCCCACCTGAAGGGCGTTACAGTCCCGGCCGATCGCGCGCCGTCGATGATCGACGAATATCCGGTTCTGGCTGTTGCTGCCGCTTACGCATCCGGCACGACCACCATGCTTGGCCTCGAAGAATTGCGGGTCAAGGAATCCGATCGTCTCTCGGCCGTCGCCGAAGGTTTGAAGTTGAATGGCGTCGATTGCGATGAAGGCAAGGAAACGCTCGTCGTTCGCGGCCGTCCGGGCGGCAAGGGTTATGGCAATGCGTCAGGCAAGGCCGTCGTCACCCATCTCGACCATCGCATCGCCATGAGCTTCCTCGTGCTTGGCCTTGCGTCCGAACATGCCGTGACCGTTGATGACGCCTCGATCATCGCCACCAGTTTTCCGGAATTCATGAATCTGATGACCGGTCTTGGCGCGAAGATCGAACAGGTGGAAGGCGAAGCCTGATGGGCGTCGTCATCGCCATCGATGGGCCGGCGGCAGCAGGCAAGGGTACGCTGTCGCGCCAGATTGCCGAGACCTATGGTTTCCACCATCTCGATACCGGCCTGACCTACCGCGCCACGGCAAAAGCGCTTCTCGATGCCGGCTTGCCGCTCGATGACGAGACTGTCGCAGAAAAAATGGCGCGCGAAGTGGAACTCGCTGGCCTCGATCGCGACACCCTGTCGGCCCACGCCATCGGCGAAGCGGCGTCGAAAATTGCCGTGATGCCGAAAGTGCGCCGCGCGTTGGTCGAAGCCCAGAAGGCTTTTTCGACAAGAGCCCCGGGAACGGTGCTCGATGGCCGCGATATCGGCACCGTCGTCTGCCCCGATGCGCCGGTAAAACTCTATATCACGGCATCAGCCGATGTGCGTGCAAGACGCCGTTATGACGAGATTATCGCCAAAGGCGGCGAGGCGGAGTATGATGATATCTTCGCGGACGTGACGAAGCGCGACGAGCGCGACATGGGCCGCGCCGACAGCCCGTTGAAGCCGGCGCAAGACGCGCACTTGCTTGATACGTCCAAAATGAGTATAGAGGCCGCGTTTCAGGCCGCAAAGTCGTTGATCGACGAAGCTCTGATCAAGAATTGACGAGTTGCCGGGAAGCCGGCTTTTCGTTCGCAGAGATCCCGCAGTTCAGTCCCAGCGCCGGATAGCCTCCCACGGTATGACCGATTGAGAGAGGCGGGCCTGGATTTCGGGCGTGTTTAACACGAACCACCGGCGCATGCGTGTCCTTGAATTAGGACACGATCAGGAGATTTCATGGCAGTAACTAACCCCACGCGCGAAGACTTTGCAGCTCTTCTCGAGGAATCCTTCGCATCCAACGATCTGGCCGAAGGCTACGTTACCAAAGGTCTGGTAACGGCAATCGAAAAGGACATGGCAGTTGTCGACGTCGGCCTCAAGGTCGAAGGTCGCATCGCGCTTAAGGAATTCGGCGCCAAGGGCAAAGACGGTTCGCTGAAGGTCGGCGACGAAGTCGAAGTCTATGTCGAGCGCATCGAAAACGCTCTCGGCGAAGCCGTTCTGTCGCGCGAAAAGGCTCGCCGCGAAGAGAGCTGGGTCAAGCTCGAAGCCAAGTTCGAAGCTGGCGAGCGCGTTGAAGGCGTTATCTTCAACCAGGTCAAGGGTGGCTTCACCGTCGATCTCGACGGCGCCGTTGCCTTCCTTCCGCGTTCGCAGGTCGACATCCGTCCGATCCGCGACGTTACCCCGCTCATGCACAACCCGCAGCCCTTCGAAATCCTCAAGATGGACAAGCGTCGCGGTAACATCGTTGTTTCGCGCCGTACGGTTCTTGAAGAGTCGCGTGCCGAGCAGCGTTCTGAAATCGTTCAGAACCTCGAAGAAGGCCAGGTTGTTGACGGCGTCGTCAAGAACATCACCGATTACGGTGCGTTCGTTGACCTCGGCGGCATTGACGGCCTGCTGCACGTCACCGACATGGCATGGCGCCGTGTGAACCATCCGTCGGAAATCCTGTCCATTGGCCAGTCGGTCAAGGTTCAGATCATCCGCATCAATCAGGAAACCCACCGCATCTCGCTCGGCATGAAGCAGCTCGAGTCGGATCCGTGGGATGGCATCGCGGCCAAGTACCCGATCGGCAAGAAGATCTCCGGTACCGTCACGAACATCACCGACTACGGTGCATTCGTAGAGCTGGAGCCGGGCATCGAAGGCCTGATCCACATCTCCGAAATGTCCTGGACCAAGAAGAACGTACATCCCGGCAAGATCTTGTCCACGAGCCAGGAAGTCGACGTTGTCGTTCTCGAAGTCGACCCGTCCAAGCGCCGTATTTCGCTCGGCCTCAAGCAGACGCTGGAAAACCCGTGGCAGGCATTCGCTTACTCGCATCCGGCCGGCACTGAAGTCGAAGGCGAAGTCAAGAACAAGACCGAATTCGGCCTGTTCATCGGACTCGAAGGCGACGTTGACGGCATGGTTCACCTTTCCGATCTGGATTGGAACCGTCCGGGCGAACAGGTCATCGAAGAGTTCAACAAGGGCGACGTCGTCAAGGCTGTCGTTCTCGATGTTGACGTCGAGAAGGAGCGTATCTCGCTCGGCATCAAGCAGCTCGGCAAGGATGCCGTTGGTGACGCAGCCGCTTCCGGCGACCTGCGCAAGAACGCTGTCGTTTCGGCTGAAATCATCGCCGTTAACGACGGTGGCATCGAAGTGAAGCTCGTTGCCCACGAAGACCTCGTAGCCTTCATCCGCCGCGCTGACCTCGCTCGCGACCGCGACGACCAGCGTCCGGAGCGTTTCTCGGTTGGCCAGGTTGTCGACGCCCGCGTCGTCAACTTCTCCAAGAAGGACCGCAAGGTCATGCTTTCCATCAAGGCGCTCGAAATCGCCGAAGAGAAGGAAGCAGTTGCACAGTTCGGTTCGTCCGACTCGGGCGCTTCGCTCGGCGACATTCTGGGCGCAGCCCTGAAGAACCGTGGCGGCAACGAATAATCGTTGTTTCCTGAAGAATAAGAAGCCGCCGGATCGAAAGGTCCGGCGGCTTTTTCATGGTCACTTGCAGAAGCCGAACACGTGCTCGGCAGATTTCCGGATTACGTCCAGCCGGCCATCCGCCAGTATAGATCGCTCGGTTGCACCTCGGGCGCGTCCGCTTCCAGCCTGACCTCGCCGGCCCTATATCCGGCCGCCCTCTCCGCTCTGGTCATCGTATCGCTGACGATTTCCTCGCCTTCCGCATCGTTGTCCTGCGGCTCCTCACCTTCCGGCTCATGCTCGTCGCCAAAAGTGTGCTGCTGTGATGATTCGTCCTGCTCTTCGTCTTCCAGCGCCTCGATCTGTTCGGCCTGCCGCTCTTTATGTCTCGGTTCTTCATCGGCAGGTGGATAGGCTGCGACATAGGGCCAGGGAAGAGCTTCGCGTGCTTGGGTCGGCACGGTGTTCGCAGCAACCGCCAGCGCGGCCATATTCTGTTCCGGCGCATCTGCTCTCGCCGCCGCAGCCGCGGCACGGGCGGCATCCGGCATGGCGCCATTGGCGGTTTGCGGTGACGCCGCCGCCTGTCCGCCATGAGATGCGCTTGCGGAAGGTACGTTGCCGGTCGCACGCTGTTGGTCGCCAAGCCCGTCATCCGCTGTAGCTTGGACCGCAGGCGAGGACATCGGCAGATGCTTGCTTTCCGGCAGATCGAGTTCGGACAGGACCGTTGCCAGCCAGTTTGCCAGTTTCAGCAACGTTTGATCGGAAAGCGCCGACCAGAGACGCGCGGGCACCGGTATGTCCAGCTTGAACATTTCCACCGCGGTGCGCGCCAGAGCCTGCATTTCTTCGGGCTCGGCTGCCTCTGCCTGCTGGGCGACCTGGGCTACCGAGATTTGCAACTGATTGCTGATTACCGCCGCTGGTGTGCTGACTCTGCCGGGATTGATTTCGGGTCGCACCGCATTCGCCTGGAATCCATCCTTCAAGGCAGTCATAGACATTGTCGGCTTTGCTGCAGCAACTGCTTCACTTGTCGGGGTAACTGGACGACTTGTTGGGGCTTGCGACGCCGCTGTATTGGCGGGGCCGGTCAGTGAGCCTGCAGGCTTTGACGCCTGCTCCGCCTGTTGCGGCTTGAGTTCAGGTGATGCGGTGGCCGGGGCTGGTGAACGCTGATTCTGACCTTCGCCAAGCTTCGGCGAGGCTGCGTTCCCGGTCGGCTGGCGAAGCGAGGCAATATGGTCGTCGTTCGAAGTTGTTTGTGATGGACCTATCTGGCCGATCTGTGCAGTCGCAGGGCTCGCACCTTGCTGCAGACGCGGACCATTGCCCGCCGGCGGTGAGTCAGCACTTGCATTCTGCCGATAGAAACTGACGACCGTCTTGGCCGCGAGATCGCGCTGGGCAATGTTCGCGGTCTCGATATGGGCCGCAAGCCGGGCGGCTGCCGGGCCTGAAGGTTCTTTTAGGATCTCAGCCATCAACCGCAGAGAAATGCCCTTGACGATCTGGTTGAGCAGCCGCTCAACATTGGCGACCTCTTGCGGCTTCAGCGCCTGAACGGCTTCGAAAAGGCGTGCCGTATAGTCGATCAGCGTCTCGTTTTCTCGCCGCGGTGTCTTCAACAGCTTGCCGATCGTCTCGGCAAGGATGGAGGACCCCTGCGCCAGCTTGAGTTGAGCCGACAGGGAGGCGGCATCGAGCCGTGCGCCTGAAAGAGTAGCGTTGCTTCCTGACTGCGACTGTGCGGTCGTCAGTGATGAGGTCACACGCGCAGGAGTGACTGCAGCCTGCGTCTGGTTATGGTAATCTGCAGTCGAACTCAACGCGGCACGAACGGGTGGCAGCATCGCATGCTCCATCTGTTATCTGCGACGGTGGAACAGTTCGGCCGTGTTTGGGTAATGGTGCGACGGCTGTCGCTACGCCTCATGGCGGGATGATGCCGATTGACAGACGTTAAACGAAAATGGTTAACGGTCGGCTAATTATCATCGAATTCGCGTCGGGAGCCCGGCAAACTGAGAGCGCCGCCTGCGGGAACAGGCGGCATGGCTCAGCTATGCGCGAAAATATCGGTCTCTTCCCAGCCAAGGAGATCAAGCCTTGCGCGTGTCGGCAGGAACTCGAAGCAGGCGGCGGCAAGATCCGTGCGGTTGTCGCGGATCAGCCGCATGGTCAGCTTGTCGCGCAAGGCATGCAGATAAAGCACGTCCGAGGCCGCATATTCGAGTTGCGCCTGTGATAACGTTTCGGCCGCCCAATCAGTCTGCTGCTGGGCCTTGGAAATGTCGACCTCGACCAGTTCCCGCAGATTGTCCTTTAGCCCGTGACGATCGGTATAGGTTCGGGTCAGGCGTGAAGCGATCTTGGTGCAGAAGACCGGCGTGGCCAATACCCCGAACGTATGGAAAAGCACGGCGATATCGAATCGGCCGTAGTGAAAGATCTTCTGCCGCGACGAATCAGCCAGAAGCGCGACGAGGTTGGGCGCCTGATTCTGTCCTGCTGCAATGCGAATGACGTCGGCCGTGCCGTCCCCGGGAGATAATTGCACAACACATAGGCGATCACGACGTGGGATAAGGCCAAGCGTTTCGGTATCGATTGCCACCGCACCCGTATAGTGGGCCGCTGCCGCCGCCGGAAGATCTCCCTCGTGATAGCGAATTTCAGCCATAATCCCGCCTTTCCAAGCATTTGAATCGATATTGCCTATAATCCAGCTTTGCGCATATCGATATAGCGATGATCCCTGCTATGATATCGACGCTATGGGCAAATGCTCAGCATTGCACCTATTGCATTGCTGCAATGCGCCTAACCGGCTTGGCGAGCATACCAGTTTTAGCCTATATGTCAGTCATCGAACGACGCACTCCTCCTCCCAGTGTCGTTCGATACGGATCGACAACATCCTCCTCCTCCCAGTTGTCGATCAAGTTTAAAGCCTGGCGCATCCTCCTCCCGCGCCAGGCTTTTCGCTTTTCTGGAGGTAATTTTCCCGAAAGACAGTTGAACGACAGCGTTTGAAGCGCCTGGAGCCGGCGCCTTATGCATCTCTGTCGCTTGGCGGCCCTGGCCCCTCCATGCGAGGTTATCCCAGGGTGCCGCGTTATCGTCTTGCGATCAGCGAAGCGCGTCGATCGCCTTCAATACGTCGTCCTCGACTTCTATTCCATTTGCCATGGCATCAGCCCTCAGGCCTTTTCCGCGGCGGCCTGGAAGTCGCACGCCATCCTGCCTGGCCATCTCTTCGGCAAGGGCTGCCATGCGCATGGCTGTACCGCCGCCATTGGCCGCGTCCGGGTCGATTGCGATGATCGAGTGGCCGAGTTCCGGCGGCGGCCCATTTTCATCGAAGAGCGAGCTTGCCTCATGGGAGAAATTGGCGCCTGCAAGGCCCGCCGAGAGCACTTCCACCATCAGCGCCAGTGCAGCACCCTTTGCACCACCAGAAGGCGCCATCGTGCCTTTAAGCGCCTCTGCAGCGTCTGTGGTGGGGTTTCCATCAATATCGAAGGCCCAGTCGTCGGGTATGCTCGTTCCCTTCTGGTGGGCTTCCATGACCTTGCCACGTGCGACCTTTGAGAGCGCCAGATCAATGACCAAGGGATCGGCATTTGCGACAGGGACTGCGAAGGCAATCGGATTGGTGCCGAAGAGCGGGCTTCTGCCGCCCCAGGGCGCCATGGCGGCCGGTGCGTTTGCGAACATCATGGCGATCAGGCCCTGCTCGGCAAAACGCTCGACCGTCAGCGCCATTACCCCGGCATGATGCGAGCGGCCGATGGCGGCAAAGGCGATACCCTGTTCACAGGCTATGGCAGGAAGTTCGGAAGCCGCAAGATCAAGGGCTGGATAGGCAAAGCCATGCGCGGCGTCGATCGACAGCACCGCAGGGCGCGGTCGCGAGAGGATCGGCTCCGCCTTGCCATCCACTTTGCCGGTACGAACCTGCTTCACATAGGCCGGAACGCGGCGCAGGCCGTGGCCGGATTGGCCGGCAGCTTCCGACTGCACAAGGGCACGGGCGACGGAAAGAGCAGTTGAGGGCAGGACGCCATTGTCTTCGAAGATGCCGCGGACCAGCGTCTCGGCATCGGTGAGGCTCATATGCATGCGGGCTTCCGGGATTTGTTAGGTCGAGGGAGCCCGCTTATAGCGTTTTGTCAGGAGCAGGTCAGTGCCTGCGTGAGGAAATTCGGTACGCCTGCAGGCGGCGCCGGGATAGGCGAGGCACGGCGAACGATCGAAACTATATAGTCATCGATCTTCGAATCGCCCGAAGAGCGCTGGAGCGACACGCTGGTCACGTTGCCGCCATTGTCGAAGTTGAAGCGCACGGCGGCCGTGCCGGTGTTGCCGCCGGGGCAGCGGCGGGCATTGCGCGCCAGCCGCGACTGCACGCGTGACTTCCACGTTGCCGGGGAAAGCGACGAAAAGCGCGAGCCTGACGATGTCTGGGTGGCGGCATTTCGGTCCGACTGCGTGGCTTCGGCCTTGGCTTGCGCCATTTCCTTCTGGGCCTGCTGCTGCTTGGGGCGTTCCACGCGCTTGACCGGCTCCTTTTTCGGCTCTGGCTTCTTCTCCGTAACTTCGGGTTTTTCCGGTGGCGGCGGGCGCAGGACCGGCAGCGGCACCTCGACGTTATCGAGCGCAGCCATGACCTGCTGCTCGATCGGATCGGGCTGTTCGATCGGCTCCGGCAGTGTTTCCGGCAAAGTCTCGGTCACTTCCGGCTCCTGAGGTGTCGGCTCTCCGACGGGTTCCGGCGGCGGAGGCTCGGGGAGAGGCTCGGCAATTTCCGGCGGCGGTGGTTCGATCGGATCAGGCGTCGGATCGGGCTGGGCCTCTTCCACCGGCTGCATCTGCTCGCTGTCCACTTTTTCGGAATCCACGGCGTCGGGAGCGATCTGCTCCTCTTCCGTCTGTGTGGCCTCAGGCTCTGGAGCCAGTTCGATCATGATCGCGGAAGGCGGTAAATTATCTGCCGGCATAGTCGGCTCTTCCTGCATCATCAGGGCAGCAGCAGCGATATGCGCAGTCAGCACGAATGCGCCGGCGCCTGCCCAGAGTGATATTTCGCCGATCTTCTGTACCCGGCTGCGATAGGGGGCGGCTGGGTTCATCGCGAAACCCCTGGTGCTGGCGAGCCCAGTGAGGAAGGCTGACCTGCTGCGGGTTGACCCGCTGCAGACTGGGCAGCGGGTGCTGCGGCACCGGGAAGGGTTTCCAGTCCGACCAGCGCGATCTTCAGATAACCGGCGTCACGCAGAAGGTTCATCACTTCCATGAACTGGCCGTAGCCCACAGCCTTGTCGGCACGCAGGAAGATGCGGGTATCCTTGTTGCCGCCGGTAATCGTGTTCAGCCTGGTCGTCAGCTGCTCGCGCGCAACCTGGTCATTGCCGAGATTGAGCGTGAGATCTTCCTGAACAGTCAGATAGAGAGGCTCTTCAGGCCGCTGTGCGGGCTTTGCGCTCGATGCGGGCAGGTCGACATTGACATCGACCGTGGAAAGCGGAGCGGCGACCATGAAGATGATCAAAAGCACCAGCATAACGTCAATGAAGGGCGTCACGTTGATCTCGTGGTTTTCCTGCAATTCCTCGCCGTGATGTTCGCGAATACCGCCGGCCATGGACTTATTCTCCGGCCATCAGAGACACGGGGGTTGCCTTGCGGCCACCCGGGGGAACCTTACGGAAGTCGAGGTCGCGGCTCACCAGTCGCTCGACGCCGCTGGCTGCATCGGCAAGAAGCGCGCGATAGCCGGTGACTGAACGAGCAAACAGGTTGTAGATCACCACGGCGGGAATTGCGGCCACGAGGCCGATGGCCGTTGCAAGCAGCGCCTCGGCGATACCGGGCGCGACGACGGCAAGATTGGTCGTCTGCGTTTCGGAAATGCCGATGAACGAATTCATGATGCCCCAGACGGTTCCGAACAGGCCGACAAACGGAGCAACCGAGCCGATCGTCGCCAGAATGCCGGTGCCGCGTGCGATACGGCGGCCGGCAAAGGCCTCGATGCGCGACAGGGAGGAGCCGACGCGTTCCTTGACGCCGTCGCCTTCGACATGGTCGAGCGCATCCGCGGACATCTTTATTTCCTCGGCTGCGGCCTGGAGCATGTAGGCGGCAGGACCGCCGCGTCCGGCGGAGGCATCGACAGCTTCGGCGAGCGTGCGGGAGTTGCGGATGATCTTGATGATGCGGCCTGCACGGGCGCGGGCGCCGGCCAGTTCGAGCGTCTTGACCAGCCAAACGGTCCAGGTTGCCAGCGAAGCGATGGCAAGCCCGATCATGACGCTTTTAACAACCCAGTCCGCCGCCATGAACATGCCCCAGGGCGAAAGGTCGTGCGGGATTGTCAGTACCGGCGTTTCTTCTTCCGCCGGCACAAGGTCGGTTACCGTTTCCTGCGGCGCAGACTGGGCCTGTGCGGGCGCGGCGCCTGCCTCCGAGCCTGATCTGGCCGGTGTAGAAGCCTGTGCGGGCTGGTATACGCCAGGAGCCGTTGTCTCTGTCGAGGGAGCAGGCTGGGCGGATTGTGCCGGAGCCTGAGCGGCGGGAGCTCCCTCTGTAGCCGTCGGGGCAGCAGGTGCTGCAGGGCTGGCCGGTGATGCATTTTCCGCCGGAGCGGAAGGCGCGGTCGGTGTCGTTGCCGGCGTTGTGGCGGGAGCCGTCCGGCCGGTGGTTGGTGCTGCAGACGAAGCCGGAGCCTGCTGCTGTGCACTATCCGACTGCGAAGTGGTTTGTGCCTGAGGAGCCGGGGCAGGGGTCTGAGCCATCGCCATCGCGCTCAGAAGCGCAAGCGTCGCAGCCGTCATCCCGAGCTGTTTCGCGACCTTGCCAAGGTGGCGGTTTCCGGCAACGGCAGGGACAAGGGCAGCAGACATTTTAGGCGATACTCCGACTATTGCCGAAAGGCATTTTTGCCGGCTCGGCACGATATCATCAGGTCGCGGCCGGCATCGAGGCCAGCAACAGACTATGCTGCTATGCGATAATAAACATGAGTTCAAATGGCAACTAATAAATCTTGAGTGAAGCTGCCAATTTTACCTTCACGACGTCGGGGATGACAGAGCTCAAGGCGAGAATGTATCTGCGCCATCGGAGATGGCGCAGATCAGGCATTCTAAAAACGAGGCCGCGTAAAGACTTAGCGCGCCAGCCAGCCGCCATCCACGGGCAGCACGGTGCCGTGAATGTAGTCAGAGGCCGATGATGCGAGGAAGACTGCTGCACCGCCAAGCTCTTCCGGTTTACCCCAGTGACCGGCTGGGATGCGCGCCAGAATGGCGGCATTGCGGTCCGGGTCGTCGCGAAGAGCTTCCGTATTGTTGGTCGAGAAATAACCGGGGGCAATGGCGTTGACGTTGATACCCTTGCCGGCCCATTCGCAGGCTAGGAGCCGGGTCAGGCCTGCAAGGCCGCTCTTGGACGCCGTATAGGAGGGAATACGGATGCCGCCCTGGAAGGAGAGAAGTGAGGCAATGTTGACAATCTTTCCGCCCTTATCGGCTGCGACGAGCCGTCGGGCGAAGGCTTGCGACAGGAAAAACACGTTCTTCAGGTTCACATCCATCACCGCATCCCAATCAGCCTCGCTGAATTCGAGGGCATCAGCGCGGCGAATAATCCCGGCATTGTTGACGAGAATATCAGCACCTCCGGACCAGGAAGTGGTTTCGTCAAGAATACGTTCGATCGGTTCGAGCGTGGAAAGGTCAGCCGATATGGCGAGGCTCTCGCCGCGGCTAGCGCTGATTGCGGCTTCGGTTTCCGCCATCGATGAGCGACCGACCAGTGCCACCTTGGCCCCGGCCTGGGCAAGGGCAACTGAAATGGCCTGGCCTAAACCGGTATTGGCGCCGGTGACAATCGCTGTCTTGCCGGTCAGATCGAACGAAATAGCCATAAAAACCTCCACATAAAAAACCGCCGGGAATTTCTCCCCGGCGGTTCCTAACATGACAATTGTCAAGCTTAAAGCGTGCGTGTGATGTGTTCCACGCGGAAGCACTCGATCGTGTCGCCGGCGCGGATATCTTCGTAGTTTTCGAAGGCCATACCGCATTCCTGACCCATCGGCACTTCGGCAACTTCGTCCTTGAAGCGCTTGAGCGTCTTGAGCTTGCCTTCGTGGATGACCACGTTGTCGCGGATGAGGCGTACGCCTGCACCACGCTCGACCTTGCCTTCGACCACACGGCAACCGGCAACCTTGCCAACCTTGGTGATGTTGAAGACTTCCAGGATCTCGGCATTGCCGAGGAAGGTTTCGCGGCGTTCCGGCGACAGAAGACCCGACATGGCTGCCTTAACGTCATCCACCAGATCGTAGATGATGTTGTAGTAGCGGATGTCGAGGCCGTTACGCTCGGCGATCGTACGAGCCTGTGCATTGGCGCGGACGTTGAAGCCGATGATTGCGGCATCCGATGCCTCGGCGAGCGAGATATCCGACTCGGTGATCGCGCCGGCGCCCGAATGGACGATACGGGCACGAACTTCGTCGGTACCAAGCTTGTCGAGCGACGCGATGATCGCTTCGACCGAACCCTGCACGTCACCCTTGATGACCAGCGGGAATTCCTTGAAACCGGTATTCTGCAGCTTGCTCATCATCTGCTCGAGCGAACCGCGCTGGCCGGACTGGCGAGCAACCGCCTTGTCGCGAGCAAGACGCTGGCGATACTCGGAGATTTCGCGGGCACGAGCTTCGTTTTCGACGACGGCGAAGCGGTCACCGGCAGCAGGCGTGCCGGAAAGACCGAGCACTTCGACCGGGGTTGCCGGACCGGCTTCCTTGACGTGGTCGCCCTTGTCGGTGACGAGAGCACGAACACGGCCCCACTGATCGCCGGCAACGATGATCTGGCCCGGCTTCAGCGTACCCTTCTGGACGAGCACGGTCGCAACCGCACCACGACCGCGGTCGAGTTGTGCTTCAATGACCGTACCTTCGGCAGTACGCGTCGGGTCGGCCTTCAGGTCGAGAATTTCGGCCTGTAGCAACACGGCTTCGAGCAGCTTGTCGAGGTTTGTCTTGTTCTTGGCCGAAACCTCGACGTCGAGCACTTCACCGCCGAGCGATTCGACGAAGACTTCGTGCTGCAGGAGCTGCTGACGAACCTTGTCGGGCTTGGCTTCATGCTTGTCGATCTTGTTGATTGCCACGATGATCGGTACACCCGCCGCCTTGGCATGGTTGATGGATTCGATCGTCTGCGGCATCACGCTGTCGTCGGCTGCAACCACCAGGATCGCGATATCCGTCGCCTGCGCACCACGGGCACGCATGGCCGTAAAGGCGGCGTGGCCGGGGGTGTCGATGAAGGTGATCTTCTGACCGTTCTTCTCGACCTGGTAGGCACCGATATGCTGGGTGATGCCGCCGGCCTCGCCGGACACGACATTCGCCTGGCGGATAGCGTCGAGCAGCGAGGTCTTGCCGTGGTCGACGTGACCCATGATCGTAACGACCGGCGGACGCGATACCATTTCGCCCGCATCGTCGGCCTTGTCGAAGATGCCTTCTTCGACGTCGGATTCAGAGACGCGCTTCACGGTATGGCCGAATTCGGCGGCGATGAGTTCTGCCAGATCGGCGTCAATGACGTCGCCCGGCTTCATCATCTGGCCTTCCTTCATCAGGTACTTGATGACGTCGACCGCGCGTTCGGACATGCGCTGCGACAGTTCCTGAATGGTGATCGTTTCCGGCAGGATGACTTCGCGGACAACCTTTTCACGGGTTTCCTGCATCTGGCTGCGGCGGAATTTTTCCTGACGGCGGCGCATCGCGGCCATCGAGCGGCCACGGGCGTTACCGTCCTCGTCCGAACCGGCAGTGGTGATGGTCAGCTTGCCCTGGCGACGGCCTTCGTCACCCTTCGGGCGTGCCGGCGGCTTGGCGGGAGCCGGAGCGACCACGCGGCCACGACCGGGCGCACCGGCGCTGCGGGACGGGCCACGGTCATCATCTTCGTCATTGGCACGGCGACCACGGACGGCACCCGGCTGCGCTGCCGGAGCATCGGTGCCTGGGCGCGGCGACTGCGGACGACCGTCCTGCGGGCGGCCAGCGGCTCCACGATCGGCAGGTGCGCGATCGGTGTTGCGTTCGGGCGCACGGGCAGCGACCGGGGCCGGCTGAGGCGCGACGGGTTCAGGTTCCGGCTCTGGAGCCGGTTCGGCTGCACGACGAGCGGCTTCCGCAGCCTCTTCGGCCTTGCGGGCCTCTGCTTCGGCTGCACGGCGGGCTTCGTCTTCAGCGCGCTGCTTGGCTTCGATGACTTCGCGCGCCTGTGCTTCCACCAGAGCGCGGCGACGGGCTTCCATTTCGCCGGCGGAGAGATCGTGAAGCACGTTCGGGCGGTTCTGTTGCGGACGCTGGCCGGACTGCTGCGGGCGTTGACCCTGCTGCGGACGCTGGCCCTGTTGCTGGCCGTAGTTGGAGCCCGAACGCTGACCCTGGTGCGAACCGGGGCGCTGACCCTGTGGCTGTGCAGGGCGCTGTGCCTGTGGCGCAGGCTGGTGCACCGGCGCTGCCGGTTGCGGGCGCGGCTGCTGCGGAGCAGGCTGTGCTGCGGCTTCAACCGGGCGCGGAGCCGGGGCTGCAGGGGCCGCGATCGGAGTAATCGGCTTTTCGTCCTGCGGGCGGGTCGGGCGGCGTTTCACCGTTTCGACGACGACCGCTTTCGTGCGGCCGCGACCCATGTCCTGGCGCACAGTACCCTGGTTCATGCCGGATGGCTTGAGCGAGAGGGTCTTCTTCACGCCGAGTGTCTTGTCGTCTTTGTTGTCGGTCATTCCGTTCCTGTTCCTTCGTACAGGAACGGATGGAAGCCATCAGAACCTGTCGTTCAAGTCGTATAAATCGATCTGCGTCCGGCTAGAGCCGGTGACAGCGTCATGGTTTAGGCATGTCAAAGACATCCTTTGTCTGGGGCAGACCGCCTTTACGGTACTGCTCAAGTAGGTTTGCGCGCTTCACTACACCCTCACCCGCCTGCCCTGCAAGCGCGCAAGCATGGATAAAAGCATTCTCGCCCATCACTTCGTCCAATTCCGCCCCGGTGAGGAGCAAAAAGGCCGGAATGTCATGTTCGGCATCGGTGCCGAGCTTAAAGGCCTTTCGGGCCTGGTCTATCTTTCGAACGCCGTCTGCCGCAGCATCGGAAGCATGGAAAACGCCGGCGGCGGCTCCCGAGCGGACTGCGGCATCGACCTTCATCGCGCCGGAAACGAACTGACCGGCCTTGCGCGCCATGTTCATCATTCCGGCAAGGTCGGCGACCAGAAGCCGATCGACCAGTGCGCCGAGATCGTCCGCTGCTTTCGTTTCGCTCTTGAAAGCGCGAGAAAACAGCTTCCGCTTCACCGCCCGGTCGACAAGCTCTCGTTCCGCCTTGATCCAGCAGCCCCGTCCGGGAAGCTGCCGTTTCAAATCCGGAACCACGCTCCCGTCGGGAGCGCGGACGAACCTGATAAGGTCCTTCGGGTCTGTCGCCTCGCGGGTGACGATGCAGGTACGGTCGTTCACGACAAAATCGTCCGGCCAAATATCTGCATCATCCGCACCATTGTCGTCCGTGATCATTCCTGATCGGCGGCGACGGCCTCCTCCTCGGCCTCATCATCAGCCTGTTCGTTGGCGAGATCTTCTTCGGTGATCCAGCCTGCGAGCAGACGGGCCTGAACGATCATGTTTTCAGCCTCGACGCGGGAAACGTCGAACTTGGAGAACGTGCCTTCGAACTTCTTGGTCTCGCCATCCTTGCGTTCCGACCAGCCAACGAGATCGTCAGCAGCGCAGCCGGCGAAGTCTTCGATCGTCTTGATGCCTTCTTCGCCGAGCGCGACCAGCATCTGGGCGGTGAGGCCTTCGATCTGCTTCAGCTCGTCCTGGACGCCGAGTGCGACGCGCTTGGCATCGTTTTCAGCTTCGATACGCTCCAGGTACTCGCGGGCGCGGGTCTGGATTTCGTTGGCCGTGTCTTCGTCGAAGCCGTCGATCGACGAGATTTCGTCGAGATTGGTGTAGGCCAGTTCCTCGACCTGGGCAAAGCCTTCCGAAGCAAGCACCTGGCCGACCATTTCGTCGACATCGAGAGCTTCCATGAACAGGTTGGTGCGCTCGTTGAATTCCTTCTGACGGCGTTCCGACTCTTCGGCTTCCGTCATGATGTCGATATCCCAGCCGGTCAGCTGCGAAGCGAGGCGAACGTTCTGGCCGCGGCGGCCGATGGCCAGCGACAGCTGCTCATCCGGAACCACGACTTCGATACGCTCTGCATCCTCGTCGAGAACGACCTTGGCGACTTCAGCCGGCTGCAGGGCGTTGACGATGAAGGAAGCCGGATCCTGGCTCCACGGAATGATGTCGATCTTTTCGCCCTGCAGTTCGCCGACAACGGCCTGAACGCGCGAACCACGCATACCGACGCAGGCGCCGACCGGATCGATCGACGAGTCGTTCGAGATAACAGCGATCTTGGCGCGGGAACCCGGGTCACGGGCAACCGACTTGATCTGGATGATGCCGTCGTAGATTTCTGGAACTTCCATGGTGAACAGCTTCACCATGAACTGCGGATGGGTACGCGACAGGAAGATCTGCGGGCCGCGCTGTTCGCGACGGACGTCGTAGACATAGGCGCGGACGCGGTCGCCGTAACGCATGTTTTCGCGCGGGATCATCTCGTCACGACGGATGATGCCTTCGCCACGGCCGAGATCCACGATGACATTGCCGTACTCGACGCGCTTGACGGTGCCGTTGACGATTTCGCCGACGCGATCCTTGAACTCGTCGAACTGACGGTCACGCTCGGCTTCGCGCACCTTCTGCACGATGACCTGCTTGGCGGACTGTGCGGCGATACGGCCGAAATCCATCGGCGGCAGCGGGTCGGCAATGAAGTCGCCGATCTTGGCATCAACATTGCGGTCGCGGGCCAAAACCAAAGGGATCTGCGTTCCGTAGTCTTCGGCGACTTCAACGACCTCAAGAAGGCGTTGCAGACGGATTTCGCCGGTCTTGGAATTGATGTCGGCGCGGATATTGGTTTCCGAACCGTAACGCGAGCGGGCGGCCTTTTGGATGGCGTCAGCCATCGCAGCCAGCACGATCTCGCGGTCGATGACCTTTTCGCGGGCCACAGCGTCTGCGATCTGCAGAAGTTCAAGCCGGTTTGCGCTCACTGCCATTGTCGTTGGTCTCCGTAGGTCCAATTCTGGCGGCCCTCCCTCCTCGGAAAGGCCAGTGTGTTGGTCGATTATTCTTCGTCTTCAGCTTCGTCGTTCTGGTTCGCGGCCTGCTGCTTGGCGAGCTTGTCGGCGCGCAGCGCATCGCGGATCAGATCGTCCGTCAGGATCAGCTTGCCTTCGGCCAGCGCCGAGAACGGGATCGTTACGCGTGGTTCCTCACCATAGGCGACCTGGTCGCGCTCGACGGTGAAACCTTCTTCGTTGACTTCGGCGATCTTGCCGCGGAACCGCTTGCGGTTGTCGATCATGATCGACGTCTCGCATTTCACCAGATGGCCGGTCCAGCGTGCAAAATCCGACTTGCGCACCATCGGCCGGTCGATGCCCGGCGAAGACACTTCGAGATGATACTCGCGATCGATCGGATCTTCTACATCAAGAACGGGTGAGATGGCGACCGATACGGCTTCGCAGCCTTCGACATCCATCGTGCCGTCATTGCGCTCGGCCATGACCTGCAGGGTCATGCCGTTCAGGTTCAGCATGCGCACCCGGACCAGACGGTAATCCATGGCGGTCAGTACCGGCTCGATGATTTCGGCGATCCTGAGGTCGAGACCAGTCTCGACGATGAGACGCGGCTCGTGGTCTGTCTGCTGCATAAGCTCTCCGGTTCAATCCCCGCTCACAGTGCGGGTTGAAGCGATCGCCTAACAAAAAAGAGCGGGTCCGGTGTGGGCCCACTCTTCATCGGACGATCAAGAATATGGTCTGCATATACGCGCTTGGACCGGCAATTGCAAGACTTCCGCATTTCCGCCATTCAAAGCTGGAATTAGCCTGTTCGACGTCTATAACCGGTTCAGAGAGTCGGGAAGAGGAGCAAGAGCCACATCGTGCCGGACAGGATAGCCACACTAGCGCCGTTCAAGAACCAGACCTTCCGCACAATATGGATAGCGAGCCTTGCATCGAATTTCGGTGGCTTGATTCAGGCCGTCGGCGCCGCCTGGATGATGACCTCGATCTCCAATTCCCAGGACATGGTGGCGCTCGTCCAGTCTTCTACCACCCTGCCGATCATGTTGTTCTCGCTGATTGCGGGGGCTCTCGCCGATAATTTCAACCGACGCAGTATCATGCTGACGGCGCAGCTCTTCATGCTGGCCGTCTCTATAGCGCTGACTATCTTTGCCTATCTGGACCTGCTGACGCCCTGGCTGCTTCTCTGTTTCACCTTCCTGCTCGGGTGCGGCGTGGCGCTCAACAATCCCGCATGGCAGGCGTCCGTAGGCGATATCGTCTCGCGTGAAATGCTGCCCCAGGCCGTGACGCTCAACAGCGTCGGCTTCAACATTACCCGCAGTGTCGGACCGGCGATCGGCGGCGCTGTCGTCGCAGCGGCAGGTGCTGCAGCAGCCTTCGCCCTGAATGCCGCAAGTTACGTTGCGCTCATGTATGCGCTGTTGCGCTGGAAGCCGGAGCGTCGCGACGATGCGCTGCCACGCGAAACGCTTCTAAGGGCGCTTTCGGCAGGTCTCGGTTATGTTTCCATGTCGCCGAACATCCTCAATGTTCTTTTGCGCGGCATGCTATTCGGCTTCTCTGCCAGCGCCATTCTGGCGCTTTTGCCGATCGTCGCGCGCGATCTCGTTTCGGGCGGGCCGTTGACATACGGCATCATGCTCGGCTGTTTCGGTGTCGGCGCGATCGGCGGCGCCATGTCGAATGCGCGGCTGCGCGAAAAGCTGACGAGCGAGAGGATTGTCCAGTTCGCTTTCCTCGGTTTTGCGGCAAGTTCCTCCGTCATAGCGCTCAGCACCAATACCGCGCTGACGGCGCTCGTGCTGATCGTGCCGGGGGCGTGCTGGGTTCTGGCTCTGTCGCTTTTCAACACGACCGTGCAGCTGTCGGCACCGCGCTGGGTCGTCGGTCGCGCACTGTCCTTCTACCAGACGACGACATTCGGCGGCATGGCGGTCGGCAGCTGGATCTGGGGCGTTGGTGCTGAAAATCTCGGCGTTTCAGTCTCCTTGAGCCTCGCCAGCCTGGCGATGCTTGTAGGTGGATTAGCAGGTTTGAGGAACCCGCTGCCGCAGTTTACCGATATCGACCTGAGCCCGCTGAACAAGTTCAACGAACCGATGCTGCGGCTCGACCTGCAGCCACGAAGCGGCCCGATCGTGTTGCAGATCGACTATGAGATCGCCGAGCACGATATCCCCGAATTCCTCACCCTGATGGCGCGCCGCCGCCGGGTACGCATTCGTGATGGCGCACGCCAATGGGCCTTGATGCGCGATCTAGAACATCCGGAAATCTGGACGGAGACCTATCACACCGCCACCTGGGCAGATTATGTCCGCCATAACCGCCGCCGCCTGCAGATAGATGAGGAAATCTGGGATGCGATCCGAAAGCTTCACAAGGGCGTGGATGGACCACGGGTCCACCGTATGATCGAACGGCAGACCATCCCGCCCAAGGACGATATCTTTCACAAGCATCATGTCGATCTGCATTGAGGCTAAGGGATGTTCCGCAATGCAAGCTCCACCGATCTGCCCGCAATCATCACGCTTCTGGCGGATGATCCGATCGGTGCAACCCGAGAGGTTGCGTCGGGGAAGATGGATCAAGCTTACTTGGAGGCTTTTGCCGCAATCGAAGCCGATCCCAACCAATTGCTGGCCGTTGCCGTCGATGACGATGGAAAGGTGATCGGCTGCCTGCAGCTCTCCTTCATTCCCGGCTTGTCACGCAAGGGCATGTGGCGAGGCCAGATCGAAAGCGTGAGGATTGCTGCAAGCCATCGTGGCGGCGGATTGGGCGCCGCCATGATCGAGTGGGCGGTCGAGCAGGCGAAAGAAAAGGGCTGCGGCCTTGTGCAACTGACGTCGGACAAACGGCGGCCAGATGCGATCCGTTTTTATGAAAGACGGGGTTTCGTCGCGAGCCACGAGGGGCTGAAACTCGACTTATCTTAACTTGGCCTTGAGCGAGGCGTCTGGATAGCAGGTCGGGGAGATCCCGGCCTTCGCCTGCCAGTCACCGAGCGAGCGGCGGGTCTTGAAGCCTGGCAATCCATCGACATTGCCGACGTCATAACCCTTGGCGACCAGTGCCTTCTGCATCGCAAGCACATCGGAGCGCAGCATCTTGCCGACATCGCCCCATTTGGCCTGGAACGGCCCGCTACCGTAAGCGATGCGATCGGCCAGATTGCCGATGAACAGCGCATAGAGGTCGGAATTGTTATATTCCTTCAGCACGTAGAAATTCGGCGTGACGATGAATTCCGGTCCGTTCCGCCCGGCCGGCAGAAGCATCATTCCCGGCGCTTTCAGTTCCGAAGCCGGAAACGCCTTGCCGGAAATCCGCGTGATCCCGGTCGATGCCCAGGCGGAGATCGGCTTTGCAAGATCCGGTCCTTCCTGCGCGCAGGAGACATTGGCGGGAATCGACACTTCGAAGCCCCAGTCGCGACCGCGCTGCCAGCCTTCATGCTTCAGATAGTTGGCTATGGAGGCGAGCGTGTCCGGCACCGAATTCCAGATATCCGGATGGCCGTCCTTGTCGAAATCGACGGCATATTTCAGATAGCTCGTCGGCATGAACTGCGGCTGGCCGAGCGCTCCGGCCCATGATCCCTTCATTGTCGCCGCACTCACATCGCCACGCTCAATCATGGTCAGCGCTGCGATCAGTTCTTCGCGGAACATCGGCTTACGGGTCGACATGAAGGCCTTGGTGGCCAGCACTTCGACCGCCGAATAGGGCAGTTTCGCTTTTCCAAAACCGGATTCACGGCCCCAGACAGCGATGATGATCTCGCCCGGAACCCCATAGGCCGCTTCGATCTTCTTCAGACCGGCGGCATAGGTTTGGGCCAGCCCGCGCCCGGCCAAGCCCAGCGTCTGAAGCCGATTCTCATTGAAATAGGCGCCGGGGGAGGAAAATTCCGCCTGGCTCTGGTCCTGTTGTTTCGGCGGTTTGGAGCCCGGTGGGAGAAGATCGGGCAGGCTCCAGTTGAGCTTCAAACCATCGAATGCGGCATTCAGCGTCTTGTCCGAAATCCCGGCCTTACGCGCGTCAGGGCCAAGGTCTTTGGCGATCCACTGCTGGAACTGGCGTTCGACATCCGGCTTGTTCTGGGCGGATGCGGGGAGGGGGCAAACGATAGCGGTGAGGGCTAGAAGTAGAGCTGCGGCGTAACGGCGGACACCCCCCTCTGGCCTGCCGGCCATCTCCCCCACAAGGGGGGAGATCACAAGTGGTCGGACCTTCGCCCACAACGAATCTGTATTCCCGTCAGACACTTTGCGTTGGGTCGGTAAGCTCCCGCCCAGCTGATCTCCCCCCTTGTGGGGGAGATGGCCGGCAGGCCAGAGGGGGGCGAGCTTCCGCATCCGTTTCCTCCTGAGATCAGATCGCCGTTCGTGCCCGAAGTGCCGCCGTCAGCGTCCCTTCGTCGAGATAATCGAGTTCGCCGCCGACCGGTACGCCATGGGCCAAGCGCGTTATCTTCACGTTGAAATCGGACAGCTGGTCGGTGATGTAATGGGCGGTCGTCTGTCCCTCGACGGTCGCATTCACCGCGATGATGATCTCCTTCACCGTTCCCTCGCTGACGCGATCGACGAGCGCACGGATGTTGAGGTCGTCGGGGCCGACACCGTCGAGCGGCGACAGCGTGCCACCAAGAACGTGATAGGCGGCATTCATCGCGCCGGCGCGTTCCAGCGCCCAGAGATCGGAAACATCCTCGCAGATGATCAGCATCGAGTGATCGCGACGGATATCGGTGCAGACGGTGCAGGGATCGGACGTATCGACATTGCCGCAGCGCGAGCAGATCTTCACCTTGTCATAGGCCTCGCCCATCGCAAGCGATAGCGGGCCGAGCAGCTGATCCTTTTTCTTGATCAGATGCAGCGCCGCCCGGCGCGCAGAGCGCGGGCCAAGCCCCGGCACTTTCGCCAGCAGCTGGATGAGTTTTTCGATTTCGGGGCCGGTGACTCGCTTTGCCATGTTCTCCCTTTAGCCCATATGTCGGTTGAACGGAAAGACCGAAGGACCAGGGCTGCATGAAACTTCTCGCGATCTGCGTCGGTCAGGCGGGGCGGCTGCCCGGAAAGAGCTACAAGACCGGCATCTACAAGACACAGGTCAACGGCCCGGTCCTGATCGATGAGCTCGGTCTGGTTGGAGATGCCGTCTGCAACAAAAAACATCACGGTGGGCCGGATCAGGCGATCCTGATTGAGGGATCGCTGACGCTTGACTGGTGGGCGACGCAGTTGCGGCGTGATGTGCCGTTTGGAACATTCGGCGAAAACCTTGTCATGGAAGGTCTCGACAATCGCGACGTGGCGGTGGGGGACAGGTTTCACCTCGGCGATGTCGTGCTCGAAGCCACCTCTCCGCGTTCGCCCTGCAACACGCTTGCCGCCCGCATGGGCGATTTAGGGTTTTCCCGGGCATTTCTGAAGGCAGGTCGTCCCGGTATTTATTGCAGGGTTATCAGTGCGGGAACTCTCCAGCCTGGAGGCGATGTGCGGCACGAATTTTATCCCGGCGAACGCGTGCCTGTTCCTGACCTTCTGGCGTCGATAGGGCGCAAGCTTTCCGATGCCGAGCGGAGCCGCTTTCTCTCGGCGCCGATCGGTAGTCGGTGGAGGGACCGTCTTCAGCCAGCTCTTCGGAGTATTTCACGAAACCGTGATGTTTGGTGATGTGGTCGCTTAACTGCCAGGCCCTATACCGCATGACTGATGGCTATGCGGAGCTTTTTATGGATTTTCTGAGACGCATCCCCTTCGGGCTTCTTTCCGGCGCACTGATGGCGCAACTGGTGTCGACAGGTGTTGCTGTGGCCGAGGGCACAGAGGTCGAGCATTCGCTCTTTACCTTCGGTGGCGCCATGGTGGACGGAGACATGGCCGAGTCGGCCAACCCGTTCGGCGTCGACTACGAGGATCATCCGATCTTCGGTATCGGCTATCAGGTCTTCCCCTACAGTATCGGATCCGTGAAGCTTGGCCTTGAGGCGGGTCTCGCCGGGCGCTTCGGCGGCAATACCAATGCCGAGATCTGGGGTGGGGTGGTCGGCCGCTACGATGCGATCGAGATCGCCAACACGATCCGGATTGTCCCGTCCTTCACCTTCGGCCTGAGCCATGTGACCGAGACGATGAAAGGCCGCGAAAAGAAGAATGAAGAGACGCGCGATGGCGATGCCTCGACGCTCTTCTATCTCGGGCCGGAAGTGAGTTTCAGCACTGTCTCGCGTCCCGAGCTTGAAGTTTTCTGGCGCCTGCATCACCGCTCGGGCGCCTGGGGTACGCTTGGCGACATGCATGGCGGCTCCAACGCCAATGTCCTCGGCGTCAGATACAATTTTTGACGGAAAATCCTATCGGGTCGCGATCGCGGCGGCGGCACCGGCCATGGTGCCGGCCGAAATGCGGTTGGCAACCTTAAGCGCGCGCGGGCTTTTCAGGAATTGCCGCGCCTTGTTCGCCAGCGTGATCCAGACGATGTCGACGGTGGCGAGCACGACGAGCATGGCGGCGACCAGTTCCAGCCAGCCGACCAGCGTGACGCCGTTGAGATCGATGATCGACGGCAAAAGCGCCACATAGAACATCATGATCTTCGGGTTTCCGAGCGTCACGGTCAGTCCGGCGAAGAACATCCTTGCCGCAGAACGACTTTCCGGAAGTTCGCCGTCAGCGCCATCGGTTCGGGCGAACCACATTTTCCAGGCGAGATAGAGGAGATAGGCGACGCCGATCCACTTGATCGCAACGAAAACGGGCTGGAAGCTTTCGGCGATGGCAGAAAGCCCGGCAACCGCAAAGGACAGCCAGACGGTCTCGCCGACCCACATCGCCATGAGGAAAGGCAGCACGTCGCGCCAGCCCTTTGTCAGCACGCGCGAGACGAGCGCGGCGATACTGGGACCGGGAGAGCCCGCCGCGACGAACAGCGCGGCGGCAAATACAAGCACGGAAGCCAATGTCATCGGAGCCGCCCTTATCGAGACAGGATCAGAACGGCAGCTTCATGCCGGGCGGGATCGGCAGGCCGGCGGTCAGTTCCTTGGTCTTTTCGGCGGTAATCTGCTCGGCGCGATCCTTGGCCGACTTGTGTGCGGCAACGATCAGATCTTCGAGTATCTCGATATCGTCTTCCTTGAACAGCGAAGGATCGATCTTCAGGCCGAGCATTTCGCCCTTGCCGTTCATCTTGACGGTCACGAGACCACCGCCAGCCGTGCCTTCGACTTCGAGAGCAGCGATATCCGCCTGCATCTTCTCCATCTTGGCCTGCATTTCCTTGACCTTGCCCATCATGCCCATGATGTCGCGCATCGGTAATTCCTCTTCTTCTCTTAAAGCTCGATGTCGTCGCCGGGCAGGATATCGCCCTCGGCGGATTCTGCGATGGCCGGCGCCGGCGCATCCTCGACCTCGTTGTCTTCCTCAAGCACACGGATCCTGACGTCGGTGATCTTGGCGCCCGGAAATTGCGACAGGATCGCTGCGACATCCGGATCGGCGCGCGCATCGGTCATCCGTGCTTCGCGAGCGCTGGCATCAGCCTCCACCAGCGTCGGCTCGCCTTCGTCCTTGCTGAGCGTAACTATCCAGTGGATGCCGGTCCATTCCTTCAGCTTGACGCCGAGTTCACCGGGCAGCGTGCCGGGACCGCCATCCGTCATGCGGATATCGAGGCGGCCGGGCTCGATCTTCACCAGCCGGACGAAATTGCGCACCAGCGCCTTCAGCCTCGGGTCGCGGTTCTCGGTGCAGAGGTCAACGACATCGTGCAGCGAACGGACGGCAACCTTCGGCTCCGGCCTCTCGGACGGGCGTTCCTCGATGCGGCCGACGGGCATTTCCCGTGGCGTCGTGTTCGGCACCGCCTGCAGCATGGCCGTCGGTCCGCCGGAAGGAGCGCGCTGGCCGCCATCAAAGCCACGAGCGTTGACAGAGGCCTGCTGCGCCATCTGCGGGCCGCGCCCGCCGCCATTTCCACCGCCGCCATTGGGCATCGGCTGGCCATCGCCATTGGCAAAATCCGCAAGCCGCCGCACCGCATCCTCGGGGGAGGGGAGCGATGCCGCATGCGTCAGCCGGATCAGCACCATTTCAGCAGCACCTGCCGGGCGCGAAGAGCCTTCCGCCTCCGGAATGCCCTTGAGCAGCATCTGCCAGATACGCGACAGCGCGCTGACCGCGACATTTTCGGAAAACTCCCGGCCGCGCACGCGTTCCACTTCGCTCAGCGAAGGATCGTCGGCAGCTTCGGGAATATATTTGAACCGGGTGACCAGATGGGTGAAATCGGCGAGATCCGTCAGGACGACGACCGGATTGGCGCCGGCCTCGTATTGGGCGTTGAATTCGGAAAGTGCAGCCGTGATATCGCCCTTCACGATATGCTCGAAAAGATCGACGATGCGGGCGCGGTCGGCAAGGCCCAGCATGCCGCGCACGGTGTCCGCATGCACGCTGCCGCCGCCGTGAGCGATCGACTGGTCGAGCAGCGAAAGGCCGTCGCGGGCGGAGCCTTCGGCGGCACGCGCGATCATCGCCAATGCTTCCTGCTCGGCAGGCACGCCTTCCTTCTCCAGAATGGTGGTAAACAGGCCGACCAGATCGGCAGCGCTGATACGGCGCAGATCAAAACGCTGGCAGCGGGAAAGCACCGTGATCGGAACTTTTCTGATTTCCGTCGTCGCGAAGATGAACTTCACATGTTCCGGCGGCTCTTCGAGCGTCTTCAACAGCCCGTTGAAGGCCTGCGTCGAGAGCATGTGCACTTCGTCGATGATGTAGACCTTGTAGCGCGCCGAAACCGGGCGGTAGCGCACCTGCTCGATGATCTCTCTGATATCGTCGATACCGGTATGAGACGCAGCGTCCATCTCGATCACGTCGACATGCCGGCCTTCCATGATCGCCTGGCAATGTTCGCCGGGTTCACGCAGGTCGATTGTCGGACGATCGATTTCGGCCGTCTTGTAGTTGAGCCCCCGAGCAAGAATACGTGCGGTGGTCGTCTTGCCGACACCGCGGACACCGGTCAGCATATAGGCCTGTGCGATACGGCCGGTCTCGAACGCATTGGTCAGCGTCCGTACCATCGGTTCCTGGCCGACCATCAGGTCGGAGAAATCCTTCGGCCGATACTTGCGGGCGAGAACCCGATATCCCGTGCTGCCCGAAGGGGCAGGGGATGAGGGATTGATTGATGTCGGCCCGCTGTCGCTCATAAGGTCCTGACTATAGGCCCTCGGGCCTGTACGGGCCATTCCGGCAGTCAGGCGATCTTGACCGGACCGGGCGTTGACCAAGATGAGAAGGTGGGAGGCTGGCACGGCGACCCGTGCCTGGCTCGTTAGGGCTGCTTCCTTCCGGACCTGACCCGGTTGGCGAGTGGCTCGTCCACCACCAACCTCCCGCCGCACATATCGGCAATAATGCTTCCAAATGCAAGCCAACCCTGTAAAAAACTGTCAGTATCGAAAATCACAACACCGAAAATGCCGGGAGGATCGCTTGAGCGTCTTTGAACTGGATCCACGGCTTGCCAGGGATACCGAGCTTGTGGAGAGCTTTGGCCTCTGTCAGCTCAGGATGATGAAGGACAGCCGCTGGCCTTGGTTCATGCTGGTGCCGCAGCGCAATGATGTGAGCGAGCTGTTCGAGCTGACGCCGCTCGACCAGGCGCTTTTGACCTTCGAGACCAATATGGTGGCGGCCGCGCTGAAAAAGGCGACAGGGGCCGAAAAGATCAATGTGGCTGCGATCGGCAATATCGTTCGCCAGCTGCATGTGCATATCGTCGCACGGTTCGACCCTGACCCGAACTGGCCGGGACCGATCTGGGGTTATGGCCAGGCGGAACCTTATGAAGATACAGCCAAGCAATTATTGATCAAAAGCCTGACGGAAAATCTCGTATCATGACAAGAAAACTTTTCGAGACGGATGCGCCCCATCCGGAGCCCGGCAACCTGACGGCCTTTTCCGGCAACAGGCTCGACCGTCGGGGCGAATATCGCGCCGACGACTGCGTTAGCGAGGCGCTGGCGATCGAGGGGACCCATATTCTCGCCTTCGCCGGTGCAAAGCTCATCCTCAAACACGACGAACAGGTTCTGGACCCGCTTTTCGCGGCTTACGAACTGGCGGAACTGAAGCCTGATTTCGACAATGCCATCCTGCTCGGCTACCGCGAAAACGGTGAGCCGCGCGTGGCGATTCCCGTCAATGTCCCGACTGAAGAACTTGCCGGCCAGTACAAGCCCACGGATGCCCGCGCGCTCTACCGCGAAGCGCTGATCGACGCGGAGCTGCAGGGGGAGGTCGCCCAGGCGATCTCGCTTTTGTCCTGGAACGAGGCCAACCGCTTCTGCGGCAAATGCGGCTCGCCGACTGAAATGAAAATCGGCGGCTACAAGCGGGTCTGCACGGCGTGCGAACATATGATGTTTCCGCGCACCGATCCGGTCGTCATCATGCTGACGGTCGATGTCGAGAACGATCGCTGCCTGCTCGGCCGCAGCCATCATTTTCAGGAGGGCATGTATTCCTGCCTCGCCGGTTTCGTCGAACCCGGCGAAACGATCGAGCATGCGGTTCGCCGCGAGACGGTCGAGGAATCGGGCATCGAGGTCGGTCGCGTGCGGTATCACGCTTCCCAGCCCTGGCCGATGCCGCACTCGCTGATGATCGGCTGTTATTCCGAGGCGCTCTCCACCGAGATCACCATTGATCCGCAAGAAATGTCGGATGTCCGCTGGTTCACCCGTGATGAGGTCAGGCACATGCTCGACGCCGGCCCGGATCTGAAACCCTTCGGCCCCGCCAGCGGCGCGATCGCCTATCGGCTGATGAAGGACTGGATCGATTGGCCGGATGAGATTTCCGGCGTCGCTTGAATAAGAACTCCATCGCCTGCGCGAACAGGCCTGAAACCGGAGGCGCTGATGACCGTGGCCCGTTCGGAACGTCTTCTTGTGCTTCTGCAGGTCATGCGGCGGTATCGGCAGCCGGTCAGCGGCGCAACGCTTGCCGCCGAAACCGGCGTCAGCCTCCGCACGCTCTACCGCGACATCGCCAGCCTTCAGGCGCAAGGGGCCTTGATCGAGGGAGAAGCCGGGCTCGGCTATATCCTGAAACCTGGTTTCATGCTGCCGCCGATGATGTTTTCACAAGAGGAGATCGAGGCTCTCGTGCTCGGCTCCCGCTGGGTTGCGAAAATGGCCGATCCGATACTTGCAGCCGGTGCCGTGGATGCGCTGCAGAAGATCGCCGCAGTCCTGCCGGCCGAACTCAGGGAGGAGATCGACAATTCCACTCTGCTCGTCGCGGCGCCGCGAGCGAGAGAAGAAAGGAGCGATCTGGCGATGATCCGCAAGGCAATCCGCGCCGAACACATGCTCGACCTCGCCTATGAAGATGAAAAGGGTGCACTGACCGAGCGCCGCGTCTGGCCTTTTGCGCTCGGTTTTTTCGACAGCGTGCGGGTTATGATCGGCTGGTGCGAGCTGCGACAGGGATTTCGCCATTTCCGCACGGACCGCATCGTCTCCGCGGTCTCGACAGGAAAGCGTTACCCGCGCCGCCGCCCGGCACTGCTGAAAGAGTGGCGACGGTCAGAAGGCATTTCCGCGCCCGGCTAGGGCTGCTGACAGAATTTGACAGCATGATGCGATAGATTCGGGTCAGTCTCAACAAGGAGCACTGACATGGTTCACCCTGATTTCACTATTCTTTTCGTCGATAATCCGTTCGTAAGCGCCGCATTTTACCGCGATCTGCTCGGTGTCGAACCAGTGGAAAGCTCGCCGACATTCGCGTTGTTTATCCTGTCCAACGGCATGAAGCTCGGTCTGTGGTCGCGCCACACGGCACAGCCGGCGGTGACCGCGGGAAGCGGCTCCATGGAAATCTGCTACCGGCTCGAAAAAACCGCTGATGTCGATCGCACCTATAGCGATTGGGCGAAGAAGGGCCTGCGCGTGCTGCAGACACCGGCGGAACTGGACTTCGGCTATACCTTCGTCGCGACCGATCCCGATGGCCATCGCCTGCGCGTCTATGCCAGGATCGAAGCGGTCTGAAACACAAAAGGCGGCGTTGAACACGCCGCCTTTTGCAAATCCCTTACTAGTCTTCCGATGCCTCGTTCTGGCTTGGCGCGTTGAAGCGCCTTATGCTTTCTGCAGCGCGCCGCGCATCGGGTGTCCCTTGTAGCTGCCGAGAATGCGGACCTTTTCGGAGAAGAATCGCAGCTCTTCCAGCGCCCGGCGCACCGGCGCGTCATCCGGATGGCCTTCGATATCGGCATAGAACTGGGTGGCGACGAACTTGCCACCCAGCTGGTAGCTTTCGAGCTTCGTCATGTTGATGCCGTTGGTCGCAAAACCGCCCATCGCCTTGTAGAGGGCCGCCGGGATGTTGCGCACATTGAAGACAAAGGTCGTGACGATCACGTCTTCCGGATTGTTCCGTTGTACCCACTTCTCGTCGCGCGACAGGACGACGAAGCGGGTTACGTTGTTTTCCGTATCCTCGACGTTTTCGGCCAGGATTTCGAGCTTGTAGAGATCCGCGGCGAGCCGTGGCGCAAGTGCCGCCATCGAGTGATCGCCCTTTTCAGCCACCATCTTGGCAGCCCCCGCCGTATCGCCGGCAACGACGGCTTTCCAGCCGTTCGAGCGGATGATCTTGCGGCATTGGCCAAGTGCATGGATATGGCTGTGAACCGTGCGGATCTCGTCATGCTTCACACCCGGCAGAACCATCAGCTGGAAGCGGATCGGCATGAAATATTCACCGATAATATGCAACCGCGATTCCGGCAGCAGCGTGTGGATGTCCGCCACGCGCCCGGCAATCGTGTTCTCGATCGGGATCATCGCCAGATCGGCTTCGCCGCTTTCGAGTGCCTGGAAGGCATCTTCGAAAGTCGCGCAGGGCAGGGGCTCCATATCGGGAAACATGTCGCGGCAAGCCATGTCGGAATTGGCGCCGTAGTCGCCCTGGAAGGCAATGCGATTGGTCAGCGTGGTCATCGGGTGCCTCTTTTTCAGGATTGGCGCGACGTCAGGATTGCACGGGCTTTCTCAAGGTCGGCAGGGGTGTCGACGCCCAGCGGGATCGAGTGCACGATTTCGGCATCGATCCGCATGCCGGCCTCGAGTGCCCGAAGCTGCTCCAGCCGCTCGCGCATTTCCAACGGGGACGGGCCGAGCGCGACGAATTTTTCCAGAGCCGCGCGGCGATAGGTGTAAAGGCCGATGTGATGGTAAAGCGGGCCATCACCATAAGGAGCGGTCGCGCGGGTGAAATAGAGGGCCTTCAGGCGGGTTTCGGAAATCGGCGAGCCGACGATCTTCACCACATTCGGATTGGTTTTCTCGTGTTCGTCGGTGATTTCGACGGTCAGAGTTGCGATATCGGTCGAGGGATTGTCGAGAAGCGGTCGAAGTGAAGCACGTACCACGTCCGCCTCGATCGTCGGCAGGTCGCCCTGGACGTTGATGACGAATTCCGCCTTGCCATCCGGGTCGGCCTTCTGCAGCGCCTCGTAGATGCGATCCGAGCCGGACTGGTGATCCTGGCGGGTCATGACGACATCGAAACCGGCTGCCTTGACGACATCGAACACGGCCTGATCGTCGACCGCCACGACAACGCGCCCGGCTTTTGCTTCCTCGGCGCGCTTTGCCACCTGAACGATCATCGGCAGGCCGGCGATGTCGGCGAGCGGCTTGTTCGGCAGTCGGGTCGAGGCCATTCGGGCCGGGATCAGGACCAGTGTTTTTTCTGCTGCCGGTTGTGTCATCGAAGGCCTTCTATTCTCGCGTCAAGAGTGTCAAATAGTCTCATGCGGCGCGTTTTGTTTCCAATTGCAACGATTTGGCAAAAGACATAGCTTCCGCGCGATTGCAAGATGGCCGTTTGTACCGCAAGTTGGTCCAGAGGGTAGTCAACGAGATGGGAAGGAGCTCTGGATGAACCCCTACGTGAATATGTCGGTTGGTGCGTTGCTTGCCACTGTTTTCGTGATGATGTCGGTTTCGATCGCTTCGGAGGGGATTTTTCACTCTCCCGTTCCTGAAAAGGAAGGTTTCGCGATTGCCGCAGCGGAGGAAGCATCGGGCGGCGAAAAAGCCGGCGCAGAAGCCGCACCCGCTGCCGTGCCTGTTGGCCAGCTCATGGCGAGCGCAGATGCCACCGCCGGCGCCGCCGTTTTCAAGAAGTGTCAGAGCTGTCACTCCATCGAGAAGGGAGGGCCGAACAAGGTTGGCCCTGACCTCTGGGGTCTTGTGAACCGTCCGGTCGCCACGCACGAGGGTTTTTCTTATTCTGCTGGGATGAAGGATTTTTCCAAGGGTGGCCAGGAAACCTGGACCTTCGATCATCTCAACCACTTCCTTGCCGGCCCGAAGGCTTATGTAAAGGGCACGGCCATGGGCTTTGCCGGTATCAAGAATGACAAGGAGCGCGCCAATCTGCTCGCCTATATACGCGAGCAGTCCGACAGCCCGGCGCCGCTGCCGGATCCGAACGCACCGGAACCAGCTACGAACTGATTTTACTTCTTGAGTTCCTAAGAGATAACGCCCGGCTCAGCCGGGCGTTTTGCATTCTGCCTCCGGTCAGGAAAGCAGCCAGGCCCACATGCTGACGGAGATGACACCGAAAGCGGTTGTGATGCTGATGACGGAAGCGGCAAGGCTCTGGCTGGAGCGGAAACGCTGTGCAATCAGCCAGGCATTGATGCCTGTCGGAACGGAAGAGGTCAGAACCAGCGCAGCGGTCCAGTCCGGCCGTAGGTTCAGTAGCTGGCAGGCCGCAAATACGGACGCCGGCATCAGGAATAGCTTGAGCACGGCCGCGGTAGAAGAGAGCCCCAGATCGCCCTTGATCGGATAACGCGTCAGCGCCATCCCGATCGAAATCAGTGCGGCCGGGCTGGCAGAGCCGGCAATCTGGTCGACGACCAGGGCAACTGGTGCGTTCATTGACAGGCCGGAAAGATTGAAGGCAAGTCCGAGTGTCAAGGCGATGACGAGCGGATTGCGCGCAAGGTTTGTCCCTACCTGCTTGAGTACGGCGACAATACCGCGGGCAGCCGTGCCATCTACCTTGGCTGAGGCGCTTTCCATAAGCACCGTACCGACAATCATCATGATCGGCAGATGGATTGCGAGAAGGATGGAGATGGCAACAAGCCCATCCTGTCCGACGATATGATCGACCAACGGAAGGCCGATGAAGACATTATTGGCGAAGCTTGCCGACATGCCTGCAATCACGGCAACTTTGGCGTCCCGCCCGAAGGCGCGTTTTGCCATAAAAGCCCCGATGGTCCAGGTGATCGCGACACCTATAAAATAGGCGGTCCACAGTCTGAAGGGAGAAACGCCTTCGAAATGCGCGGTTGCTAGCGTGCGGAAGATCAGCATGGGAACGGCGATCTTGAAGACAAATTCGCCCAGCGCATCGCCGGTCTCCGCTTTGAGAAGGCCGGATTTGGCGATCAGCCAGCCGAGCAGAATGAGAATGAAGACCGGGAAGACATTGGCGAGGACGAGCGACACGGTAGGACCTTGGAATATTCCGATCCTATGCGTCTAGCGCATAAGCTTCCGAGCAACAAATGCATATATGCAACCGTGCTCCGATCCAGATCTATAATGGAATGAAAAATCCGGCAGTCAGCCGCCAGTACATCCGTGGCAGCCAACCTTACCGGACGGGATCAACATATGCGAAAACCGTGACGGCCAGATGACAGATGATAAACCTGAACCAACTCGATGCACGGATGGAATGGATGCAAGAACATTTGTTCTTCCCTTGGCCGGAAAAGGCCACTACCCATGGCGCAGCTTGAACGCAAAAGGATGAAGAGTGAATGCCAAAGTTCGACGTGCTGACCATCGGCAACGCCATCGTCGATATCCTCGCCCGTTGCGAGGATTCGTTTCTTGAAGACAATGCGATCATCAAGGGCGCCATGAACCTTATCGATGCCGAGCGTGCCGAATTTCTTTATTCAAAGATGGGACCTGCGGTAGAGGCATCCGGTGGTTCGGCCGGCAATACTGCTGCCGGCATTGCCGGTTTCGGGGGCAAGGCCGCCTATTTCGGCAAAGTTGCCGAGGATCAGCTGGGCCAGATTTTCCAGCACGACATCCGCGCGCAGGGCGTTCATTACCAGACAAAGCCGGATGGTCTTCATCCCCCCACGGCTCGTTCGATGATCTTCGTCACGCCCGATGGCGAGCGTTCGATGAACACCTATCTCGGCGCCTGCGTCGAACTTGGGCCAGAGCATGTAGAGGAAGAAGTCGTCGCCGAAGCCAAGGTCACCTATTTCGAGGGTTATCTCTGGGATCCGCCGCGTGCCAAGGATGCTATTCGCGAGGCAGCTCGCATTGCCCACGCGCATGGCCGTGAAGTGTCCATGACGCTCTCCGACCCCTTCTGTGTTGGGCGCTACCGCTCGGAATTCCTCGATTTGATGACGTCCGGCACAGTCGATATCGTCTTTGCCAACAAGCACGAACTGCTGTCGCTCTACGAGACGGAAGACTTCGAACTGGCTCTCGGCAAGATCGCCGCAGACTGCAAGCTGGCCGCGGTCACGCTCAGCGAAGAGGGCGCCGTCATCGTTCGCGGTAGTGAGCGGGTAAACATCGATGCCTATGCAATCGACGAACTGGTCGATACGACTGGCGCCGGTGATCTCTTCGCCTCCGGCTTCCTTTATGGCTACACGCAGGGTCGTTCGCTGGAAGATTGCGGCAAGCTCGGTTGCCTCGCTGCAGCCGAAGTTATCCAGCAGATCGGCCCACGTCCGCTGGTATCGCTGAAACAAGCGGCAGCCGAGGCAGGCCTTATTTAAAGGCTTCGCCCGGGTAAACGCCCCAGACTTCGCCCTGGGCTACCCAGCCCTCGGCACCACCGGTTTCCGCCTGGCACCAGTCACCGTTGCATTCCTTGATGGTAAGCTGAACGCCCGGCTGAAGCTTGGCGGTGATTGCGGCCGAGCTTTGCGGGTCGCGGCGCATGTTGACATAGATGTCTTGGCCCTTGCCGCGCATCCATGGAGCCGCGACGGCCGTACGCTCGCCCGAAAGCAGCGCCTGGTTCACCCAGCCCTCGGTTCCCTCGGCGTCACGCACGCGCCGCCAGTTGTCGTATTCCTGGATGATTTCCATGGGCGTACCTGCCTTCATGTACATCCATGAAACCGCATAGTCGGTGCTCGGCCCGATACGGATATTGACTTTCTTTGATTTCAGGCTGGCAAAACGCGGTAGCGGCAGGCCGCTCGCACCTTTCGCAGCACCCTGTGCATAGACTGGGACGATGGCGGAAAGCGTTGCGATCAGGGGAAAGCAGATGGCTACGATGATGATAATGAGGCGGCGCATTGTGTGGATCCTGACTGACGATCCGCGGATGTGCTTCATGGCCCGTTTGCGAGGTTTTGTTTGTCTTCGCCGGTGGGTCTGCTAGAACGCCCAAGGATAGGATCGACTATCGCGCGACTTGGTTAATGACCTGCTAAAATTGCGGTGGCGGAGCGATGACTGCGAAGAAAAGACCCAGGGTTTATATCACGCGCAAGCTGCCGGACGCCGTCGAGACGCGCATGCGCGAACTCTTCGACGCCGAGCTCAACATCGATGACCGGCCGCGTTCACGCGAAGAACTTGCGGCTGCGATGGCGAGTGTCGACGTACTTGTACCGACAATCGCGGACAAGATCGATGCCGAGCTTCTGGCCTCAGCAGGCCCGCAACTGAAGCTTATTGCCGGTTTTTCCAACGGTACGGATCACATCGATGTCGATGCGGCGGCTGAGAAGGGCATTACCGTCACCAACACGCCGAACGTCCTGACAGAGGACACGGCGGACATGACGATGGCGCTCATCCTCGCCGTCAACCGTCGCCTTGCTGAAGGCTCGCGTATTCTGACCGACAATCCCGGCGATTGGGCCGGCTGGAGTCCGACCTGGATGCTCGGACGCCGGATCTGGGGCAAACGGATCGGTATTATAGGGATGGGTCGGATTGGCACTGCGGTCGCAAGACGCGCCAAGGCTTTCGGTCTTTCCATCCACTATCACAACCGCAAGCCGGTCAATCAGGCGACCGAGAGCGAACTGGAGGCGACCTATTGGGACAGCCTCGATCAGATGCTGGCCCGCGTCGATATCGTTTCGGTGAATTGCCCATCGACGCCCGGAACCTTTCATCTTGTGTCAGCCCGGCGTCTGGCGCTGATGCAGCCGACGGCGATCATCGTCAACACGGCGCGTGGCGACATCATCGACGAGATGGCGATGATCAAGCTTCTGCGTGAAGGCAAGATCGCCGGTGCCGGTCTCGACGTCTATCAGAACGAGCCGGCGATCAACCCGAAACTCGTCAAGCTTGCGAATGAAGGCAAGGTCGTTCTGTTGCCCCATATGGGTTCGGCCACGATCGAGGGCCGGATCGACATGGGCGATAAGGTCATCATCAATATCCGAGCCTTTTTCGACGGCCACCGTCCGCCGAACCGTGTTCTGCCCGGCCGGAATTGAATTCAGGCGGGGGCCGGCTCGAGCTGCTTGCGCATTTCGATGAAGGTGATCCGGTCAAAGCCCGGATGGGATTTCTCGGCCGTTTTCTGAAATCCCCAGCGGCCGAAGGTCGTGTGGTTGCCGACAAGCTCGATGCGCGTTTCCAGCCTGAGCGCCGGCAGATTCAGCTCATGCGCAGTATCGTGCGCAACCTTCAGCAGCCGGCGGCCGACACCCTTGCCTTGCTGGCCCGGCGCGACCGCGAGTTTCCCGACATAAAGGCAATCGGTTTCGGGTTTCAGGAACACGCAACCGACCAGACGGTCTTCCTCCAGTGCGGCGAAAGCAATCTCGCTCGTGGCCTTTTGCGCGAGTGAGGCAAGTGTCAGCCGGTGTGCCGAGGAAGGCGGATCGATGATCTCGTCCATATAGGAAAAGGACGAGAGAATAAGCGCGAGCAATTCGTCCCAGCGGCCAAAGCCGTTGTCGATTCTGGTAATGGCGATCATTCTGCCTACGACCTCTTTCTGCGTTTGTATCTGATCGTGTCGAACCGCGCCGAAAGCGCATCGTAGAGCATCAGTCGGCCGATCAGCGGTTCGCCGATGCCAGTGATCAGCTTGATGACCTCCATCGCCATCAGCGTACCGATGACGCCGGTCAGGGCACCAACGACGCCGGTCTCGGCGCAGGCCGGGATCAGGCCCTCCGGCGGCTTTTCAGGAAACAGGTCGCGATAGCTCGGGTTGAGCAAGCCGTCTGCATTGCTCTCATAGGGCTTGAGCGCCGTGACGGAACCGTCGAAGCGTCCGACGGCGCCGGTGACCAGCGGGATCTTCGCCATCTCTGCCGCATCTGCCGCAGCATAGCGCGTATCGAAATTGTCGGAGCCATCGACAAGAAGATCGAAGCGCGGCAGATGCAGCCTCGCCCATTCAAGCGAAAACCGTTCCTCGAAATCGACGACCCGGACATGCGGATTGAGGCGGGCTATCTTGTCGCGCGCGCTCTTGGTCTTCATCTCGCCGATCGTGCCGGAATCATGGATCACCTGGCGTTGCAGATTGGAAAGCGACACCCGGTCGTCATCGGCGATGCCGATCGTGCCGATACCGGCTGCGGCGAGATATTCCAGCACGGGGGCGCCAAGTCCGCCGGCCCCGATCACCAGAACACGGCCGGCTTTCAGCTTCTGTTGGCCGGTTCCGCCGATTTCCGGCAGCAGGATATGGCGTTTGTACCGCTCGATCTCGTCCGGGGTGAGTGCCGTCTCCGGCGGTTGCGAAGCCTGGTTTTCCATGATCGATTTCATATCACCACCATCTCTTCCGGTTAAGCATCTATCGTCAGGCTTTTCCCGGCGTCACGCTTCCATGGCTCACCGTAAAGAACTGTGCGCGGTCTCCGAGCGCTGCAAACATCGAGTGGTCGGTGCCGGTCATGAAGGCCTGGCCGCCGAGCCCGTCTACCAGATCGAACAATGTCGCACGCCGCCCCTCGTCGAGATGCGCGGCGATTTCGTCGAGCAACAGTATCGGTGCGAAACCGGTCATATCCGCAGTTAATCGGGCATGGGCTAGAATGAGCCCGATCAGCAATGCCTTCTGCTCTCCGGTCGAGCATCGCGAAGCCTCGATATTCTTCTCCTGATGGCGCACAAGAAGATCGACGCGGTGCGGGCCTTCGAGTGTACGGCCCGCGGCCGCGTCACGCCCGCGTCCGTTGCGCAGGGCGATAAGATAATCCTCTTCCAGATCGGCCGCCGGGCGATCCATGCCGCCATCCATGAAACCTTCGAGTGCCAGTGCCGGTGTCGGAAACGGTGTCTCGGCGGAATTGACCGAGAGAGACTGGAGCAGACCCAACATTTCATGCCGTGCGGCAGCCATGGCTATCCCGAGTTCGGCCATCTGCGTTTCGATTGCCGTCAGCCATGCGGGATCGAAGCGGCCCTCTGAGAGAAGCCTGTTACGGCTGCGCATGGCACGCTCGAAGTCGCTTGCCCTTCGAGCGTGAGTGGGATCGAGTGAAAGCACAAGCCGGTCGAGAAAGCGCCGCCGGTCCGATGACGAGCCGGTAAACAGCCCATCCATCGACGGCGTCAGCCACAACACGTTCAGATGGTCGGAAAGCTCCTCGGTGGATTTAGCCGGCGTGCTGTTGATCCTGAGCTTGCGGCTGACACTCTCGCCGTCGCCGGGCTCGGTTCCCGTGCCGATTGCAACCTCGCCCTGCATTCCGTCGAGATCGACGAATATCGCAAAGCCGCCCTCGGCACCCACCCGCGTCACGTCGGTCAGTACGGCGCGCCTGAAACCTCGCCCCGGTGAAAGGAAGGATATTGCCTCCATCAGGTTGGTCTTGCCGGCACCGTTTTCTCCCGTCAGCACCACATGCCTGTTGTCGAGCACAAGCGAAGCCGCCGCGTAATTGCGGAAGTCGGTAAGCTTGAGTCGTGAGATCGAAGTCTTTTGCGCCATGGAGAATCGCGGTTTGCCTGTTGCACAGGAGCTAAGGATTTGCACGGCAGAACGCAAGCGATTGGGTTGATCGAGCCAGTGAACCGCCCTGCGTGACTGAAGTCTCAATTCGTCGTCCGTTAGTATATCGGCAACAAGTTATGATTAATAAAAGCTTAGGGTGATTGGATAATAGTGAATTAAACTTTCGCGGGTAGACTTCATTTTAGAGTGATGCCGCGTGCAATCCGCAAAACGGCTCAACATGGGACCGGGGGCAAAATGAGAAATCAAGACCAGAAGGCCGTTCTTGCAGAGCGCCTGAATTTCGTCGGGCTCGGAGAGATTGAGCGCCGCCACCTCGCGAATGTCCAACCGGTAGTCACAAGCGCCGTTGGCCCGGCTCTTGACGCTTTCTATCAGAAAGCCAAGGCGCATCCGCATACCGCGAAATTCTTTTCCAGCGACGCTCACATCGCGCATGCGAAAGAACGCCAGGCGAGCCATTGGGACGTCATCTCGTCCGGCCGGTATGATGGCGATTATGTCGATGCGGTTTCCGCTATCGGCAAGACGCATGCCCGGCTTGGCCTTGAGCCGCGCTGGTATATCGGTGGTTATGCACTCATTCTCGACGGCATCATCCGTGCCGTTATTGCCAAGGAGATGAAGGGGTTCTTCCTCGACAAGAAGGCCGGTGTCCTGGCAGATCACCTTTCGGCAGTGGTCAAGGCGGCGATGGTCGACATGGACTATGCGATCTCGGTCTATCTGGAAGCGCTGGAAGACGGTCGGCGCAAGGTGGAGGCCGAACGCGTTGCGGCCAAGCAGGAGCAAGATGGCGCTCTCGAGGCGTTGGGGCAGGCGCTGAAGGGTCTTGCCGGTGGTGATCTCACGGCAGAGCTTGATCAGGAACTCGCGCCGAATTTCCATACCCTCAAGGCGAATTACAATTCCTCAGTTGCTGCACTGGATGCGGCTATGGGAGAAATCAATCAGTCTGTCGGTCAGGTTCGTGCAGAAGTTGGCGATATCTCAACTGCGGCGGACAACATGGCAAAGCGCACCGAACAGCAGGCTGCGTCGCTCGAGGAGACCGCAGCAGCGCTTGAGCAGATTACAGCACTGTCCGGTCAGGCGGCCAAGCGAACGCAGGAGGTGCAGTCCATCATCCGCGAATCGGCCGTAGAGACGCAGAGAAACGGAGAGGTTGTCCATCAGGCGATCTCCGCCATGGACGATATCGCGGAATCATCCCAGAAAATGACCCAGATCATCGGTGCAATTGACGAGATCGCATTCCAGACGAACCTGCTGGCGCTGAATGCTGGTGTCGAAGCGGCGCGTGCAGGTGAGCAGGGCAAGGGCTTTGCTGTCGTTGCCCAGGAAGTGCGTGAACTGGCACAAAGATCGGCAGCGGCCGCAAAGGAAATCAAGGAACTGATCGATCGCTCCGCCGGCGACGTGCAGCGCGGCGTCGGTCTCGTCAACCGGGCCGGTGAAGCGCTGACCGGCATCGGCACGCGGGTGAAGGCGATCGACGAACATATAACCCTGATCGCCCATTCGGCACAGGAGCAGGCATCCGGCATCGATCAGATCAATGCGTCCGTCCGCAGCATGGACCAGATCACCCAGCAGAATGCTGCGCTGATGGAAGAAACGAATGCCGCAGCCCAGAGCCTTGTCGGCATCAGCGGCAGTCTTGCGGCGCTGGTGACGCGTTTCAGAACGAGCGGTTCGGCAAGTGTTTATCAGGAGCGTCCCAGGCTCCGTGCCTGATCGAAGGCTGGACCGCGTCACAGGCATCCTCTACATCCCCGACTAGACAGGTTGGAAGATGAGAGGATTGCCGCCGTGAGCGACGAGACGAGACTGGTGCAGCTGGAAGAACTCGCTGCCCATCAGGCCAAGGTGATCGATGAACTGTCCGACCAACTTGCCGAGCAATGGAAAGTGGTTGAGCAGACCCGTGCCAAACTCGATCGGTTGACCGAACGATTTCTGACACTGGAGGAATCGACCCGCGAGGCGGCACCAGTAACGAGGCCTCCGCATTACTGATCAGAGCAACTCCGGCAAACGCGGACCGGCCCTGCGTCCCCAACCGCTTGCAAACAAATAGACGGATTGGTTTCGTATTTCGACGAAAGGCGGAAAACTTTAAGCAGACGCACGGCGAAATCGCCTAAGCGCTATATATTCCCAGAGGGCTACAGCAAGAAGAATGGCGGCCGCCATAAGCTGCAGCAGGAAATTTTCTGCGTAGGGAACAAAAATGAACCCCGCGAGAATGGCTGAGATCCCGGTGCAATGTGACCACGGCACGCTGCGGGACGATACCGTCTTCATCCATAGAGTGCCGGCAAGAAACAGCAGCGGGCCGCCGAGAATTGCCAGCGCGTTGGCCTGATCACTCTGGTTGTGAGGATGCGTGAGCGTGAAATCCTCTCCCACCGCGGTCAGGATAATGCCTGCTACGATCGGTAGGTGCCCGTAGGTGAAAAGATGGTCGGCTGTGTTTTGCGGCTCGGTCGCATCTTCCGCCGTGTCGGCGGCGCGTTCCTGTCCGTCGTGGAAATAAATCCACCACATCAAAACGGTTGTCAGGAATGCCAGGACGAGAACCAAAAAGATGATGCTGCCCTCATCGGCGTGGTCAGAGGCGGTCTTGCCGGTGGTGATGATCGTTTCGCCGAGTGCGATAATGACAAAAAGGGCGCATCGTTCGGCGAGGTGTTCGCCGTTTACATCAAGTGTTTCGGCAGGCGAGGCGCCGATCCCCGGCGTCCAGTAGCGAACGAGGGGTGCCGAATATTCGATTGCCAGTGCTGCGATCCAGAACACGGCGCGGCTTTCCGGACTGACGAGACCGCCAGCGACCCAGAAAGCGCTGGAGACGAGCAGCCACATCGTGATGCGCGCGAATGTCATGAACGACCTGGCGTCGGTCCCTTTGAATGCATAGAGCGCGAACAACGAACGGCTGAGCTGCATCGCCGCATAGGCCAGTGCGAAGACCAGCCCCGCCTCACCAAAGGCTTTGGGAAGGGCAATCGCCAGTACGATACCGAGAAACATCAGCCAAAACAGAAGCAATCTCACCGGCACGACTTCGGCATCGAGCAGGTTGGTCACCCATGTCGTGTGGATCCACACCCACCAGAGTGCGAAAATGAAGATCAGGGCATCGAATGCAATCCCAAAGGAGAAATCCGATGCCAGCGTCTGTGACAGCTGGATCAGCGCGAAGACAAAAACAAGGTCGAAAAACAGTTCGGGAAAGCTCGCCTTGGTCGATTCGGCGTCGTCCTTGCGCAGCCAGTGATGTTTGCCTTCAGCCATTCTCGTTTTTATCCTTCATTGCATGGCAAGCCGAAGGATGGATTTAGGGCGGCGAATCATAAGTGGAGAGGATGATCGGGAATATTTGCTAGGCTAACGGGGATAGGAAAACAAAAAGGCCGGGCAAGCCCGACCTTTCCAATCCCGTTCATTGCGCCAGTACATCCGTGGTCACGTCAAACGGGTCAAGCATTCCGTCTCGGCTGCGTTTCTGATCGTTATGACCGCGCAGCTCTGTGGCACTCATCATCTCTGAAACAGGTTAATCGATCGTTAAGTAAATCCATTGCCCGTTTCGAAATGGCACGGTTGACCGCATTCGCTCCAGTATTTGTCGGAAATGCTGTTGGATTTTAAATGGGATGGCGCTCAGGTCGTTTCAAGACGTCGCCGGGACCGATAAGTGACGGTGATCTGGAAGCTCGCGGCGACCGGGTCGCCGCGAGCAAAGCTTTATTAGGCAGCCTGCAGCTGGTCAGCTGCAACCTTGCCGGAACGGCGGTCCGTTACCAGCTCGAAGGAGAGCTTCTGGCCGTCCTGAAGCTGGCCGAGGCCTGCACGCTCAACAGCGGAAATGTGAACGAAAACGTCCGCACCGCCATCATCAGGAGAAATGAAGCCGTAACCCTTGGTCGCATTGAACCACTTAACTGTACCCGTCGCCATATCGATGCCTTTCTTTGCAATGACCGACAGCCCCTCCCGGAAACCGGAAGGAACAGATTGAACTTCGAACTTTGCAGAGTAGAACGTCGCAAGCGTGGCAGTAGCCCGGTGCTGGCCATCAGACAAATTTCGATCATACGCACTTAGGGCTTGCCCCAATGTTCGTCAAGATTGATGCGATGCTGCGGGTACGTATCGGGTCGATACTGCAATCTTTAAGGGTAATTGCAAAGGTCTATATATATCAACGGCTTGATGGCTAGAAACCAGCATTGAAAGTGCTAGGTCGTGCTCTAGATCGCTGTGATAAAGGCATTAAATACAGAAAACCCGGCGCGGGAGGAGGTGCGCCGGGTTTCTGAAACTGACCAACAACCGGGAGGAGGAGGTGTTGCTGGTCCCATCGAGGACACTGGGAGGAGGAGTGCGTCCGTCGATGATTTGACTATACAGGAGGCGAGCCTAAAAAACAGTCATGATTACGCACCGCAGTATTGCGCGTCGTGCATGGCTGCATACGGCTTGCCTAAGAACGATTCATGCGCAATGTTCGCGACATGAGTCTCCTGTCGGTCCAAGCCTTTCTCGCCGAGCGCGCGCCAAACATCAAAGTAATCGTTACCGAAGCCAGTTCCGCGACGGTTCCTCTGGCTGCTGCCGCACACGGGGTAGAGCCGGATCAGATTGCCAAAAGCATATGTTTGCGCGCTGGCGAGGAAACCATGATCGTAGTAATGGCTGGCACTGCTCGCTTGGACAACAAGAAGTTCCGTTCCCGCTTCGGTACCAAGCCACGCATGCTCGGTGGGGAAGAGGTTGTTGAAATTACCGGCCACCCGGTCGGCGGTGTGTGCCCCTTCGGATTGGCTTCGCCGCTATCGGTGTATTGCGACATCTCTCTCAAGCGCTTCGACGAAGTCGTGCCAGCTGCCGGTGCTACCAATTCGGCAGTTCGGATCGATCCCGTCCAAATGGTCGAGTTGACGGGCGCCGTCTGGATCGACGTCGCCCAAGATGTCGTTGCGGCTAGTGAAATATCATCGCTGTGAAGGCAATCAGAAGCGGTCGCCCAGATAGCGCTGGTACCATGCCTGCTTGCTTTCCGCAGAGGCCGAAGCGACGGCATAACCGATTGCAAATCCTACCGCACCGATAAGGGTGAATAGCGTTGTAGTCGCCGCTGGGTGTTCTTTGATCGTACCTGCTACCGAGTTGGCTTCCGAAGAGACATAATTTGCCGCACTGCTGGCACGATCTGCAACGCGCTCGTAAACCTCGCCAGTCTTTTCCGACATAAGGGCACGCAACCTGGATATCTCGGAACGCAGGCCCTGAATCTCTTCGGCGATTGCGCTGTCGCTCGGCTGATGATCGAATGAAGCGATAGCGTTTTCGCGGGTAAAGCTTTTGACTGACTCTGCCATTCCGGCCTCCATCATCTTGATCTTGGAGACCGTTCAACTTTCGACGCGACGATTAGGTTCCGTGGTCCGTCAAAATACCGCGCAAGAATTGGGACAGACTGCAATCAGCGCGTTTGTATCAACGCGCCGGCCAGAGCTTCCAACTGCTCTTTTTCAGCGGAACCTTTCTGAAGCGAGTTCACCAGAATCAGTGCGAGTGCTTCACCATCAGCGCTCGCCTTGTCGATGCCATGCTCAGCGCATGTTTCATCAAAGACTTGCTGTACAAGGGTGAGCTGTTCCGGATTAACCGGATTTCGGATCAACTGAGTCGGCATCAAACCCTCGCGTCGCGGTTGGGACCCAATGGCAGACAAGTCAGTTCCCGACTTTGCCTGGGCAGGTCAAAAAGCACGAGCACAGCCCTGCGAATTGCAAGCCTGTGTCAGCGAAATGTCCTTACCCGGGCGGCAATCTGATATCCGGTTGATAAAATGGCAACAACAAGTTAGCGCGGGTACGATTTGGGGGCTAGAAAACGCTGCCTGTTTTCTATCGCGATATGTAATCGGGTTCGGGCGGCGCAATACAGCGCTGCCGCCCGAAAGGCCTGAAACCAATTTAGGCCATGCCAGCCGGATCACCTGTCGGCAACAGAGCCGGATCAAGCACAGGATCCTGGGGGTTCTTGTTGTCGCCCTTGTCCTGCGCAGGTGTCAGGGGTGGCTTTTCCTGGATCCTGTCCGGCACTCCCCCGGTAGGTGTTGGCCCCCGTGGCGTATCTGCCGTCGGATTGGGGATCGGATCTCTGTTCGGCATCACAACCTCCTTTTCTGGATTTCATAGAACCCAACGGAGATCGGCTGACTAGGTTCCAGCTCTATTGCGGCTTGCTGCGCCGGACAAATGCCCGGCGCAGGGCATCGGTTATTGAGTGGCTTTCTGGCTATCAGCGGCAGGGTCGCTTGGTTGCCCCGCCTGCTTCATCTCCTGCTGCACTGCAGTGGAAGCAATGCTTGCGGTGGTGATTTCCTTGTCCACCGCATTGGAAGCCGTCACTTTATGACCGGCACAATCCGCAAGTGCTGCGGATGACGTGAGGCCCATGACGGCAGCGACGACGAGAAATGTCTTCATGTCCATTCTCCTTTCGCTTGTTGCGCTGAGGAGGATAACAAGTAATCTCCAGCTGCCCAAATCACGAATACGCGTAAGCCTTGTGTAATCGACACGCAACGTCGTAGGACACAGTCACATCAGCTTCTGCAAGACCTCTCGGCCGACAAAGATATCCGTCTTGCCCGCTTCGTGTTCAGGATGGCTGAACTCGAAGACGAGTTTCTCGGACATTTCCAAGGCCTGTTTGAGATTGACGAGTGCTACTGGCACTCGCTGGTCGCCGTTCCGAACGACGGCCTCGAAGATTTTGTTCATGGCTCCCTCCCCGAGCGCTGAACGCGGCAGTCCGGAATTCTTCCCTTTATCTGCCTGACGCATAACTTCAGTAGCCCCTGATATTACCAAATCCGGAATTCTCTGGAAAGCCGTGGTTTTCAAGGTAGAAAGCCACGTCTCGAAACAGTTGGCTGAACATCTAGCTATCTTCTTCAGGTTCTGTTTGCCTTTTACCCCTCCTTAAATCGCCGCATTTAGAGTCCAGCGGAAACCTGATGGCAAAAGGCCTGCTGTTTTTCGCAGGCATAAGACGGGAGACCGCCGGCTCGCATGGTAGCCAGAGGCAAATCAGACAAGCGCGTCGAACCTTCCTTCGAAGCATCGCACGACGAAGATCAGGACGAATTTCGCCTTGAGGCTGACGATCGCATTGTCGGTCATCGCAAGGCGTCTAAACGTGCGCCCAAGTCTGATGCGAAGGTCGACACCGCCCGTCGCCAAAAACGGGGAGCCGCAAAATCTGGATCTCGCCGCGGCAGCGGTTCTGCCGGTGGCGGATTATTCGCTCCGTTGCGCAGGCTGATCTACTGGTGTGTCGTTCTCGGTATCTGGAGTGCAATCGGCATAGGTGGCCTTGTGCTTTATTACGGCGCGCAAATGCCTGCGGCCAGCAGCTGGTCGATTCCCGATCGTCCGCCGAACATGAAGATCACTGCGATCGACGGTTCCGTCATTGCCAATCGCGGCGCAACCGGCGGCGAGGCCTTGGCGCTGGAAGAGATGTCGCCCTACCTGCCTCAGGCGGTGATTTCGATCGAGGATCGGCGTTTCTATTCACATTTCGGCATTGACCCGTTGGGTCTTGCGCGTGCCTTCGTCAATAACCTGACCGGTCAACCGATCCAGGGTGGCTCGACGATTACCCAGCAGCTGGCAAAGAACCTGTTTCTCTCCCCGGATCGCACTTTCGAGCGAAAAATCCAGGAAGTGCTTCTGTCTTTCTGGCTGGAGCACAAGTTCACCAAGGACCAGATCCTCGCCATGTACCTTAACCGGGTTTTCTTCGGTTCTGGTGCCTATGGCGTCGAGGCGGCATCAAGGCGTTATTTCAACAAGTCTGCCCGCGATGTGAACCTCGGTGAAGCGGCGACGCTCGCCGGCCTTCTGAAGGCACCTTCAAGGCTCTCTCCGGCCCGCGATCCGAAAGCGGCCGAAGAGCGTGCTCAGGTCGTCCTCGGTACGATGCGCGAAGAAGGCTACATAACCGACAGCGATTTCAACAAGGCGATGGCGCAGCCGCCTTCCAATGCAAAGAGCTACTGGTCCGGCCCGCAGCATTATGCCGCCGATATGGTCGTGGACGAGGTTAAAAGCCTGATCGGCGAGCCGAAGGTTGATGTCACCGTTGAAACGACGATCGACCTCAAGCTTGAAGAAGCGGCCGACAAATCGCTGAACGACATCCTGAAAAAGGAAGGAGGCAAGCTGAACGCCTCCCAGGCTGCGCTGGTTTCGGTTGACGCGACGGGAGCGATCCGCGCCGTTGTCGGCGGGCGTGATTATGTCCAGAGCCAGTTCAATCGTGCCTTCAAGGCCAAGCGTCAGCCGGGATCGGCATTCAAGCCGTTTGTTTATGCCTCCGCACTCGAAGCCGGTTACGGTCCCGACACGATCGTCAACGACGCGCCGGTGAAGATCGGTAACTGGACGCCGGAAAACTATGAGAAGGAATATAAAGGTCCGGTTCCGCTCTCTTATGCCCTGACACATTCGCTGAACACGGTTGCGGCACAGCTGGTCATGGCCGTGGGACCGGAAAAAGTGGTCTCGATGGCGCATCGACTCGGCGTTGATTCCGATATCCAGCCAAATGCCTCGATTGCACTTGGTACTTCGGAAGTTTCGCTGGTGGAGCTGACGTCATCTTACGCAGCTTTCATGAACGGCGGCTACAAGGCGACGCCGCACATCGTCAAACGCATCACCGATCCGGATGGCAAGGTTCTGTACGAGGCCGATTACAGCAATCCGCCGCGTGTCTTGAGCGAGCCCATCGCCGCCACGATGAACGGCATGATGTCCGGTGTCATTCGCGAGGGTACCGGCAGGGCGGCACGGCTTGACGGCTGGCAGGCGGCCGGAAAATCGGGGACGACGCAGAATTCCCGAGATGCGCTTTTTGTCGGCTTTACCAGCATTCTGACGACCGGTGTGTGGTTCGGCAATGACGACGGCAGCTACATGAAGAGGGTTACCGGCGGCACGTTGCCTGCCAAGGCCTGGAAGGAATATATGACTGTGGCGATGAAGGGATACACGCCGACGCCCTTGTTTGGTTTCGGCAACGGCGCTCAGCTGCCGCCCGCAACCGATCAGCCGCAGTCGCCTTCGACCTCAATCGGCGACATCATTTCCGGTATCCTGCCCGGAGCCTCTCAGGAGCAGCCGGAATATTCGGGCTCTGACAGTTTTCCGCCGGCGCCACCGGCACCTGCCGGCTCGGATATCGTTCGCTCACGCCCGCTGCCGCCGGTGCAGCCGCAGGCAGAGGCTGCCTTGCCACCGGCCCGAAACTTCGATCGGTCGGCTTCACCGCAGCCTCCGGGCGCTATTCCCTGCGCTTATGGCGATAACGCCATTTGCAACAACGGCAATGGTGGCACGGTTTACGACAATCGGCAGCAGCGCCAATATCGCGGCAATACCGACGCCGAACAGGCCGGCGGCTACCGCGATTATCGCCAGTATAAAGGCCCGTATGATTCGCAGGCTCCCTTACCGCCCGGAAGCGTTGGCGGCGGCCCTGTGCCTCCCGGAGATGTCGGCGCTGACGGCGGCCATGTCTACCAGCCGCAGCAAGCTCGCAGGACCACATTGCTTGACGTAATCATGGGCCAGTAATGTCTCCGGCGGCATGCTTGCATGCGTCAGCAGACGAATCGCGCTTTTTGCCGGAAGGCTGGCGATTTCCTGCCTTGCAGTCGGAAAAACCCGTCCTTATATACGCCGCATGACGGCAGCACTGGCTGCCAAGGAATTCAAAAGACCATCCCAGTCGAGGAACTGTCAGTGGAATGCCTTTCGGGGTCCCGACGGTTCGCTTAAAGGAGAGAGAAGATATGGCTAAAGTAATTGGCATCGACCTCGGTACCACCAACTCCTGCGTTGCCATCATGGATGGCAAGGATGCGAAGGTCATCGAGAACGCCGAAGGCGCGCGCACCACGCCCTCCATGGTCGCATTCACCGAAGACGGCGAACGTCTCGTCGGCCAGCCGGCCAAGCGCCAGGCGGTGACTAACCCGACCAACACCCTGTTTGCAGTCAAGCGCCTGATCGGCCGCCGCTTCGAAGACCCGACGGTCGAGAAGGACAAGGGCCTTGTTCCGTTCGATATCGTCAAGGGCGATAACGGCGACGCATGGGTCAAGGCACACGACAAGAACTATTCCCCGGCTCAGGTTTCCGCGATGATCCTTCAGAAGATGAAGGAAACCGCTGAATCCTACCTCGGTGAAAAGGTCGAAAAGGCCGTCATCACCGTTCCGGCATACTTCAACGACGCGCAGCGCCAGGCAACCAAGGATGCCGGCCGCATCGCGGGTCTCGAAGTCCTCCGCATCATCAACGAGCCGACTGCTGCGGCCCTTGCCTACGGCATGGACAAGAAGGACGGCAAGACGATCGCCGTTTACGACTTGGGTGGCGGTACCTTCGATATCTCGGTTCTGGAAATCGGCGACGGCGTCTTCGAAGTGAAGTCGACCAACGGCGACACCTTCCTCGGCGGTGAAGACTTCGACATGCGTCTGGTCGAATATCTTGCAGCCGAGTTTAAGAAGGATCAGGGCATTGACCTGAAGAACGACAAGCTTGCCCTGCAGCGCCTCAAGGAAGCTGCCGAAAAGGCCAAGATCGAACTGTCGTCCTCGCAGCAGACCGAAATCAACCTGCCGTTCATCACGGCGGACGCGTCCGGTCCGAAGCACCTGACGCTGAAGCTGACCCGCGCCAAGTTCGAAAGCCTGGTCGATGATCTGGTTCAGCGCACTGTCGCACCGTGCAAGGCAGCGCTGAAGGATGCCGGCGTTACTGCAGCCGAGATCGATGAAGTCGTTCTTGTCGGCGGCATGAGCCGCATGCCGAAGGTGCAGGAAATCGTCAAGCAGCTGTTCGGCAAGGAGCCGCACAAGGGCGTCAACCCGGATGAAGTCGTAGCCCTCGGTGCTGCCATCCAGGGCGGCGTTCTCCAGGGCGACGTCAAGGACGTTCTGCTTCTCGACGTGACCCCGCTGTCGCTCGGCATCGAAACGCTCGGTGGCGTCTTCACCCGTCTGATCGACCGTAACACCACGATCCCGACCAAGAAGAGCCAAACCTTCTCGACCGCTGACGACAACCAGCAGGCCGTGACGATCCGCGTTTCCCAGGGTGAGCGCGAAATGGCGGCAGACAACAAACTGCTCGGCCAATTCGACCTCGTCGGCCTGCCGCCGGCACCGCGCGGCATGCCGCAGATCGAAGTCACCTTCGACATCGACGCCAACGGCATCGTCCAGGTTTCGGCCAAGGACAAGGGTACCGGCAAGGAACAGCAGATCCGCATCCAGGCTTCCGGCGGTCTCTCTGACGCCGACATCGAAAAGATGGTCAAGGATGCTGAAGCCAATGCCGAAGCCGACAAGAAGCGTCGTGCAGGCGTTGAAGCCAGGAACCAGGCCGAAAGCCTCATTCACTCCAGCGAGAAGTCGCTGGCTGAATATGGCGACAAGGTCACCGAAGCCGACCGCAAGGCGATCGAAGATGCGATTGCTGCGCTGAAGACCTCGGTCGAAGCTTCCGAGCCGGATGCCGATGACATCCAGGCAAAGACGCAGACCCTCATGGAAGCTTCCATGAAGCTCGGCCAGGCCATCTACGAGGCCCAGCAGGCTGAAGGTGGAGCTGAAGGCGGCAAGGACGACGGTGTCGTTGATGCCGACTACGAGGAAATCAAGGACGACAAGAAGTCGGCCTAAGGCTCCGTTGACGGAAGCCTCAATATAGTCGACTAAAAGTTCCGGCTGCCTTGTGCAGCCGGACTACGTTTCCGGAGCCGGATACCTGAATGGCCAAAGCAGACTTTTACGAAATCCTGGGCGTCGCCAAATCGGCGGACGAGAAGGAGCTGAAGAGCGCCTTCCGCAAGATGGCCATGAAATACCACCCGGACAAGAATCCAGGTGACGCGGAGGCCGAAAAGAAGTTCAAGGAACTGAATGAGGCCTACGAAACCCTAAAGGACCCGCAGAAGCGCGCAGCCTATGATCGTTACGGTCATGCAGCCTTCGAACAGGGCGGCATGGGCGGTGGCGGCGGTTTCGGCGGTGGTGCCGGTGGCTTCTCTGATATTTTCGAAGACATCTTTGGCGAGATGATGGGCGGCGGTCGTGCGCGCCGTTCTTCCGGTGGCCGCGAACGCGGCGCCGATCTTCGCTACAACATGGAAATTTCGCTGGAAGAAGCGTTTTCCGGTAAGACGGCGCAGATCCGGGTTCCGACCTCGATCACCTGCGACGTCTGCACCGGTTCTGGCGCCAAGCCCGGCACGCAGCCCAAGACCTGCGGCACCTGTCAGGGTTCGGGTCGCGTTCGCGCTTCCCAGGGCTTCTTCTCTGTTGAGCGCACCTGCCCGACCTGTCATGGCCGTGGCCAGACGATCACTGATCCCTGCACCAAGTGCCACGGCCAGGGCCGTGTGACCGAAGAGCGTTCGCTCTCGGTCAACATCCCGGCCGGCATCGAGGACGGTACCCGTATCCGCCTTCAGGGCGAGGGCGAAGCCGGTGCCCGTGGCGGCCCGGCGGGCGATCTCTATATCTTCCTGTCGGTTACGCCGCATGAATTCTTCCAGCGCGATGGCGCCGACCTTTATTGCGCCGTTCCGATCTCGATGACCACGGCAGCGCTGGGCGGCACGTTCGATGTCGGCACGCTGGACGGCTCGAAGTCGCGTGTGTCGGTGCCGGAAGGCACCCAAGCCGGCAAGCAGTTTCGTTTGAAGGGCAAGGGCATGCCGGTTCTGCGCTCGTCGCAGACGGGCGACCTCTATATTCAGATCGGCATCGAGACGCCGCAGAAGCTGACCAAGCGTCAGCGCGAACTGCTGCAGGAATTCGAGGAAATCTCGTCCAAGGAGAACAATCCGGAATCGACCGGCTTCTTCGCCCGGATGAAAGAATTCTTCGACAACTGATCGAAGACGATCCAGAAATTGAAAACGCCGGCTGAAGAGCCGGCGTTTTGCGTTTGTGGTAAAGTTGCAGGGCTTCGTTCCGGTCGCCATGCTCGGGCTCGTCCCGAGCATCTATTGTCGTTCAACCCAACCTCAACGTGAATGGACCCTCGGGACAAGCCCGAGGATGACGTCGAGAAAAATTACTTCTGAGCCAACGCCGTCATGATCCGTGCCCAGGAGCGGATGCCCTTGTGGTAGGACTTGAGATCATATTTTTCGTTCGGCGAATGGATACGGTCATCCACGAGACCGAAGCCGACCAGCAGCGAATCCATGCCGAGCTGCTTCTGGAAATCGCCGACGATTGGGATCGAGCCGCCCATACCAATGATGACGGCCGGGTTCTTCCACTCTTCCGAAAGGGCAGCTTTTGCCTTGGTCAACTCCGGCGAATCATAGGAAAGCTGGATGGCAGGTGATGCGCCATGTTCATGGAATTCCACCGAGCAATCGCCTGGGATTTTCGAGCGCACATAGGCGCGGAAGGCTTCGCGAACCTTTGCCGGGTTCTGATCTCCGACGAGGCGGAAGGAAACCTTGGCCGAGGCCTGGGCCGCGATTACCGTCTTGAAACCTTCGCCGGTATAGCCGCCGGTAATGCCGTTCACTTCTGCAGTTGGGCGTGCCCAGGTCAGTTCCAGCACGGAGCGGCCTTTTTCGCCGGACGGGATCGAAAGACCGACGCCGCCAAGAAAGCTCTCGGAGCTGCGACCGAGCGTTTCCCAGCCTTCCTTGATATTGGTCGGCGTCTCTTCGACGCCCTCGTAAAAGCCGTCCAGTGTCACGCGACCGGTCTCGTCATGCAGGCCGGCGAGAATGCCGGTGAGGATGTGGATCGGGTTGGCGGCAGCTCCGCCGAACAGGCCGGAATGCAGGTCGCGATCGGCAGCCTTGATGACGATCTCTTCGCCGACTAGGCCACGCAATGCAGCTGCGATTGCCGGCGTATCGCCGTCCCACATGCCGGTATCGCAAACCAGCGCAAACTCGGCCTTGAGTTCTGCGGCATTGGCGTCGAGGAAGGGCTTCAGCGACGGCGAACCGGACTCTTCTTCGCCTTCAAACAGGATGGTGACGCGGATCGGCAGCGAACCGTTGATTTCCTTGTAGGCGCGGCAGGCTTCGACGAAGGTCATCAACTGGCCCTTGTCATCAGCGGTGCCGCGGCCGGTCAACACTTTACGGCCGGGCGAGATTTCCTTGATCTTCGGCTCAAACGGACTGTCCTCCCAGAGCTCGATCGGATCGACCGGTTGTACGTCGTAATGGCCGTAGAAAAGCACATGTGGGGCATCGGCCGTCGCGCCCTCGTGATGGGCGACAACCATCGGGTGCCCGGCCGTGTCGCGCACGGAGGCGTCAAAGCCGATACCCTTCAGTTCGACAACCAGCCATTCGGCTGCCTTGCGGCACTCGGCCTTGTAGGCCGGGTCCGTGGAGATGGACTGGATGCGGACGAGCGAAAAGAGGCGGTCGATGCTGTCTTGAAGGTTCTGGTCGGCGCGATCGAGAACGGCGGAAATATCGGTCATTGAAATCACCTTGTCTTGGAGCGGTCGCACACGCGGGCGGCCAGCTTGCCCTGAACTGTTAGCAAGCAAGGGCAGGGCGGCACAATGGCAAAAGCCGCTGCCGGTTTGCCGAATGCACGGGCAATGCAACTTTGGTCGAAGGAGTACAACTCTGGACTGTCGGCAAAGTGGAGATATATGCTCAAATTCGGACATCGTTTCGTCCGGCCTTGGGAGGTGCTTCAATGTGGAATCAAGTTTATGACCCCACGGGCAGCGCTGTTCTGTCCACCATACTCGCCGCAATTCCCGTTCTCATTCTTCTCGGCCTTATCGCAACCAATGTGGTGAAGGCACATATCGCAGCCATCATCGCGCTCATCATTGCCAATCTGATCGCAATCTTCATCTTCACCATGCCGGCAGCGATGTCGATCCGTGCCACTATTCTGGGATCGATCACCGGCTTTTTCCCGATCGGCTGGATCGTCCTCAATGTCATCTTCCTCTACCGGCTGACGGTGGAGAAAGGGCAGTTCGAGAAGCTTCAACAGACGATCGGCAGCGTGACGGACGACCGCCGCATACAATTACTGCTCATCGCCTTTGCCTTTGGGGCTTTTTTCGAGGGCGCATCCGGCTTCGGTACGCCGGTAGCGGTTACTGGCGCGATCCTGATTGGCCTTGGCTTTTCGCCGCTCGCCGCTTCCGGCCTGTCTCTTATCGCCAATACCGCGCCGGTCGCCTATGGCGCGCTCGGCACGCCGATCCAGGGCCTGTCTCAGGTCACAGGCATCGATCCCTACCTGCTTGGTGCCATGGTCGGCAGGCAGCTGCCATTCTTCTCGGTGCTTGTGCCCTTCTGGCTGATCTGGGTTTTTGCCGGACGCAAGGGCATGATGCAGATCTGGCCGGCTATCCTGGTGACCGGCGCGTCCTTTGCCATTTCGCAGTTCGCCATCTCCAACTACATAAATCCATGGATCGTCGATATCGGCGCCTCACTGATCTCCATGGCATGCCTCATTGGCTTCCTGCAGGTCTGGCAGCCCAAGGAGGTCTGGACTTCACCCAAGCTGCGCGGCCACGATATTTCCGATGACGGCACATTGAAGGAAGCAAAACCGATCGTGCGCCCGTCGCGGGCCGAGATCCGTGCAGCACTGACACCCTGGGTAATCGTCTGCGTGATCCTTTTGATCTGGGGCACCGGTTTCTTCAAGTCGGCGGTCAATTCATGGGCGGTGTGGAACTATCCCGTCCCGGGCCTCGACAAGATGATCGCCAAGATGCCGCCCGTAGCGCCCGGGCCAACGCCGGAAGCCGCGACCTTCTCCTTCACCTGGCTGTCATACACGGGCACCGGCATGTTTATCGCAGCCGTACTTTCCGGCTTTGCCATGGGCTTCACTCCGTTGGCGATGCTGAAAACCTACGCCAGGACAATAAAACTCTGCGCCTATTCGCTGATTACGATCGCCGCGATGCTGGCGCTCGGTACGCTGACGAGACTGTCGGGCATCGACTCCACGCTCGGCCTTGCCTTTGCCGCGACCGGCGTCTTCTATCCGTTCTTCGGCACGCTGCTCGGCTGGCTCGGCGTGGCATTGACCGGCTCCGACACGGCGTCGAACATTCTCTTCGGCAACCTGCAGAAGGTGACGTCCGAACAACTCGGCCTGTCGCCGATCCTGATGGGAGCGGCAAACTCGTCCGGTGGCGTGATGGGAAAGATGATCGACGCACAGTCAATCGTCGTCGCATCCACCGCGACCGGCTGGTTCGGGCACGAAGGCAGTATTCTGCGCTTCGTCTTCTGGCACTCGATCGTGCTTGCCTGCCTTGTCGGTGTGCTGGTGACGTTGCAGGCCTATGTCTGGCCATTCACGGCTATGGTCGTCGTTCAACCCTGATGGATTTGAAGAGGCATCGCTCGTTTTGGGCGGTGCCTCAGGCTTTTCGGCTGTTACCGATGATAAGGCGCATATATTCCATCATCAGCTCCCGCTCGAATGAGCGGAAACCGGAAAACAGCGCGCTGTCCGCCTCGGCGGCGGCATCGACAGCACTCGTTTCAAGCGATCGTCCGAGTTCCGTCAGGGTGATAATCTGGGCGCGTTTGTCGGTTGGATGTGGTGTGCGCACAATCAGCCCGTCGCGCTCCATTCTGGCAAGCGTATTGGCGAGCGTTGCCTGCTCCACTTCAAGCTTGTCCAGAAGCTGTTTTTGCGTCAGCCCGTCTTCCTGCCAAAGTTCGAGCAGAACCGGAAACTGCCCGGGCGAAAAGCCGAGTGTTGACGCGCGCTTCTGCAGCGATCGTGAAAAAACCCTGGCGAGCTGACCGGCCAGATAGGTAGCCGACTGCGAGCGATCGAATCCCATGGCCTCCGCCACTACTTTCCCGGGGGAGCCAGCTTGGCTGGCAGACGATAATCGATATCAGGCAATGCTTTTATGGAGATTGGGGCACAGGTGCGGTGTTGGCAAGATGGGCACTGATAATTCGGCTGCCGATGTCGGAGGTAACGCAAACAAAAACGCCACGGCTGGGAGGGGGCAGCCGTGGCGTTTCTTATAGAAGGACAAAGACCCGGAGATGGGAATAGGCCTTTGTCCGGTCTGGTGAGGCGGGGGACGGGCCTTCTGCCAGACTGCGGCGTTACGATCGCCGGTAACCCTGAGACGATAGGCGGATTGCGGCTTTTCAAGGGAAAGCTGGATTACAATTCGGTAAGGTAGAGCAAAGCTTGCCGGTGTGGTTCCGAAGAAGTTTTCGTGGACGCCGATCCTGTGCCACGCTATGCCATGCCCATGAAAAAAGGCGATCACCTCTTCCTAGTCGACGGTTCCGGCTTCATCTTTCGCGCGTTTCACGCGCTGCCACCGCTGACCCGAAAAACCGATGGCTTGCCGGTCGGCGCGGTCTCAGGCTTCTGCAACATGCTCTGGAAACTGCTGACCGATGCGCGTGATACGTCGGTCGGCGTGACGCCCACCCATTTCGCCGTCATCTTCGATTATTCGTCGAAAACGTTCCGCAAGGATCTCTACGACGCCTACAAGGCGAACCGCTCGGCCCCGCCGGAAGAACTGGTCCCGCAGTTCGGCCTGATCCGCCAGGCGACCCGTGCCTTCAACCTGCCCTGCATTGAGACCGAAGGTTTCGAGGCGGACGACATCATCGCGACTTATGCCCGTCAGGCAGAAGCCACCGGTGCAGACGTTACCATCGTGTCTTCCGACAAGGACCTGATGCAGCTCGTGACGCCGATGGTCCACATGTATGACAGCATGAAGGACAAGCAGATCGGCATTCCGGAAGTCGTCGAAAAATGGGGTGTGCCGCCGGAAAAGATGATCGATCTTCAGGCGCTGGTGGGTGACTCGGTCGACAACGTTCCGGGTATTCCCGGTATCGGACCGAAGACGGCGGCCCAGCTTCTGGAAGAGTTCGGCGATCTCGATACGCTGCTGACACGCGCGGGCGAAATCAAGCAGGTCAAACGTCGCGAAAACATCATTGCCAATGCGGATATGGCCCGCCTGTCCCGCCAGTTGGTGGAGTTGCGTACCGATGTGCCTTTGGATCTTGATCTCGACGCGCTGTTCCTCGAGCCACAAGATGGGCCAAAGCTGGTCGCATTCCTGAAGGCGATGGAATTCGGCACGCTGACCCGCCGAGTGGCCACGACCTGCGATTGCGATGCCAATACCATAGAGCCGGCCACGATCGAGGTGGAATGGGGCGCCGAGGCAAGAGGGCCGGATCTTGATGCCGGAACTTCCATCAATACCGGCGATGCCGCAGCCCAGGCACCTGCAAATCCCGCCAAGGCGGCTGTTGCCAAGGGCGCCGATGGAGCAACGCCGAGCGAGCTTGCGGATACGCGTATCGCCGCTTTTTCCACTGCGAAAATCGACACGACGAAATATGTCACGATCCGAGACGCTGCCGTTCTCGACGACTGGATCAAGGCCGCGCGCGAGACCGGTCTTGTCGGTTTCGATACCGAGACCAATTCGCTCGATCCGATGCAGACGGAGCTGGTCGGTTTTTCGCTCGCCATTGCCGACAATACCGATAATCCATCGGGGCTCGATGTCCGTGCCGCCTATGTGCCACTGACCCACAAGACCGGTGTCGGCGATCTCCTTGGCGGCGGAATGGCCGAAAACCAGCTTTCCACCCGCGATGCGCTGGATCGCCTCAAGCCGCTGCTGGAAGACCCGTCGGTCCTGAAGGTCGCCCAGAACCTGAAATTCGACTACCTCGTCATGAAGCGCCACGGCATCACCGTGCAGGGTTATGACGATACGATGTTGATGTCCTATGTGCTGGACGCCGGCAAGACCACGCACGGCATGGACACATTGTCCGAACGCTGGCTGAACCATAAGCCGATCGCGTTCAAGGATGTTGCCGGTTCGGGCAAGAGCGGCGTCACCTTCGATTTCGTCGATATCGACCGCGCGACGACTTACGCTGCAGAAGATGCCGATGTGACGCTGAGGCTCTGGATGGTGCTGAAGCCGCAACTGGCGGCGATGGGCCTTACCCGCATCTATGAGCGGCTGGAACGTCCTCTCGTCGAAGTTCTGGCGCGCATGGAAGAGCGTGGTATTTCCATCGACCGGCAGATCCTGTCGCGCCTTTCTGGCGAATTGGCCCAGAAGGCAGCTGCCTTCGAGCACGAGATCTACGAACTCGCCGGCGAAAAGTTCACCATCGGCTCGCCCAAACAGCTCGGTGATATCCTGTTCGGTAAAATGGGGCTTCCGGGCGGTTCCAAGACCAAAACCGGCCAGTGGTCGACCTCAGCGCAGGTTCTGGAAGATCTCGCAGCCGAAGGCGCGGAGCTGCCACGCAAGATCGTTGACTGGCGTCAGCTGACCAAGCTGAAATCTACCTACACGGATGCGCTTCCCGGTTATGTGCACCCTGAAACGAAGCGAGTCCACACCTCCTATTCGCTGGCTTCCACCACGACGGGGCGCCTGTCATCGTCCGAACCGAACCTGCAGAATATTCCGGTAAGGACGGCGGAAGGCCGCAAGATCCGCACCGCTTTCATTGCGTCGCCGGGCCACAAGCTTCTGTCTGCGGATTACAGCCAGATCGAACTGCGCGTACTCGCCCATGTGGCCGACATTCCGCAGCTGCGCCAGGCCTTTGCCGACGGGATAGATATCCACGCCATGACCGCATCCGAAATGTTCGGTGTCCCGGTGGAAGGCATGCCGAGCGAAATCCGCCGCCGTGCCAAGGCGATCAATTTCGGCATCATTTACGGCATCTCCGCCTTCGGTCTTGCCAACCAGCTGTCGATCGAGCGCTCTGAAGCGAGCGATTACATCAAGAAGTATTTCGAGCGTTTCCCAGGTATCCGCGACTATATGGATTCAACCAAGGCCTTTGCCCGCGAGCACGGCTATGTGGAAACGATCTTCGGTCGCCGCGCCCATTACCCGGAAATCAAGTCGTCCAACCCTTCGATGCGCGCGTTTAACGAGCGTGCGGCGATCAACGCACCGATCCAGGGATCTGCGGCAGATATCATTCGTCGTGCCATGGTGAAGATGGAGCCGGTACTGGCTGAAGCCGGGCTTGGCGAACGTGTGCGCATGCTGCTTCAGGTCCACGATGAACTAATTTTCGAAGTCGAGGATGCGGACGTCGAAAAGGCCATGCCGATCATCGTCTCGACCATGGAACAGGCGGCAATGCCGGCGATTTCGATGAAAGTGCCGCTCAAGGTTGATGCGCGCGCCGCTTCCAACTGGGACGAGGCGCACTGAAAGGCCGCTGATGTTTTCTGATCTGGCGATCAATGCGCAGATCAGGCTGACCCGGTTTCCGGATAAAGCGAAGCCAGTGCCGTGGAAAGCAGTTCCTCGGCATAGGTATCTGCCGTTTCCTGCGCACCTTTGGTTAGACCGACCTCGCGCGATCGTTGTCGCACCGTGTCTTGGATCAGGGCTGCTATACCGCGGGCCTGATCAGCATTGCCGTTCTCGGAGGTGTCGAGCGTCAACGCCAATGCGGTCATGGCGACAATCTCCAGCACGACTATTCGCGCTTCCAGATCATTGCTTGCCACACTGTCAGGGTCCGCTCCATCCCTTGCTCGTGTTTCTATCACCGCCCCAGCTCCAATTGGCCTAGCCTCCATTAGGCATGCCGAATAAAGCAGGTAGGGGACCTATTGGAACTTTAAAGCGTGCCAGGTTTTATTTTTCTCTCGGAATGAAAGACTGGGATAATAAAGTCGAAACGGCGTCGACAATCGCTTTGCCCGAAATTTCTATTTCATCGCTATTATCGATCGTGATGACCTTATAGTCGCCGATCACGCCAAGAGAACTCCGTTTCAGCCGGCGCAGAATGTCTTCTCTGCTCTCTCGTCCGCGCGCTTCAAGCCGCAGTGCCAGCACTTCCGGGCGTGCTGTTACGTTGATGACGACGAGGTTCGGATAGGCTTGCCCGAACAGGCCGAGCGCCGAGCGCGATCCGTTTGCGACAACGACCGCGCCGCTCGCCACGGCATTCTTCGTCTCGACGGGTATGCCGTAATGCAATCCGTGAGCTTCCCATGAAACGGCAAAGCGGCCATCGGCTTTGAGCTTTTCGAACTCAGCTTCGCAGACGCCATCATGATTCTCGCCGCCGGCAGCAGCATCGCGGGTTATCACGCGACGGGCAAACACCACATCGGGGTTGCCCGAGAGGGCGCGGGCGGCGTAGGCCATCAATGTGTCCTTGCCGGCCCCACTGGGGCCGACGACCGCGACCATGCAGCCTTCACCGGCTTTTCTGCGGGGTTCGGATGATCCGTGCATTAGGCCACCCGGCGTCCTTGCCGCCAGACGGCGCGCGATACCGGCACGCCTGCCTCGCGGTGAACCCGGACGAGGTCAGCACGCAGGCCGGTCGCGATCCGGCCGCGATCGGCTAGGCCAGCTGTTCGGGCTGGGGTGGACGTCACCATGGAGATCGCCTTTGGCAAAGAGATCCCCTCGACATCGTCTGCAAGAATGAATGGCGCGTAAAGCAGGCTGAGAGGCACGTAGTCCGAGGAGAGGACATCGAGAACGTCTCCGGCAGCAAGATCGCGGGCGGCAATATTGCCGGAATGCGACTTGCCGCGCACGACGTTCGGCGCGCCCATCAGCACGCTCATGCCAGCCCTATGCGAGGCGGCGGCGGCTTCGAAACTGGTTGGGAATTCGGCAAGCTTGACGCCGTTTTCGATCGCCTCGTCGACATGGGCAAGCGTCGCATCGTCATGGCTTGCAACGGTGATACCGTGCTCGGCGCAATGCTTGGCAATCGCGATACGATGCGGCGTCGAATTGCGCTGCGATTCCGCCACGCGCTTGTCGACAAAGATCTTAAAGGCTTCGTCGGTCAGGCCGCGCTTCTTCTGATAGTAGAAGATATACTGATCCATTGTCTGGAACTGACGCTGACCGGGAGCGTGGTCCATCAGCGAGACGAGCCGCACATGGCTGTCATTCTCGAAATCGGCAAAATGCTCCAGCACGTTATCGGCCGAAACCTCGCAGCGGAGGTGGATCAGGTGCTCCGAGCGCAGCCGCCCTTCGCGTTCGGCCGCCTGGATCGCATCGGCCATGGCCCGCATCTCGCCATGCTCGAAGCCACCGTCCTCGTCCGATCCCATTCTCAGGCAATCGAAGACGGTCGTGATGCCGGAAGAGGCGATCTGGGCGTCATGTGCCTGGATCGCCGCCGTCGCATTCCAGCGCACGCCGGGACGCGGAGAATAATGCTGTTCCAGATGGTCGGTATGCAGCTCCACCAGACCCGGGATCAGATAGTCGCCCTCGAAATCCTCGCCCGTGTGAACGCTGCCTTCGGAAAAGTCAGCGATCTTGCCGTCACGGATCTGTACGGAGCCGGAAATAACGCTGTCTTCCAGCACGATGCGGGCATTCTTGAATACGGTCTCGGTCATGAGGCGGTCTTTCTGATCTCGGAAGCGGGCTTCAGGGGCAGCCAGCGATGGGCAATAAAATCTGCGCCGCGGGCAGGCTCGACGAAGAGCGCTATGCCGTTAATGGAGAGCGGCCTGTTGATGAATTCCGCAAAACGGAGCTCGAGAGCGGCGCGCATGGCAGGCGCCTGTTCGGGCGGAACCTGGCCGGACAGCGTCATGTGAAAGCGAAATTCTCCCATCACATGGGGATAACCCCAGCGCATCAGGTTGTCGCGATGCTGCGGCGACAGCGTTTCCGGCTTGCGACGGGCAATATCGGCATCCGACAGCGGCGCCCGGAATGGCTCGAAATCCTCAACGATGCGGGCAGCATAGTCCTGCAGCTCGGGATAGACCCGATCCGGCACCAGCGCGAAGAACCGTCCGAGCTGACCGACAATCAGGTTGGGTATATCGAATGCCTCAGTCGTCGCGGCAAACTCTTTGAAAGCTTCGATCAGTTCCGCTTCCGTCTTGCCGTTTGCGAGTTCGAACGGAGCCTTCAGTGTTGCGTGAAAGGCGTAGCGGCGAGGATCGGCGGTAAGCGCATGAACCTCGTCCACGGAAAGGCCGTTGACCTCGGACGTGGGAAAGGCCTCGCCGGTATAGGCATCACGGCCGAGCCAACGGGATGCGGTCGTCGTCAGCGGATGGTCCGCAGCGGGGGAAAAGTAGAGGGCGTAACGCAAGGCATCATTCCGGAATCAGGAAGGGGCAGAGACGGAAGTCTAGACATCCGTCGTATCCGAAGACAGGCCCAGCGCCTAAAAGATTTCCATGACAGAATGATGATGCGGGCGCGCTTTAATGCGTCGGGCCGCCGATCAGTCGCGAGCGGATCGCATTAGACACGTTGTCGAACAGGAAGACCACGAAGAGGATGAGGAGAACCATATAGGCGACCTTGTCCCAGTCGGCATTGGTGCCCATCGCTTCGAGGAGCTTGAGGCCAATACCGCCTGCGCCGACGGCACCGATGACGGTGGCCGAGCGGGTATTCGATTCCCAGAAGTACAGCGACTGGGAGATAAACACCGGCAGGACCTGCGGCACTACGCCGAAGCGGTTGACGATGATTGGCGAGGCCCCGACCGATTTCACGCCCTCGCGCTGCTTGTCGTCCACGTTCTCGACCGCTTCCGCATAAACCTTTCCAAGCGCGCCGGCATCGGTAAAGAAGATCGCCGCAATGCCGGGGATCGGCCCGGGGCCGAAGGAGCGGGTGAAGAACAGCGCCCAGATCAGCATGTCGACCGAGCGCAGGAAGTCGAACAGACGCTTCATGCCCCAGTTGGCGACGCGGCTTCGCGTGATGTTGCGCGCAGCGATGAACGCGAGCGGGAAGGCAAAGAGCGTGCCGAGCAGCGTGCCAACGAAGGCCATCACCAATGTCTGCATCAGCTTCGAAAGGATGTCGGCATGCTGCCAGACATTGTTGCCGAGAAAGTCGGCGACCATGTGCGAAACGTTGGAGCGCGCCGGATCGAGGCGCTCGCCGACCGTTGCAAGGCTGACCAGTTCGCCCCAGCTCTTGCCCCAGAAATCCGACTTGGTGTCGAACAGGAAGTTTGCCCAGCCGAGGAAACGGCGCTGGATATAGACCTGGGAGGTCCGGATTTCAGCCTGTCCCTCGAAGCCGTAGTCAACGATGACCTTGGCTCCGTCCTGGATGATCGCAGCCGGCGCGCCTGCCGGTGCTGTTGCTGCATCCTCGGTGATCGTGAGGGGGTAAGCAGTACCGTTGACATAGACATCGACGCGGCTTGACGAAACTTCCAGCCTGTCGTTGTCGCTGCCGTAGGTGACCGTATAGCCGCCACCCTGGGTCGGCTGCAGCCAGAATATGTCGGCGCCCTCGGCATATTGCCCGCGGCTCGACCATTGAGCCCGCACAGTGCCATCATCCTGGAAACGCAGGCGCGGCTGTGCGCGCCACGAATACCAGTCCTGGATATAGGAAGACGCACGGTCCCACTGGCCGTTATTGAAGGCGGGGCCAACATTGAAGGCGAAGAAGCAGATCACGAGATAGGCGAATACGATGCCTGAACCGATGACCAGCCCGTAGCGCTTCATGACCGAGCGGTGAAAGACCTCCGGATGGGCCGAGCGCAGCCGTTCGCGATCGGAAGCGTTGATGCTGGGGACCGAAGATGTCATCAGGCTGCTCCTCTGCCGAATTCGAAGGATTGTTGGCCGATCAGCCGGCGGCGAAGCCAGCTCGAGAACTGATCGATCGCGATCACGCTGACAAGCAGCAGGATGATGATCGCATAGGTCTTGGCGGCATGGTCGCGGCCGATCGCCAGACGAAACACTTCGCCGATGCCGCCGCCCCCGACAGCCCCGATGATTGTCGAGGCGCGCACGTTGATCTCGGCGCGCAGCAGCGTGTAGGAAACGAAATTCGGCAGCACCTGGGGAACGATGGCGAAGCGCACGCGCTCGACCCATGAAGCACCGGCGGCACGCAGGCCTTCATCCGGCCTCATGTCGGAATTTTCGACAACTTCGAAGAACAGCTTTCCAAGCGCACCGATCGTATGGACGGTGATCGCGATGATTGCCGCAATCGGCCCGATCGACAGGATGGCGGTCAAAAGGCCGGCAATGACGATTTCCGGAAAGGCGCGCATCACTTCCATGATACGGCGCACGACAAAGCGTGTCGCACCGGCGCCGACCAGATTGGTCGAGGCGAAGAAGCAGAGCAGGAAGGCAATTGCCGCACCGATGATTGTCGAGACAAGCGCGATGTTGATCGTGATGATCAGCTGATAGAAGAAGTTCGGGATGTAGAGCGTGTCGGTAATGTAGACCCGGTCGGCCGTATAGTCGTATTTCAGCGATCCGTCGGCATAGGGCGACGGCAGGTCGAACATCGCCCGGAAAATTTCCATCGGGCTGTCCGGCACGAAGCTGCGGATGAAATCGAAGAAATAGGGCAAGCGTTCGAAGAACTTGCCGGCATTCGCGTTATTGGCGAATTGCAGCGAGTAGAAGAGGGCGATGAGAAAAACGCCGATCGAGATCGCGGTGTAGATCCGGCGTGTCCGAAGCTGCTGCCGGTAATGCTGCATCACCATGGATGCGGCAGGGCCGAGCCCGCCAGAGGTATTTTCGCTGATGGTCGCCATGATCCGCGCTCTCGTTTGACGAACGGCGGCACTCATGGAGTGCCGCCGTCAGAGGATGGGAAGAAGGATCAGCCGCCGATGACGGACTTACGAGCGTCGACGATCGTCTGGTAGAAGGACGGATCGACCTTGATGTATTCCTTGTTGTCGCCCTGGGTGTAGGACTTGAAGCAATCGTGGTCTTTCTTCGGAAGGTCCATGAAATAGGCTTCGACCTTGGCGCGCATGGCTTCCGGCAGTTTGTTATTGACCATCAGCGGGCCGTTCGGGATCAGCGGCGACTTCCAGACTTCGACGATATCGTCCATGTCCAGGTTACCCTTGTTGACCATCTGGTGCAGGTTGCCGCCGGTGTAACCGTCTTCCCACTTGCCAACGCCCGAACCGAAGGTCGTGCCGGCATCGAACTTCTTGTCGAGAACGGCAAGAACGAGGTTCTCGTGACCGCCGCCGAAGCCGGTTTCAGAGAAGTATTCCTTCACCGGTGCGCCGATTTCCTTCGGCAGGGCGACGTTCGGGACGAGATAGCCGGAGGTCGAGTCCGGGTCGGCGAAGCCGAGCTTCTTTCCCTTCAGGTCGGCGAGCGTCTTGATGCCCGAATCCTTGCGGGCGACCATGATCGAGTAGTAACCGCTGGAACCGTCCGACTGGGTGTAGGTCAGGATCGGGTCGACAGCCTTCGGATCCTTGATGGCGATGGCGGCATAGGAGGAGGCGCCCATCGAAGCGATGTCGATCGTGCCGCCGAGCAGGCCCTGGATGACGCCGTTATAGTCCGGCGACGGGAAGATCTGGACTTCCGGAACGCCGGTCGCAGCCTTGAGGCCATCGGCAACACACTGGGTGTTGCGGATCTGGTCGGCTTCGTTTTCCGAGCCGTCGAGACCGATGCGCAGAACCTTGACGTCCTGTGCCATTGCGGAGCCGGCGAGCACGCTGAGTGCAACGGCAGCGAGAAGAGTTTTCTTCAGCATGGTGATCTCCTGTTTCCGGATCATCCGGAGTTGGGTCATGAATGAATGGTTTGCCCTTTACGCGGGCTGTCGATCTGGGTGCGGGTATCAGGCGCTGGCGCTCGCCAGCGAACCGATCCCGCCCGATTGCTGTTCCCGGCCAGCCTGGGCTGCGGGAATGTTGATGCTGGTCGAGGTCATCGTTTCGTCGATGCCGGCGCCATCCTTGTCGGAGCCGTAGATTTCCTGCACGGCAGCCGCCGTGAGTTCAGCTGGAGTGCCGTCGAAGACAACGCTGCCATGAGCCATGCCGATGATCCGCTCGCAATAGCTGCGGGCGGTATCGAGCGTGTGCAGGTTGGTAATGACGGTAATGCCTTCGCGTTCGTTGATGTCGCGTAGCGCATCCATCACGATCTTGGCGTTGAGCGGATCGAGCGAAGCGATCGGCTCGTCGGCAAGCAGCATCTTCGGCGCCTGCATCAGCGCACGGGCAATCGCCACACGCTGTTGCTGGCCGCCCGAAAGCGTGCCCGCGCGCTGCATCGCGGTCTGCTCGATGCCGAGCCGCTCGAGCGCGGCGATAGCCGCCAGCCGCTCGTCGTCGGAAAAGATGTTGAGCAGGCTCAAGACCGTCGAGCGATGGTTCAGGCGGCCGAGCATGACATTGGTCAGCACGTCGAGGCGCGGCACGAGATTGAACTGCTGGAAGATCATCGCGCAGTCACGCTGCCAGTTGCGCAATCCGGCGCCTTTCAGCGAGGACACTTCGACGCTGCCGAAATGGATAGAGCCGGAGCTCGGCTCCTGCAGGCGGTTGATCATCCGCAGAAGGGTGGACTTGCCAGCACCGGACCGGCCGATAATGCCGACCATCTGTCCCTGGGGAATCTCTACATTGACGGCATTGACCGCGATACGATCGCCAAAACGTCGAGCGATATTCCTCAGTTCAAAGTTCATGTTCTAATGCCTGTCCAATCCCCTGGTGGGGATCGGATTAGACTTGGTTGATGAAGTCTGAATGTCGATTCGATGTCAGTTTGATTACAAGCGTGACGCTTCTGTAACGCTTTCGTTACAACGCATGGCGCGCAAGAAAATCCTCTGCTGAAAGTGTCCTGAAATCTTCGAGTGCGCTGCGCAACTTCTTATGATCCCAATCCCACCAGGCGAGCCGGTCCATTTCTTCTCCGATTTTCTTGGTAAAGCGCTCGCGGATCAGTTTGGCCGGCACACCGCCGACGATGGTGTAAGGCGCGACATTCTTGGAGACGACGGCGCCGGCGCCGATCACCGCGCCATTTCCGACATTCACACCCGGCAGGAGGGTGGCGCCGTGGCCGATCCAGACGTCATGACCGATCGTGATCCGGTGTTCCCGACGCCAGTCGAAGAACTCCTTTTCCATATCCGCATCATCCCAATAATAGGCGGCGCGATAGGTGAAGTGATGAAGCGTTGCGCGCTGCATGGGATGGTTGGTGGCGTTGATACGCACTGCGGCGGCAATGTTGACGAACTTGCCGATAGTGGCGCACCAGATCGAGCCATCGCGCTCGATATAGGAATAGTCACCGAATTCCACTTCATCCAGGCGGCAGCGCTCGGCCACTTCCGTGTAGCGTCCGAGCGTCGCGTTCGTCACGCTTGCCGTTTCGTGGATATTCGGCGCCTCGGTCAGTTTCCTGCTCATGCCGCAATGGCCTTCCGTGGAGAAAAGGCACTGACGTCGAGAATACGGTCTGCGACTGCCTCGCGTACTTCCTCGTCATGGAAGATACCAAGCATGGCGACGCCCTCTTCCTTCTTCGCTGCGATCATCTCGACCACGACGCGCCGGTTGGTGGCATCTAGCGAGGCGGTCGGCTCGTCGAGAAGCAGGATGCGATGGCTGGTGATGAAACCGCGAGCGATATTGACGCGCTGCTGCTCGCCGCCGGAGAAGGTAGATGGCGGCAGCGACCACAATTCGCGCGGCAGGTTGAGCCGGGAAAGCAGCTCGGCCGCATTCTCTTTGGCAACCGATGCCTCGACGCCGCGTATGACGAGTGGTTCGGCAACGACATCTATTGCTGCGACGCGCGGCACGGTGCGCAGGAACTGGCTGACATAACCCATCGTGTGACGGCGCACGTCGATGATCGTGCGCGGGTCGGCATTGGCGATATCGACGATCTTGTCTTTGTGATCGACGAGGATCTGGCCCGCATCTACCGCATAATTGCCGTAGAGCATTTTCAGGATCGAACTTTTGCCGATGCCGGACGGGCCGCCGAGCACGACGCATTCGCCGGCGGCGACGGAAAAGTTCACGTCGTTGACGACCGGCAGCTTGATACCGTCGCGCAGATGCATGGTGAAGCTCTTGAAGACTTCCGAGACGACGAGGGGAGTGGCCATCTGGATCTCCTATACTTGCAGGATCGAGGAAACGAGAAGCTGAGTGTAGGGCTCGCGTGGATCGTCGAGCACGCGGTCTGTCAGTCCGTGTTCGATCACGTGACCATCCTTCATCACCATCATCCGGTGCGACAGTAGTCGGGCGACGGCAAGGTCATGGGTGACGACGATCGCCGCGAGACCAAGATCGTTGACGAGGCCGCGGACGAGATCGAGCAGGCGTGCCTGAACCGACACATCGAGACCGCCGGTCGGCTCATCCATGAAGACGAGCCGCGGGCCGGTGACGAGATTGCGGGCAATCTGTAGACGCTGTCGCATCCCGCCGGAAAAGGCGCGCGGCTGGTCGTCGATGCGGTCGGCGGAAATTTCCACCCGACCGAGCCAGTCCGTCGCCGTCTCGCGGATTTTGCCGTAATGCCGATCGCCGACTGCCATTAGCCGCTCGCCGACATTGGCACCGGCAGAAACCGCCATGCGCAATCCGTCCGCCGGGTTCTGGTGAACGAAACCCCAGTCGGTGCGCATCAGGAACCGGCGATCGGCCTCGCTCATGTGATAGAGATCGCGGAAATTGCCGTCGCGCATTCGATATTCGACGCTGCCGGCGGTGGGCAGAAGACGAGTGGAGATGCAGTTCAGAAGCGTCGTCTTGCCCGAGCCGGATTCACCGACGATCGCCAGAACCTCACCGGGCCAAAGCTCGAAATTGACATCCTTGCAGCCGATCCGGCTGCCATAGAATTTCGACACGCCGCTGACTTTGAGAAGAGGGGTATCGGTCATTCCGCAGCCTCCTTTGCAGTTGCCAGCATCACTCCAACATGTCCGTGCTCGCGGCGGTCCTCGCAATGGTCGGTGTCGGAGCAGACGAACATTCGCCCGCCCTTGTCGTCGAGCACGACTTCGTCGAGATAGACGCCATGCGCACCGCAAAGCGCGCAGTCCTGCTCAAATGTCTGGATCTCGAATGGATAGTCCTCGAAATCGAGGCTGACGACCTCCGTATAGGGCGGCACCGCATAGATGCGCTTCTCGCGGCCGGCGCCGAAAAGCTGCAGCGCGTCGGACATGTGCATTTTCGGATTGTCGAATTTCGGCGTCGGCGACGGGTCCATCACATAACGGCCATCGACCTTCACCGGATAGGCATAGGTCTTCGAGATGCGGCCGTTGATGGCGATGTCTTCGTAAAGCTTCACATGCATGAGGCCGTATTCTTCGAGCGCATGCATTTTTCGCGTTTCGGTCTCCCGCGGCTCGAGGAAGCGCAACGGCTCGGGGATCGGCACCTGATAGACGAGAACCTGATTTTCGCCGAGCTTCTGTTCCGGAATGCGGTGACGTGTCTGGATGATCGTTGCATCCTTTGTATGCGTCGTAACCGCCACGTTCGCGACCTTCTGGAAGAAGGCGCGGATGGAGACGGCGTTGGTCGTGTCGTCGGCGCCCTGGTCGATCACTTTCAGCACATCTTCCGGCCCGATGATCGAGGCGGCCACCTGAACGCCGCCGGTGCCCCAGCCATAAGGCATCGGCATTTCGCGCGACGCGAAGGGAACTTGATAGCCGGGTATCGATATGGCTTTCAGGATCGCGCGGCGGATCATCCGCTTCGTCTGTTCGTCCAGATAGGCGAAATTGTAGGTGGCGAGATCGGCACTCATTCGGCAGCATCCTTCATCTCGGTTTCACCCCGGTCGGCAGTGCGTGCGGCTTCGATATCGGCGCGCATCTTGCGGACCATGGCTAGCTCCGCCTGGAAGTCCACGTAATGCGGCAGTTTCAGGTGCTCGACGAAACCGGTCGCCTGCACGTTGTCGGAATGAGAAATGACGAATTCCTCGTCCTGCGCCGGTGCGGTAACGTCCTCACCGAGTTCTTCTGCACGAAGCGCGCGGTCGACCAGCGACATCGACATCGCCTTGCGCTCGCTCTGACCGAAGACGAGGCCGTAACCGCGGGTAAACTGCGGCGGCGCCTTGGATGAGCCCTTGAACTGATTGACCATCTGGCATTCGGTCACGCGGATATGGCCAAGCGAAACGGCAAAGCCGAGTTCCGGTATCTCCATCTCTACCTCGACTTCGCCGATGCGGATTTCACCGACGAACGGATGGTTGCGGCCATAGCCGCGCTGGGTCGAATAACCGAGTGCCAGAAGAAAACCTTCATCGCCGCGTGCCAGAGCCTGCAGGCGCAGGTCACGCCCCATCGGAAACTCCATCGGCTCACGCGTCAGATCGCCCGCTTGATGATCCTGCGGTAGTTCCCCATCGGCCTCGATCAGGCCCTCATGCGCGAGAATGTCGGAGACGCGCATGATCTCCTCGCCACCAGCCTCCCTGCGGGCAGGCTCTTCGACTGCTTCGTCCGACAGTAGCGAGGGGTCGAGAAGGCGATGGGTGTAGTCGAAGGTCGGGCCGAGCAGCTGTCCACCCGGCAGATCCTTGTAGGTCGCCGAAACGCGGCGTTCGACCTGCATCTCGGCAGTGTCGAGCGGCACTGAATTGCCGAAGCGGGGCAGGGTGGTGCGATAGGCGCGCAGCAGGAAGATCGCCTCGATCAGGTCGCCGCGAGACTGGCGCACGGCAAGCGCTGCAAGCGAACGGTCGTAAAGCGAAGCCTCGGCCATCACCCGGTCGACGGCAAGGCCGAGCTGTTCGGCAATCTGGTCGATCGTGACGGAGGGCAGTGAACGATTGCCCCGGCGTCGGTCGGCGAGAAGCCGGTGAGCGTTGCTGATGGCGGCCTCGCCACCTTTGACGGCAACATACATGGTCTACTCTCCTTGAGGGCTAAGCCACGATCTTCGTCGTGCGGGGCAGGCACAGAAAACTGCGTCCTGCCGTCAGGATGACATCGACACCGCGTGGAAACAGCGGTCGGTTGTCGGCCCATAAACGCAGGAACGCCTCGGGCAATCCGGCGATCTCGACGGTCTTGGACTGAAGGATGCCCGGTCCCGACAGCGTGAAGGATTGGCCTTCACCAAGTCCCGCCACTTCGATGACGAGCGTCGTCGAACGATCCGGATATTCCTGGCTGCCGAGCGAAAAGAGACCAAAGGAAGAAGGCGTCACGCCCGGCTCCACGAATGCAAAACGGGCCTCTGCCTTTTCGCGGGTTATCGTGGCACCGGAATGGAAGCCGATCCATTCGCCGACTGCGGATTTGGCAAAACCTGCGCTGAGCCATACCGGCGTGTCATGGTCGCAAAGCGTCAACGCGATTGCGCCGGCTGCTGCTCCAAGCGGATCGGGCTGACCTACATCATGCTCGATCGTGCGGATGGATCCCGGCCGCGCCATGCCGTCCATCAGCATGCGAAATACGCTCTGGGACTGGAAGACCGGATCGGAAAAGCCACCGGTAAAGGCCTGTGTATTGGCAGACATCAGTCTTCTCCCCGAACCATTGTGAAGAAGTCGACGCGGGTCGCGGCAGTCTCTTCCGCCTTTGCCCGGTTTTGCGCCGTAACCCGATGTTCAATCGGGGCAAGCAAGACGTTTTCGACGTGGTCTCTCGTGGCATCCTCCTGCCAGAGCGCATCGAATATCGCCGCGAGCTTTGCCTTCTGCTTATCCGTGCCGAGAGCTTGCGCGTGGCCGACAGTGCCGGATGCGAGTGCGACAGTTGCGCGTGTCACGGTTGCTTCGCCGAGATTAAACGGACTGCCGCCGCCGCCGATACGGCCGCGGACCATCACCAGTCCGGTTTCCGGGCCACGAACGGGTTTCGTGTCGGGCTTGTCTTTTAATGCATCCCACGCGGCGCGAAGTTCATCCGCCGTCGCTTTGGCGAGAAGGGAAGCGCACCGCCTGCGGCCTGCCTGTTCGGGCGGCAGGGTCTGCTCTGCAACACTCATGGCGACTCTCCAAAATGTCTATTGATATAGACAACTATACAAGGTAACTTAGCCATAACTTTTCGATATAACAAGCGTGTGACATGGATATGCAGGAAGCGGCGGTTCGCCGGCAAAACGGGGTAGCGCTCTGGCGGCAGATTGCCGACAGGATACGCACGGCCATCGCCGGCGGTGACTATGACGACACCGGCAAGGTGCCGCCGGAAGTGGTGCTGGCAGCCCAGTTCGGCGTCAATCGCCACACCGTGCGCAGCGCTCTCGCAGCACTTGCACAGGAAGGCATCGTCCAGGCAGTGCAGGGGCGGGGAACACTTATCCTTCGCAAGGAGAGGCTGAACTTTCCGATCTCGCGGCGCACGCGATTCAATCAGGGCATTGGCGATCAGGCGCGGGAGAAGGAGGGCATCTTGCTCGCCTCATCCGAAGAGGCAGCAAGTGTGGATCTCGCCGCTCGGCTGCAATTGCCTTTAGGCTCAAGGCTCATCCGTCTCGAAACACTGAGAAAGGCCGACCGCCGGCCCGTCTCGCGCGCAACGGCCTGGTTTCCCGCAAAACGCTTTGTCGGTATGGCCGATGCCTATCGCGAAAGCGGCTCCATCACCGCAGCCTTTGCGGCTGTCGGCTTGCCGGACTATATCCGCGCCTCGACGGAAATCACCGCCGTCCACGCGGAAAATGATGATCTCGCCTCCCTGGAACTGTCGCCCGGAGCGATCGTGCTTGTCACTCGAGCGCTGAATGTCGATCCCGATGGCGTACCGGTCCAATATGCCGTCAGCCGCTTTCCGGCTGACGCGGTTCAGTTCACCATCGAGAATTGATCGGACCGGAATAGAAAACGCCAGCCGCAGTTTCCTGTCGGCTGGCGTCTGAATGTCTGGACCGAAGTAACGCTTAATGCGCGCCGGACATGTCGCCGAGCACTTCCTTGGAAGCGACGGTGGAGTCGGCGTTGAGCTTGTAGACCATCGGAACGCCGGTTGCGAGGTTGACGCCGAGGATCTGCTCCTTGGTCAGTTTGTCGAGCACCATGACCAGCGAGCGCAGCGAATTGCCGTGTGCTGCAACCAGAACCTTTTCGCCGCGAAGGACGCGGGGCAGGATTTCGGTCAGGTAATAGGGCCAGACGCGGGCGCCGGTATCACGCAGGCTTTCGCCGCCCGGAGGCGGGACGTCATAGGAACGGCGCCAGATGTGAACCTGCTCCTCGCCCCACTTGGCGCGGGCATCATCCTTGTTGAGGCCGGAGAGATCGCCGTAGTCGCGTTCGTTGAGCGCCTGGTCCTTGATCGTTTCAAGGTCCGGCTGGCCGACCTTGTCGAGCACGATCTTCAGCGTCTTCTGCGCGCGCTGCAGGTCGGAGGTAAATGCGATGTCGAACTTGATGCCGGTCTCGGCCAGTGCCTGACCGCCGGTCTCGGCTTCCTGGATCCCGAGCGGGGTCAGGTCAGGGTCCTTCCAGCCGGTGAACAGATTTTTGAGATTCCAGTCGCTCTGGCCGTGACGAACGAGGACAAGGGTACCGCTCATGAGAAAGACCTCCGTATATTATTGATTTGAGAGCCCGAGCACGTCGAGCATCGAATATTGACCGGGCTTCTTATTACGCGCCCAGAGTGCGGCTGCAACTGCCCCGCGTGCGAAAATAGAGCGGTCCCGGGCACTGTGCGACAATGTAACCAGCTCGCCTTCACCGGCGAGAATGACGGAATGATCGCCGACGACGGAGCCGCCGCGCAGCGTTGCAAAGCCGATCGTGCCGCCCGGGCGCGGGCCGGTATGACCATCACGAACGCGCACGGACTGGGAAGCAAGGTCGATGCCGCGCCCTGCGGCAGCCGCTTCGCCGAGCAGCAGCGCGGTGCCCGACGGCGCATCGACCTTGTGCTTGTGGTGCATCTCGATGATTTCGATATCCCAGCCCTCTGCCGGCAAGGCATGCGCGGCCTGCTTGGTAAGGACACTCAAAAGATTGACGCCGAGGCTCATATTGCCCGACTTCACCACCCGCGCATGACGGCTTGCTGCGGTGAACTTCTCTTCGTCGTCGATGGAGCAGCCGGTCGTGCCGATCACATGCACGATACGCGCCTGCGCAGCGAGCCCGGCAAAGGTGACGCTGGCAGCAGGCGCGGTGAAATCGACCACGCCCTCGGCATTGAGAAAGGCCTGAAGCGGATCGCTGGTTACCGCAACGCCGATCGGTCCAACACCCGACAATTCACCTGCATCCTTGCCGAGGAACGGAGAGCCTTCGCGCTCGATGGCTGCATGAAGAGTGACGCCGGGCGTTTCGTGGATCACGCGGATCAGGGTCTGGCCCATTCGACCGCCGGCACCCACGACGACCAGCTTCATCTCGTTTTCACTCATGTCCTGCCTGTTCCTGCTTAATGATGTTCCGGCGATTGCAGATTGTTGAGCCGAGCGTAGAGGCCGTTCTTGCGCTGGGCAAGGTCCTCATGCGTGCCTTCCTCGACGACGCGGCCTTCCTGCATCACCACGATCTTGTCGGCGTTGACGACGGTCGACAGTCGGTGCGCAATGACGATCACGGTGCGGCCGCGCATGGCCGTGTCGAGCGCCTTCTGCACGGCGGCCTCCGACTCGTTGTCGAGCGCCGATGTCGCCTCGTCGAGCAGTAGGATCGGCGCGTTGCGTACCAGTGCGCGGGCGATCGAAAGCCTCTGCCGCTGGCCGCCGGAAAGCGTCACACCGTTTTCGCCGACCGATGTGTCATAGCCTTCGGACTGGGCAATGATGAATTCATGCGCGTGCGCGAGCTTCGCTGCCTCCTCGACCTCTTCGTCGGTTGCGTCCGGACGTCCGTATCGGATGTTGTCGCGGATCGAGCCTTCGAACATGTAGGGCTGTTGCGAGACATAAGCGAGCTGGTGGCGAAGCGAGGATTTCGTAACGTCGGCGATATTTTGTCCGTCGATCAGGATCTCGCCTTCCGCCGGATCGTAGAAGCGCGGAATGAGGTTGATAATGGTCGATTTGCCGGCACCTGAAGGTCCGACAAGCGCAGTCGTTTTGCCGCCTTCGGCGACAAGGCTCACTCCGCGAAGGATCGGTGAACCTGTCGCATAGGAAAAAACGACATCCTTGAGTTCGACCTTGGCCTCGGTGATCGCAAGGGCAGGTGCGCCGGGCTTTTCGCGTTGCGCGGGCTGCAGATCGAGAAGGGCATAGATCATCTGCGCGTTGACCACGGCGCGGTCCATCTGCACCTGCAGCTTGGCAAGCCGGCGTGCCGGATCATAGGCCAACAGCAAGGCGGTGACGAAGGCGAAGAAAGCCCCTGGCGGCACGTTGTCGTAGATCGAACGGAATGCGGCATAGGCCAGCACGCTCGCGATGGAAAAACCGGCAAAGGTTTCCGTCAGCGGCGAGGTGCGCTCGGAAAGCCGCGCGATGCGGTTGGAGCGGGCCTCAGCCGTCTGGATGATCTTGTTGACCTTCTTCTCGAGCTCCTGCTCCATAGTGAAGGCCTTCACCACCGCAATGCCCTGCACCGTTTCCTGCATGGCGCCAAGAACGCGGCTGTTGATCTCGATCGACTCCCTGGTCGCCAGTCGAAGTCGGCGAGACACATAACGGAGCGCATAAAGGAGCGGCGGCGCGACGGCAAAGACGATCAGCGATAGAACCCAGTCCTTGGAAATCATAACGCCGACAAGCGAGACGAGCGTCAGGAGATCGCGTGCTGTCGAGGTGACCGTCAGGTTCATCACATCGCGGATGCCCGAAATGTTCTGGCTGATCTGTGCCGCCAGATGCGCGGAACGGGCTTCCGAGAAGAAGCCGACCGAGAGCGACATCATGTGGCTGTATAGCCGGCGCTGATAACGCGCCACGATATTGTTGCTAATCTTCGACAGTGCAACCGCTTGGCCATAGGTGGCGAAACCGCGCAGCACGAAAGCAGCAAGGATAGAGCCGCATATCAGCCAGACGATATCTGCGCGACGATTGGCAAATGCCTCGTTGACAACCTTCTCCATGATCCAGGCGGTAAATGCGGTTGAAAGCGCCACGACAATCAGACAGCTGATCGCAAATACATATCCACGGATATGGTCGCGGCCGTTTTCCGAAATGATACGCTTCAGCACGCTGACGACGGTGCTGGAATCAACGTGACGTTTTTTTTCTTTTTCAGCCTTCAATGGAAAGTCCCAATTCGGCAGTATCACTGCGCAGTCTCAAGAAGGGGCTTGTTAACCCCTTAGGCTTGGTTTTGCCAGCCGACCTTGCCGGATTCGTTAATGGTGTGACTTTCCGGCATTCACCGACGCCAGCAGCGCCCCTCGGTAGCAATACCATAAGAGGCCGGCGTGCGGGCATAGCTGGCAAGGCCGGCGAGCGCTGCCTGCGGATGCGTCACGACAAAAGTCGGGATTGTCTCCATCAGTTCCTTATGCGGTGCCTTGTCCTCGAAAGCCGCCCGGAAGGCGGGTTTCTTCAGCTCAGGCAGGATTTTTGGCGAAATCCCGCCACCAAGGAAAACGCCGCCGCGCGCCATGAAGATGAGGGCCAGATCACCGGCGAGACGGCCGAGATAGGTCACGAACAGTTCGAGTGCCTCCGCAGCCTGGGCGTTCTTCCCGTTCAGACCCTCTTCGGTCACATACTTGGGCTGGCTGACGCTCGGTGTAACGCTGTCAGCCGCGCAGACCGCATTGTAGATATGCAGGAGGCCGCGTCCGGAAATGATTTCCTCGGCCGAGACACGCCCCTCGATGGTGACAAGATGCGGAAAGATCTCGAGATCGCGCGGCGTGCGCGGGCCGATATCGACATGGCCGCCTTCACCCGGCACGGGAAACCAAGTGTCTTGGGCGTGAAGCAGGCCAGCAACGCCAAGACCAGTGCCGGGGCCAAGTACGACCCGTGTTGCATCGACGGCAGGCGCATTCGGGCCGATCTGCTCGCGGTCGCTATCGGTCAAGCTGGCAACTGCGAGCGCCTGAGCCTCGAAGTCGTTGAGGACGAGCACCGCGTCAAAGCCGAGTTCGCCGATCATTTTCTTCGGCCGAACGATCCAGTCGCAATTGGTCAGATCGATTTCGTCGCCGTCGACCGGACCGGCAATGGCAAGGATTGCCGAACGCGGCTTGGCAAGCTCGGGATTGTTGAAGACCTTGTCGACGATCGCATCGTCGATCGTCTCGTAATCCGCCGTCTGCACATGGACGAAGTCCGTTGCCTTGCTTTCGGCATCGACAAGAATGGAGAAGCGGGCATTGGTGCCGCCGATATCTCCGATCAGGATAGGAAAGGGCAGTGCCTCGGAATGAACATTGGCCATGGGGAGCGGATCTCGCGGATTACTGAAAGTCGATGAGATGTTCTGCAGTGGCGCGATTGAGCGCCATCGGGATGTCATAGACGGTTGCAAGCCGCGTAAGCGCCTTGACGTCGACATCGTGCGGAAGTGCAGAGAGCGGATCGATGAAAAAGACCAGCATGCTGACCTCGCCGGTTGCGATCATCGCACCGATCTGCTGATCGCCGCCCAGCGGCCCGCTTTTCAGTCGCGTAACATCGAGACCTGGAGCAGCTTCCTGCACACGGCCGCCGGTCGTTCCCGTTGCGACGATGCGAAACTTCGATAATGCCGTCTGGCGTTGACGGGCAAAATCCGCCATGTCGTCTTTTTTCAGATCATGCGCGATGAGCGCGATGCACGGCTTGGCCGATTCCAAGGCATTCCTCCATCGGGCCTTTGCAGGCCACCTTAATTTGCCTTGGCTTTCTATCGTGCCGTTGCCGATAAGGGAAGGCTCGGCGTTGTCGCTGCAGCTTACGGATACCAAACGGGCTTAACGGAAAGGCCGCTCGCGTGGCAACGGTATGTCTGCCGGAACATTGGCCGGATTGGAGCTGATCGCATCCATCTGATCGACGGCTTGAGGCACGGAAGGCTGGCTCGAATAGGCGACAGGCTGGCCCCCGAAGGTCGCGTCGGCTTCGGAGCGAGACGGGCCGGCAAGCACCGCAGAACAGGCTTTTGGCAGGTCCGACAGCATGACCTGGCGCGGCTTGACCGGCTTCTTGTCGGGGTCGGCAGGCTTCGGCGGCGCCCATGGTTCCTTGGTGAACCACCATGCGAGCGCCTTGCTGTCGCAATCGTCGGTGACAGGCGTTGCCGCCTGCCGTTCGCAGCCTGTTGCACCCGGCGGGCAGTTCATGCGGATATGAAAATGCTCGTCATGTCCGTAGACGGGCCGCACCTTGCCGAGCAGGCTTCGATCGCCGGTCCAGGTCTGGCAAAGCTTCTTCTTGATCGCCGGGTTGACGAACACCCGCTGCACTTGGGGATAGCTGGCGGCCTGCATCACGAGGCGAGCATGCGTGCTAGTCCACTTGCGCGAATCGACCGTAAGGAACTTGCTTTTGTCCAGCATCGAGGTGAACGGAAGGTCTTCCCGCTGCTGCACGCTCATCGGCTGGGCCGGTTTCGGTGTGAACCAGACATCCGCATCGAGCCCGATCTGGTGCGAGGCATGGCCATTGATCATCGGGCCGCCGCGAGGCTGGGAAATATCACCGACCAGAATGCCGGTCCCCCAGCCGAGGCTTGCGGCATCGCGGGAAAACTGTTCGAGCAGATCGATCATTGCCGGGTTGCCCCAGCGCCGATTGCGCGAAAGGCGCATGGCCTGCCATGTCGGGCCGTCCGTCGGTAGTGCGACTGCACCGGACATGCAGCCCTTGGCGTAGAAGCCGAGAGGTGCCGGCGACGCAGCGTTCGGCAATTTCACCGCGCCGAAGAGCTGCTTGGCCGGCGTACCGTCCTGCGCCATCGATGGATCCGCGATGGAACCGCATAACAGAGCCATTGTCGCCAGTCCGAGGACCATCTTCGAAATCGATTTCATGAACTTCCGCCGCAAATCACTTTTATCGCCAGTTTAGTCTGGAATGAGACTTTGGTGAAATGGAGATCTCGCCCGGCGGCTGCGGGCGATAAATTGCTTGTGAGCGGCGCCTCCTGTTTTTCGCCCTCTTTTGCCCTATGCTTCGCTGCAACAAATCAAAACCACAAAGGGAAAAGCATGGATTTGGCCCGGCTCCGCAAAGGTCTTGTTGTCGCATTGGCAGCTTCGTTCATGGCGCCATGGGCGATGGCCGATGCGCCGAAATGGCGTTACGGCATGGCCGTGGTCGGCGAGCCGCAATTGCCAGCAGATTTCCAGGCGCTTCCCTATGTCGATGTAAACGCCCCCAAGCAAGGCGAACTCAAGCTTGCCCAAGAGGGCACGTTCGACAACCTCAATCTGGTAATTGACAGGGGCGCCATCGCTTCCAGCGTGACGATGATCTATGAAACGCTGATGAAGCGTTCGGAAGACGAGGTCTTCGGCACCTACGGCTTATTGGCTGAAGCCGTTGCCTACCCTGACGACATGTCGTCCGTGACCTTCCGACTGCGGCCGGAAGCCAAATGGGCTGACGGTCAGCCGGTGACCCCGGAAGACGTCGTCTTCAGCCTGAATATGCTCAAACAGCACAGCGCCCTTTATTCCGGTTATTACCAGCATGTGACCGGAGCGGAAAAGACCGGTGATCGCGAAGTGACCTTCCGCTTCGACGAGAAGAACAACAAGGAACTACCCTCGATCGTAGGCGATTTCCCGATCCTGCCGAAACATTGGTGGGAAGGGACGGACGGTCAGGGCAAGAAGCGCGATATCTCCCGCACGTCGCTGGAAGTGCCGATGGCGTCCGGCCCCTACAAGGTTGCTTCGGTTCAGCCCGGATCGGCCATTCGCTATGAGCTGCGCGACGACTATTGGGGCAAGGACCTGCCAATCAACCGCGGCCAGTATAATTTCCGTACCATCAGCTACACCTATTTCTCCGACACCGACGTGCAGTTCGAGGCGTTCCGGGCCGGCAATGTCGACTACCGGCAGGAAAACAGCTCCAGCCGCTGGGCGACCCGCTACGATTTCGACGCAGTCAAGGACGGCCGGGTGACGAAGGAGGCGCTGACGAACCCATTCAGGGCTGTCGGCGTGATGCAGGCATTCGTGCCGAACATGCGCCGCGACATCTTCAAGGATGCGCGGGTCCGTGAGGCCTTGAATTACGCCTATGATTTCGAGGACCTCAACAAGAACCTCGCCTTTGGTGGCCTGAAACGAGTCGACAGTTTCTTCTGGGGCACGGAGCTTGCGTCCTCCGGCCTGCCTGAGGGCAAGGAGCTCGAAATCCTCAATGAACTGAAGGACAAGGTCCCGCCGGAAGTCTTCACCAAACCCTACGCAAACCCGGTCAATGGCGATCCGAACAAGGTGCGCGACAACCTTCGCACCGCAGTTGGTCTGCTTAAGCAGGCTGGCTACGAGTTGAAGGGCAACCGCATGGTCAACAGCAAGACCGGCCAGCCCCTGGGGTTTGAAATCCTGCTGAGCAATGCCGGTCAGGAGCGTACTGTCACTCCCTATATCAACAGTCTCAAGAGAATAGGTATCGATGCACGCATCCGCACAGTGGACGCCTCACAATATATCAACCGTGTCCGCAGCTTCGACTACGACATCATTTTCGGTGTCTGGGCGCAGACGATGAACCCCGGCAACGAACAGAACGACTATTGGGGCTCGGCATCAGTCGATCGTCAGGGATCGCGCAACTATGCCGGGATCGCCGATCCTGCCGTCGACATCCTGATTCGCAAGATCGTCTTCCCTCCAAGCCGCGAGGAACAGGTGGCGGCGATCAAGGCCATGGACCGCGTGCTGCTCGCCAACCACTATGTCGTGCCGATGTTCTATTCCGGCGAGGAAAAGATCGCCTATTGGAACCGGATCGCGCATCCGGAAAAGCTGCCGGAATACGGCACCGCTTTCCCCGAAGCATGGTTTGCCAAACAGCCCGGTAAGTAAGATGCTTGCACCTTGAAGGGGCAACTGTTCCAAATGGCCGGATTGATTCGCCTAGAGATGAAGGAAGCCCGCTTGATCGTTGCGCAGACCCGCGGTGATATGCCCGAAACGTTCGGCATGGTGCTCTGATGGGCGCCTATATTCTACGCCGCCTGCTGCTGATGATCCCGACCATTGTCGGCATCATGGCGATTTCCTTCCTTGTCGTGCAGTTTGCGCCGGGCGGGCCGGTCGAGCAGATCATCGCTCAGGTCCAGGGGCAGGATTCAGGTGACCGCCTGTCAGGAGCCAGCAACGATCTGTCGGCTCAGGGCATAAGCTCTGAATCGAATTACCGCGGCGCCCAAGGGCTCGATCCGGAATTCATCAAGAAGCTCGAGCAGCAGTTCGGTTTCGACAAGCCGCCGCTGACGCGTTTCCTCGACATGATGTGGAACTATATCCGTTTCGATTTCGGCGAGAGCTTCTTCCGCAATACGCCGGTGATCGATCTCATCATCGACAAGCTGCCGGTATCGATCTCGCTCGGCTTCTGGATCCTGATCGTCTCCTACCTGATTTCCATCCCGCTCGGCATCCGCAAGGCGGTCAAGGACGGGTCGAGCTTCGACATCTGGACCTCCGGCGTCATCATCGTCGGTTATGCGGTGCCGAGCTTCCTCTTCGGCATCCTGCTGATCGTCCTTTTCGCCGGCGGTTCCTTCTTAGACTGGTTCCCGCTGCGCGGTCTCGTCTCCGACAATTTCGACGATCTCATCTGGTATCAGAAGATCGGCGATTATTTCTGGCACCTCACCCTGCCGCTGATCGCCATGTCGCTTTCGGCCTTTGCCACAACGACCTTGCTGACGAAGAATTCCTTCATCGACGAGATCAAGAAACAGTATGTCACGACGGCGCGGGCCAAGGGGCTGAACGAGCGGCAGGTGCTCTATGGCCACGTCTTCCGCAACGCCATGCTGATCGTCATTGCCGGTTTTCCCGGCGCCTTCATCTCGGCATTCTTCACCGGCTCTCTCTTGATCGAGAACATTTTCTCGCTCGATGGACTGGGAAGGCTCGGTTATCTCTCGATCGTCAATCGTGATTATCCGATCGTCTTCGGCACGCTCTTCATCTTCTCGCTGATGGGCCTCGTCGTGAACCTGATCTCCGACCTGATCTATACCTGGATCGACCCACGCATCGATTTCGAGCGGAGGGACGTCTGATGAACGCACCTTCCGCCACCACGCCGATCGCGGCTGCAGCGCCCGCCAAGCGCCCCTTCCTGTCGCCGACCAGCAAGCGCCGGCTCGCCAATTTCAAGGCAAACAAGCGCGGCTTCTGGTCCTTTTGGATTTTTCTGGTCCTCTTCACGCTCAGCCTGTTTGCCGAATTTATCGCCAATGACAGGCCGATCGTCGCCTCTTACAAGGGCGAGATCCTCTATCCGGTTCTGGTCGATTACCCGGAGGAAAAGTTCGGCGGCTTCCTTGCAACGACGGACTATCGATCGGACTTCATCCAGGAAGAGATCAATGCCAATGGCTGGATGATCTGGCCGCCGATCCGCTATTCCTATCAGACGGTCAATTCGCAGATCCCCCATTCCGCCCCGACCGAACCCTTCTGGCTGATGGCCAAGGCCGATCGCTGCAAGGCCTATCCGCAAGGCGATCAGGACCCCAACTGCATTCTCGGCAACATGAACTGGCTCGGCACCGACGATCAGGCGCGTGATGTCATGGCCCGGATGATCTACGGTTTCCGCATCTCCGTCCTGTTCGGTCTGGCACTCACCATCTGCTCGGCCATCATCGGCGTCGGAGCCGGTGCCGTGCAGGGTTATTTCGGCGGCTGGACCGATCTTCTGATGCAGCGTTTCATCGAGATCTGGTCGGCAATGCCGGTCCTTTATATCCTGCTGATCATCGCCTCGATATTGCCGCCCGGCTTCTTCATCCTGCTCGGCATATTGCTGCTCTTCTCCTGGGTCAGCCTTGTCGGCGTGGTCAGGGCCGAGTTCCTGCGCGCCCGTAACTTCGAATATGTCAGAGCGGCCCGTGCGCTCGGCGTCGGCAACTGGACGATCATGTATCGCCACCTTCTGCCCAACGCGATGGTGGCGACGCTTACCTTCCTGCCCTTCATCTTGTCTGGCTCGATCGCCACGCTGACGTCGCTGGACTTCCTCGGCTTCGGCATGCCGCCCGGCTCGCCGTCGCTGGGTGAAATGATCGCTCAGGGCAAGAACAACCTCCAGGCGCCATGGCTCGGCCTGACGGCCTTCTTCACCATGTCGATCATGTTGTCGCTGCTGATCTTCATCGGCGAGGCCGTGCGTGATGCCTTCGACCCCCGCAAGACGTTCCGGTGATATGATGACAGACGCACTCCTTTCCGTTCGTGATCTGTCCGTTGCCTTTCATCAGGGTGAGACGCAAACGCTCGCCGTCGATCACGTGTCGTTCGATATAAAGCCGGGTGAGGTTCTGGCGCTGGTCGGAGAATCCGGCTCCGGCAAATCGGTCTCGGCCAATTCCATCCTGAAACTTCTGCCCTATCCGGCCGCAAGCCACCCCTCGGGCGAAATCCTGTTTCAGGGCAAGGATCTCCTGAAGGCATCCGAAGCGGAACTGCGCCATGTGCGCGGCAACGACATCACGATGATTTTCCAGGAGCCGATGACCTCGCTCAATCCGCTTCACTCGATCGAGAAGCAGATCGGTGAGATCCTGGAAATGCACCAGGCGATGGTAGGCACCGCTGCCCGCAGCCGAATCCTGGAGCTGCTCAACCAGGTCGGCATCCGCGAGCCGGAAAAGCGCCTGACCGCCTATCCGCACGAACTCTCCGGCGGCCAGCGCCAGCGTGTCATGATCGCCATGGCCCTCGCCAACCGGCCGAAGCTTTTGATCGCCGACGAGCCGACAACCGCTCTGGATGTGACGGTTCAGGCACAGATTCTAGAGCTTTTGCGCAAGCTGAAGGGCGAGCATGGCATGTCCATGCTGTTCATCACCCACGATCTCGGCATCGTCCGCAAATTCGCCGATCGCGTCTGTGTCATGACCAAGGGCAAGATCGTCGAGGAAGGCTCGGTTGCCGATGTCTTCGAGCGCCCGCAGCACCCCTATACCCAACATCTTCTCAGTTCTGAACCGAGAGGCGAACCACCGGCAGCCGATCCGAGCCATCCGGTCGTCATGGAAGCCAAGGATCTGCGTGTCTGGTTTCCGATCAAGGCCGGATTCATGCGTAGAGTGGTGGATCACGTGAAGGCGGTCGATGGCGTGGATCTGACGCTGCGTGCCGGCGAAACGCTCGGCATTGTCGGCGAATCCGGCTCCGGCAAGACGACGCTCGGTCTGGCGCTGGCAAGGCTGATCGCCTCGGAAGGGCGGATCGTCTTCATCGGCGATGCGATCAACGGCCATTCCTTCAAACAGATGCTGCCCTATCGCAATCGCTTGCAGGTGGTGTTTCAGGATCCCTTCGGTTCGCTCAGTCCCCGTATGCCGGTGGGAGAGATCATCGCCGAAGGCCTGAAGGTCCACGAGCGGCAGCTGTCAGCAGACGAGCGCGATCAGCGTGTTGCCTGGGCGCTGCAGGAAGTCGGCCTCGACCCCGAGACCCGCTGGCGTTACCCGCACGAGTTCTCAGGCGGCCAGCGGCAGCGTATCGCCATTGCCCGTGCCATGGTGCTGAAGCCCCGCTTCGTCATGCTGGACGAGCCGACCTCGGCGCTCGACATGACGGTCCAGGCGCAGGTCGTCGACCTTCTGCGCGATCTGCAGGCCAAGCATGATCTCGCCTATCTCTTCATCAGCCATGACCTGAAAGTGGTGAAGGCACTCGCCAACCACGTTATCGTCATGCGCACCGGAAAGGTGGTTGAGGAAGGTCCGTCCGAACAGATCTTCCGCGCGCCGAAGGAAGATTACACCAAGGCGCTGATGGCCGCGGCGTTCAATATCGAGGCGGTCGAAAACGGGGCCGTTGGCCAGTAACAAAAGTGGGAATAGCTTTGTCTGAAAAAGGTTCTGTCGTCATCGACCTGAAATTCGAACGCCGTGATGTGGATCAGGCTCTGGTCGGCGCTCTCGCCGGACGCCAAGTCCTGCACGCATCGGACAAATCGGCGGATCTTTCCAATGCAAGCTATGCTTTTCTCTGGAAACCGGATCTGGATCTTTTCCATCGCGCCCCCACTCTGAAAGTGCTGTTTTCCGGCGGTGCCGGCGTCGATTCCATCCTCGCAACACCCGGCCTGCCGGATATCCCTATCGTCCGTTTCGTCGATGAAAGTCTCACCACCCGCATGAGCGAGTGGGTCGTGCTTCAATGCCTCAGCCATCTGCGTCAGGCCCCGGCCTATCTCGTCCAGCAGCGCGCCCGCATCTGGAAGGAATTGCATCAGCCTGAAGCGAAGGACCTGACCGTCGGTGTCATGGGGTTAGGTGTGCTCGGCCAAGATAGTGTCCGTAAGCTGAAGATCATGGGTTTCAACGTCATCGGCTGGTCGCGGACGAAGAAGACGATCGAGGGCATCGACACCTACGATGCGTCGCAACTCGATGCCTTTCTGGCCCGCACGGACATCCTCGTCGGGCTCTTGCCGCTGACGGGCGAGACGCGCGGCATCTTCAACGCCTCGCTCTTTTCCAGACTTCGCCAAAACGGCGCGCTCGGTGCGCCCGTCTTCATCAATGCCGGGCGTGGTGGCAGCCAGGTGGAGAAGGATGTCATCGCGGCTCTTGACGCCAAGATCCTGGGCGGCGCATCTCTCGACGTGTTCGAGCAGGAACCGCTGTCGCCGGACAGCCCTTTCTGGTCCATGGATAATGTCATCGTCACGCCGCATGCTGCCTCCGCCTCCGATATCCGGGCCTTGCTCCGCAATGCGGAAGTTCAGATGGAGCGTTTCGAAAGAGGAGAGCCGCTACAGCACGTCGTCGACAGGACGACGGGTTACTGAAGCTTCCGGTTTGTTTTCGGCAGTACCGCGACAGTTGAACTGCGTCTGGACTTAATCGATTTTTTTCCCGATAAAGCTGCCGGGAGGTAGGATCGTTAGCTTGCCTCTATAGCGAGTGAGGCCGACCGGTCACAGGCGACCGGGACAGGGGCAGGCATGACCAAGACCGATATCGCAACCAGGGTGTATAATCACAGCTGGAAGCTCGATCCGATCATCCGCAGTCTGATCGACACCGACTTTTACAAACTTCTGATGTTGCAGATGATCTGGAAGCTTTATCCGGACGTCGATGCGACATTCTCCGTGATCAACCGCACCACCAGTGTCAAGCTGGCGGACGAGATCGACGAAGGTGCTCTGCGGGAGCAACTCGATCACGCCCGCACGGTCAGTCTCTCCAAGAAGGAGATGATCTGGCTGGCAGGTAACACATTCTATGGCCGCAACCAGATCTTCGAACCCGAATTCCTGACCTGGCTTTCCAACTACAAGCTGCCGGAATACGAATTGTCCAAGCGCAATGGGCAATACGAGCTGAATTTCCATGGCAAGTGGATGGATACCACGATGTGGGAAATTCCGGCGCTGGCAATCATCAACGAGATGCGTTCCCGCACGGCCATGCGCTCGCTCGGTTACTTCACGCTCGATGTGATCTATGCTCGTGCCAAGGCCAGGATGTGGGAAAAGGTGCAGCGCCTGCGTGAATTGCCCGGCCTGCGGATTTCCGATTTCGGCACCCGCCGTCGCCACAGCTTCCTGTGGCAGCGCTGGTGCGTCGAGGCCTTGAAGGAAGGCATCGGCAGCGGATTTACCGGTACCAGCAACGTATTGCTTGCTATGGACAGCGATCTGGAAGCTGTCGGCACCAATGCACACGAGCTGCCGATGGTCGCAGCCGCCTTGGCGCAGACGGATGAAGAGCTGCGCAACTCCCCCTATCAGGTGCTGAAGGACTGGAACCGGCTTTATCACGGCAATCTGCTGATCGTTTTGCCGGATGCTTTCGGTACTGCCGCGTTTCTGAGGGATGCGCCGGACTGGGTCGCCGACTGGACGGGCTTCCGCCCCGACAGTGCCCCGCCGATCGAAGGCGGCGAGAAGATCATCGACTGGTGGAAGAAGGTAGGCCGAGATCCGAAGGAAAAGCTGCTTATCTTTTCAGACGGCCTCGATGTCGATGCAATCATTCAAACCTACAAGCATTTCGAGGGCCGGGTGAGAATGAGCTTCGGCTGGGGCACCAACCTTACCAACGACTTTGCCGGGTGCGCGCCAACCGAGATCAACGGATTGAAACCGATCTCGGTCGTCTGCAAGGTCAGCGAAGCCAATGGTCGCCCCGCCGTTAAGCTTTCGGACAATCCGCAGAAGGCGACCGGCGACGCGAAGGAAGTGCAGCGCTACCTCCGCCTGTTCGGCGAAGAGGATAGGATTAGCCAGACGCTGGTGGTCTGAGATCTCGTTTGGCAGTTTAACTGAAAAGCCCCGCATATGAAGCGGGGCTTTCGCATTGTGGGCGTTACTTGATAATCTGCACCACGGTATGGGTCTGCGGATCGACGATCACGCGCTGATTGTTGACCACCGTATAGGCATATCGGGTGTTGCTAGGAACTGGGGTTAGCACAACCGTCTCGGGAACCGGCTTGCCGACGGCGATCGGCTGTTCCACGGTCACGGCCGTGGTTGGCGCGGGCTGCTGTTCAACATAGGTAACCACTTCGCGTGGCGGCGGATCGATTGCCGTGCCGGCGATGGCACCGACAACACCGCCCACGGCTGCACCGACGGGACCACCGACCACAGCTCCGGTCACGGCACCACCGGCTGCGCCGGTCACCGTGCTCTGTTGTGCATAGGCCTGGCCTGCAAAGGTTGCTGCGAAGATTGCGCAGGAAGCAAGAATGATATTTTTCATGGTTCTTCTCCTCTTTTGACTTCCGGCAAGAGAACCCGCTTGTCGATAAAACGGTTCCGGATGCTTCCTCACCTTTCGCCCGACTCTGAAATATTTGGCGATCACTCAGTTGCCGTCTTCTGGCTCCTTGCGGGATCGTCGCATATGGGCCTGACGCGCAAAAACGCCGAGGTTCAAAGGCTTAACCACGCCCCTAAAAATGACCGCGATCTCTAAGATACCTATTGCCAAGCGGCAAGCGCCGACTATTTGCCGCTTGAGTGATAGGAGAATGCGCGTGGAATATCGCTTTCTGATTGTCGAAGACAGCCTGCTAGTCGCCATGGACATAGAGGAGGCAGTTCAGCGTAGTGGACATGATGTGGTTGGCATCGCGCCTGATATGAAGGTGGCGCTCAACTACACGCGTGACACGGATATCGCTTTCGTCGACGTGCGGCTTGCCGATGGCGAGACGGGACCGGAGATCGCCAAGGTCTTGGCCGAATACGGTATTGTCGTCATCATGATCACCGGAAACCCAGGCGTAGTCGCTTCTGGTGTAAACGGTGTTGTCGGCGTCATGGCCAAGCCTCTCACGGACCAGGCTTCGATGGATCTCATCCAGTTTGCCGTCGATCGCAAAAATGGCAAACCCGGCGTTCCACCGGCGCGCCTCAGGCTTTTCCATTAGCGACTCGTTGCTTCGACCCGTTTGGTTGGGTATGTGATCCCCATCAACAGCGGAAGCGGACATGCGTTATTTCATTACCGGCACGGCGGGCTTCATCGGGTTTCATCTGGCGCGCAAGCTTTTGCAGGATGGTCACGAGGTTGTCGGCTTTGACGGGATGACGGCCTATTACAGCCTGCGCCTGAAGGAGGCCCGCAATGCCGGGCTGGCACAGTTTCCTTCCTTCCGCTTCGTACAGGGCATGCTGGAAGACAGAGCTTCGCTTGAAGAAGCGGTCAAGGCCTTCAATCCGGACGTTATCGTTCATCTGGCAGCCCAGGCAGGTGTTCGTTACAGCCTCGAAAATCCAAAGGCCTATCTCGACTCAAACCTCATCGGCTCGTGGAATATTCTGGAAATCGCCAGAGAGATCGGTGTCGGACATCTGATGCTTGCATCGACATCTTCCGTCTACGGCGCAAATCCCGGCATTCCTTTCCGGGAAAGCGACAAGGCTGACGAACCGTTGACCTTCTACGCTGCAAGCAAGAAGGCCATGGAAGTGATGGCGCACAGCTATGCTCATCTCTACAAGGTCCCGACAACGGCTTTCCGTTTCTTCACCGTTTATGGCCCCTGGGGTCGGCCGGACATGGCGCTGTTCAAATTCGTCAAAGCCATGCTCGATGACCAGGAAATCGAGATCTACGGCGAAGGCAAGATGAGCCGTGACTTCACCTATATCGATGACCTCGTTGATTCGATCATTGATTTGTCCAGGGTTGCTCCATCCGAATCGAACCGTGTTGCTGATATCGATACGCTTTCGGAGCAAGGACCGTTCCGTACAGTCAATCTTGGCGGCGGTCAGCCGGTCGGGCTTCTCGATTTTATCGAGGTCATCGAAAAGACAATGGGCAAGCCGGCAAGGCGCAAGATGCTGCCGATGCAGAAAGGCGATGTGCCGCGCACATTCGCCAGCCCGGACCTTCTGCTGGCGCTGACCGGGCGTAAGCCGGAAACCGGATTGGATGAAGGTGTCGATGTTTTCGTCCGCTGGTATATGGAGCATCGGTCCGAAATCGATTGAGCGTGGGCGATAGCAGGCCTGAGGGATAACGACGCATCACGTCTTCAGGATAGGGCTTGTGCCTCAAGCGATAACTCCCAAGTTCGAAGCGCATATCGTTCAAGACAGGGTCCGTGAGATCCCCTTAGCTGCGGCCTCGGCCTGACTTGGCTTCGCTTTTGAAAGACTTTATGTTGCCGGGAAAGACAATTCAGATGTTACCTAAGGTCAAGGGCATGTCACAGGGTTTCAGAGATGCCCGCATTCTCATGTATAGCCACGATACGTTTGGGCTAGGCCATATTCGCCGCTGCATGACGATCGCCAATCACCTGGTTGAAACCTTTCAGGGCGCGCATGTCCTGATCATTTCCGGCGCAACGATTGCCGGTGCCTTCGATTATCGCTCGCGCGTCGACTACGTGAAGATCCCGAGCGTGATCAAGCTGCGCAACGGCGACTACACGTCGATGGACGAGCACATCAATCTGGAGGAAACGCTGGAAATGCGTCAGGCGATCATTCGCCAGACGGCGGAATCCTTTCAACCGGATATCTTCATCGTCGACAAGGAGCCGCTCGGTCTTCGGCGCGAAGTGGAAGACACGCTCGTTTATCTCAAGAGCCGCGGCACGCTTCTCGTGCTTGGCCTTCGTGACGTCATGGATGCACCGCATCTTCTGGATGCCGAATGGCGGCGCAACGATGTGATGGCGAAGATCGATCAGCTCTACGATCACGTCTGGGTCTACGGCCCTCCGGATTTCCACGATCCTCTCACCGGGCTCGATGTTCCGCCATCATTACGTCGCAAGATGACCTTCGTCGGCTTCCTACAGCGAAAGGCATGGAAAAGCCGCGCGACGGCTCTGCCGAAGCGGGATGGCGATTATATTCTGGTGACCACAGGCGGCGGCGGTGACGGGTATGAACTCGTTCGCGACGTGATAAATGCCTATCAGGCCGATCCGGATCTGACAGAAAAAGCCCTGATCGTGCTTGGCCCTTACATGCCCGGCGAGCAGCGCGAAGCGCTGAAACAGGCGGCCGCTTCGCATAACTGTCTTGAGGTCATCGAATTCGATAACCGCATGGAAGACCTGATCGCCAATGCGCGTGCGATCGTTGCCATGGGCGGTTATAACACCTATTGCGAAATTCTGTCCTTCGATAAGCCGGCGCTGATTATTCCCCGCATGGTGCCGAGGCAGGAGCAGTTGATCCGCGCAATGCGTGCCACGGAACTTGGACTGGTTGCCATGCTGCATCCCGATCATTCTTCGGATGGGATGCGGCTCTCTGCGGCGATCAAGGAACTGCTGCTGCGGGACCCGCCATCTGCAACGGCGCCGGATTATCGCCTTGAAGGTCTGCCCAATCTTTCTGCCATCGTCCAGGAATACCTGCAGGGAAAGCGTCCCGATTATCTTACCGCCGTCGAGAGCTGAAATCAGCTCTCGCGGTTGATTTCGCGGCGTAGCAGCCGCGCCGTTTCACGTGCTCCATCCATGTTCAGGTCCAGATAGGCCTTGCCACGTTGCGCAAGGGCCTTGCCGATTCCGCTTGCCACCAAGTCTGGTGTGATTGCCGCTTCCTCGATGAATTCCGCCAGCCCGAGTTCCCGCAGCTTTACTGCGCGCGCCGTCTGTTCCGTCTCGCCGCCAGCCGCAAAAGGCACAAGCAGCGACCCGCAGCCAGCTCTCAGCACGTCGCAGACGGTATTATAGCCCGCCTGTGAGATCGAAAGCTCGGCACTGCCAAGCAACTGCCGGAAATCGCTCCTGAAGCGAAACACATCCATCTCGCCGCCGCCCTTCGAGGCAAGACTGTCGAAGCTTGCCGCATCGAGGTTCGGTCCGGTAATCACGCACCAGCGGCCGGGCGCGGAGATCAGGTCGCGAGCAGCAACGGCGGCACTCAGCAGTTTCTGTCCCACTGCTCCACCACCGGCGGAAACCACCACCCGGTATTTTTCGAGCGAGGGAACAGGGGCTGCAGGTGCAACGAGACCGGTATAGAGCACCTTGTCCGCGATCTCGCCTGCAAGCGGAAACGTGTCTTCGATCCGTGTCAGGTTTCTATCGCCATGCACGAGCACGCGATGGAAATGTTGCCTGACCAGCGCCACCGTTTCTTCGTCACGCCCAGGCTTCTTGTTCACTTGCAGGATATCGCGGATCGAGGCAAAGAGCAGCGGCCTCGGGCGCATCGTCATGATCGCATCGAGAAACGGCAAAAGCTCGAAACGCATCTGCCGGCGGCCGAACGGAAAGGCTTCGGTGATGACAATATCCGGCTTCGTGTCGCCAAGAACCGCCAGCAACTGCTCCATGCGCTGGCGCTCTCCGTCAAGCCCGAGCGTTGCTCCATCTATGTCCTGCAGGCCTGAAAATCCTTCGCGAGACGTGACCTCCGGCATCAGTCGAACATGGTTGATGCCCGGTCCCGGAAAGCCGGGTACGGGCAGTCCACCGGTTACCATCGTCACCTCAAAGCCATCCTCGGCAAGAGCCGACGCAACGAGGCTTGCCCGGGCGATATGGCCGATCCCCAGCAGATGCTGAACATAGAAGAGCACGCGCGGTGATGTCATGGCTGCGAGGGCTCCTTGTTGGCGAGCGTCGAATAGGCGGCTGAGAACAATCTCTCCAGATCCGATATGCTGGTCTTGTGGTCGAAATGACCACGAACTTTCGCTTCCGCATTCCTGGCCATGCGGTCCCGTTCCGATGGGTTGCGGATGGCGATTTCGAGCGCTTTGGCGAGCGCCAATGGGTCTTCCGGTTCGACCAACAGGCCGTTCTCCTGATCGACGAACAGTTCCGGAATGCCGGAAATCGTTGTCGAGATGCAGAGGATCCGCTGGCTGGCCGCCTCGACCAGAACATTCGGCAATCCGTCGCGATCGCCATCCTTGCCGATACGGCAGGGCAGGGCGAATATGTCGGCCTCGCCGTAACGCTGCAGCACTTCCTGCTGCGACATCGCCCCGTGCCAGCTGACGCGGCCGGCAAGCCCGATTTCTTCCGCAAGCGGCTTCAGCACCTTCAGCTCATCACCGCCGCCGACGTGATCGAGCCGCCAGTGAAGGTCGGCTGGAAGCAGGGCTAGCGCCTTGAGCAGGATATCAAAGCCCTTTTTCGGCACGGCACGGCCGACAGCCAGTATCGTAATGGGATCATTCGGATTGGAGCCATCGCGCGTCGCAACTGAGCGATCCGGCGAGGGAAAACGGCTGAGGTTCAGGCCATGATAGCTGAGATGCACCTTGCCGGCGTTCTCTGAGAGTGTGCGCAGGTGATCGGCGCCGCCGCGGGTGCAGGTCACCGTCCAGCTTGCATCATCGAGCTTGTCGGAAAGCTCCCAGTCTGGGCTCGTCCAGATATCCTTGGCATGGGCGGAAACGGTGAAGGGTATGCCAAGCAACTGCGATGCATAACGGGCGACCGAAGCCGGTGTGTGGATGAAATGCACATGCAGCCAGTCCGCCCCTTTAGGCCATTCGCGGGCAAGTACCAGCGCCTGGCCGAAGCGGCGAAAACGGTTGCGGCTTATGTCGCGCGGCAGGTCTTTCAGAAATGCTTTGGCAGCCGCCCGGAAGGATGGCTTGCCGAACCAGTAGAAAAAGGCCTTGACGACCCGCAGAGGCTCTTCGTGCAGATATTCCGGCAGATAGTGGACGGGCGCCTCGATCTCGTCATGTACCGGATGCCGCTTCTTGTCGGTCGGTCGGCGCATCGACATCAGTTCCAGCTTGAAGCCGGCAAGTTCCAGGCCGCGCAGTTCCTGCGCGATAAAGGTCTCTGAAAGGCGCGGATAGCCTTTAAGCAGCACGACCATCTTTTTCGGTATGTTCAACGTCGTTCCTTGCGGTCTTTGCCGGTCGATCCCTCATCCAGGGTTCGGCCGGCAAAACCAGTATCCGCCCGCTTTTATGCGCGCAAGTCAGTGATAGGGGTCCGCCGCGTCACGCAGGCCATCGCCTAAGAAATTGAAGGCGAGGATGACCAGGATGACCGGGATCACCGGGATGAGCAGCCAGGGATAAAGCGCCACGACATTGACCGTCCGCGCTTCGGTCAGAAGCACGCCCCAGCTCGTGACCGGTGGCCTGAGGCCGAGACCGAGAAAGCTCAGTGTCGTCTCGCCGAGGATCATGCCGGGAATGGTCAGCGTCGCGCTGGCGATCAGGTGCGACATGAAACCGGGAATGAGATGCCGACCTATGACACGCCAGTGATTGGCCCCCATCAATTGCGCCGCCATCACATAGTCTTCCTCCCGAAGCGCCAGCAGCTTGGATCGCACCGCACGCGCAAGCCCTGTCCAGTCCAGAAGCCCCAGGATGAAGGTAATGCCGAGATAGATGACGAACGGGCTCCAATCCACCGGCATGATCGCGGCAAGCGCCAGCCATAGCGGAATGCTCGGGATCGACTGCAGTACTTCGATGATGCGCTGCACCACAAGATCGAACTTGCCGCCCCAATAGCCTGCAAGCCCGCCGATCAGGATGCCCAGCACGAAGCTGGTAGTGATGCCGAGAAGACCGATCGTCAGCGAAATCCGTGCGCCATAGATGACCCGGGACATGACGTCCCGTCCGAGCCGGTCGGTGCCGAACAGGAACATCTGGCCGCCTTCAGCCGGGCAGACGAGATGTCGCTCTGCGGAAATGAGGCCCCAGAATTTGTAGGGATCGCCCTTGCAGAAGAAGCGGAGCCGCTGCACCTGGTTGGGATCGTCGGTGTAGACGCGCCTCAGGTTCTCCATGTCCAGCGTCATCTTCTGGCCGTAGACGAATGGCCCGACGAACGCCCCGTCATGGAACAGATGCACCGACTGCGGCGGCGCATAGATGTGATCCATGTTGCGCGTGTGGAGATTATACGGCGCCAGAAATTCGGCGATGATGATCGACAGATAGCAGAACAGCAAGAATATGCCTGAGAACAGCGCCAGCTTGTGGCGCTTGAAGCGCCACCACATCAGGCGAAGCTGGGAGGCACGTTTGGCAAGCGGTGCACCTTCGCCCGTTTTGTCGAAAGCGTATGGATCGAAAGCAGCTTCATTGACGTAATGCGGCAGTGGCTGGCCGTCGGGTGGCAGTTGCATGCTCATCGCGTCCGGCCTCCATAAAGGCGAATGCGCGGGTCGAAGAGTGCAAGCGCGATGTCAGAGATCAACACCCCAACCACGGTCAATATGGCAAGGAACATCAGGAAGGAACCCGCCAGATACATGTCCTGCGTCTGCAGTGCCTTGATCAGCATAGGCCCTGTCGTCTCGAGTGACAGCACGACGGCGGTGATTTCCGCTCCGGAAATGATCTGTGGCAGGATCGAGCCGATGTCCGAGATGAAGAAATTGAGCGACATGCGCAGCGGATACTTCGTCAGAACCTTGAACGGGTGAAGCCCCTTCGCCCGCGCCGTCATCACATATTGCTTGCGCAGCTCGTCGAGCAGGTTGGCGCGCAGCCGGCGCACCATGCCGGCGGTCCCGGCCGTGCCGATGATGATCACTGGGATCCATAGATGTTCAAGGATCGAGGTCGCCTTGTCCCAGCTCATCGGCTGGTTCAGGTATTTCTGGTCCATCAGATGGCCGATCGATGTGCCGAACCAGACATTGGCAAAATACATGAGAATAAGCGCCAGCACGAAATTAGGCACGGCAAGGCCGATAAGGCCGAGAAGCGTCAGCCCGTAATCGCCCCAGCTATACTGATGCGTGGCGGAATAGATGCCGATCGGGAATGCGAGCAGCCAGGTGAGGATGATCGTCACGACGGATACGAGAATGGTCAGCCACAGACGGTCGCCGACGACGTCCGAAACGGGCAGGCGGTATTCGAAGGAATAGCCGAAATCGCCCACCATCATGCCGCCCACCCAGTGCAGGTAACGGATCGGTAGCGGCTGGTCGAAACCGTAGCGCGCCCTTAATTCCTCGATTTCCTGCATGTCGGCCGGTTCGCCGATTGCCCGCATCTCGGCGACATAGCTTTCGAAATAGTCGCCCGGCGGCAGCTCGATGATGGTGAAGACGAGCATGGAAATCAGAATCAGGGTAGGGATCATCACCATGATCCGCCAGAGAATGTAGCGGATCATGCGTGATCCTCCTCATACCAGAAGGTGTCAGGCATATAGACGCCAAGGAAGGATGTCGGATCGTAGCCGAACAGGGCCTTCTCGGGAATGTTGCGCAGTTTCGAAGAATAGACGAGCGGCTGCAGAGCCTGGTTGACGATGCCGATGGTGAAGACGCCCTGTGTGTAGATGGTCAGCATCGAATGCCAGATTGCTTCCCGCTCCTCGTGCGTTCCGGCTGTTTTCCAGTCTTTCAGCAGGTCGAGAAGCTGCCTGGCCTCGGCAAGATCCGGTGGATGTCCATCACGACCGCCGGAGAGATAATGAAGCCCCCAGACCGGCCACTGCATCTGGTCGTCGAATGTCGGCGCCAGTTCGTTGGGCGACATCTCGGCCGTCGGCACGCCGTTGTCGAGACCCATCCACACGCACATCAGCGTCTCGCCGCCGATCACCCGCTTGCGAAAAATCTCGCGTTGCGACACGCGGGTGTAGATCGCAATGCCGATCTTCGACCAGTGATCGGTGATCAGTTCCAAGACGTCGCTCTCAAACGTGCTTTCTCCCGCACTTTCGACGATGATTTTTGCCGGGCGCCCATCGGGCAGAAGCCTTAAGCCATCCTCGGTGCGGTTCGCGAGGCCTGCCTCGTCCAGCAGCCGGTTGGCCATGTCGATATCGTGGTTCGCCCAGGCCTGTTCATATTCTGGCTTGAACAATGGGCTGTCGGGCAGCACCGAATTCCCGGCCGCATGCGCCAGGCCGAAGAATACCGCCTTGTTGATCTCCTCCCGATCAATCGCCAGAGATAGCGCCCGCCTGACCCGAACGTCCTGGAACAGGCCGCGCCAGACATCGTCTTTGCAATTGAGATTGGGAACCAGCGCCACGCGGGAACCCTGCGTGCGCTTCCACAGATCCACTTTCATCGGCAGGCGTTTTTCGGCGGCTTTCAGGAACGTGTAGTCGGAGAAATCAACATTGGCGAATTGCAGGTCGCTGTCACCCGAGCCTGCTTTTGCGGCGATCAGATCCGGCGCACTGACATTCAGTACCATTTTATCGATGTAAGGCAGCTGCAAACCGTTCTCGTCGACACGATGGAAGAATGGGTTGCGCAGAAAGACGAACTGCCCGGCAGGTGGCTTGGTGCTGTTGTACCAGGGGTCGAGTGTCGGCAGTTCGGGGTTTTCCGGCCGCACCGTACGCGACATTCGCTGGTGCAGGTCGGTCCAATCCTGCGCCTTGTATGTCTTCAGCATCGCGGCAATCTTGCCCGCGCTCTGGTAGCGCGGGTGGAATTGCCTCAGATAAGCCGACGGCATGTAGATCACGAGCGGCGAAGGTTTCGCCAGCTGTGCCAGGAAATCGGGATTGGGCTCATTCCAGCTGTATCTTACCGTGCGCTCGTCCAGGATCTCGAAAGTCGGGCCCTTGCCGTTCACCCTGAGATCCACTGGAATACCGCCGCGATGAAGCTCCTTGTTGTTCATCACGTCTTCCCAGCTGTAACGGAAATCCTCCGTCGTCAGCGGTGAACCGTCCGACCACTTGTGCCCTTCCCGCAGTGTCAAGGTGAAGACGCGGTCGTCTTCCGATGTGAAGCTTTCCAGAATATCGGCCTGGAGGTTCAGTTGCTCGTCGTAACCGACCAGCCGTGAATAGCTGTTGATCGGCATGAGGCGGATGTCGCGCTGACCGCCGATCAGCATGCGCACAACGCCGCCGTAACGTCCGGGCTTCAGGTTTTTTGCGCCGATATTGACGACACGCGGATTGCGCGGCAAGCGCTCCGCAACGTCCGGCAATTTGCCGGCCTTGATGTCGTCGGCGAGATAGTCCGATCCGGTGAAGGCAGCCTTCGCGTTGAAGGGAACAAGCGCGGTCGCCATCATACCGAGCAGGGTTCGGCGTTTCATCATGGCTGCAGCTCCCTGATGTTCACCTGAGGTTTTGCCAGGACGAAATGCCCGCCGCCTAGGTCGATCTGGGTCAGCCGTTCTCCCTCGTCCTGAATGAAGGCGGGGTGCCAGTCTTGCGTCGGCTTTCTCGGAATGTCGAGAGAATCGAGATCGAGCGGACGGTCGAGGTCGGGGATCGGCACGGCCGCTATCAGCCGTCGTGTATAGGGATGCGTCGGGTTGCGCATGATGATCTCGCAAGGACCGATTTCAACAATCCGTCCCGCATACATGACGGCAACACGGTCCGCCATGTAGTTCACTACCGCAAGGTTATGCGAGATGAACAGGTAGGTCAGCCCTAGGTCGCGCTTGAGATCCTTCAGGAGATTGAGGATCTGCGCCTGGATCGACACGTCGAGCGCCGAGACGGGCTCGTCGCAGATCAAAAGTTCCGGGCCGAGCGCAAGGGCGCGGGCGATACCGATGCGCTGTCGCTGGCCGCCGGAGAAACTGTGCGGGTACCGGCTGAGCGCATTGTCGTCGAGGCCGATCGTGCGCAGCAGCCGTCGAACCGCATCCAGCCGCGTGGCGCGCGAACCGCGACCATGGATCTCCAGACCCTCGCCGATAATCTCCCTGACCGTCATGCGTGGCGAAAGCGACGAGATCGGATCCTGAAAAACCATCTGGATTCGCTGGCGCAGCATGTCCAGTTCTTCACCTTGAGCGGAAAGGACATCGATCGGGCCTTTCTCGCTTTCGAATACGACAGCGCCGGTATCTGCGGTCAGGCCGCGCATGAGTATCTTGCTCAGCGTGGTCTTGCCGCAGCCGCTTTCACCCACGAGACCGAGGCTCTCGCCGCGCCGGATATCGAAACTGACGTCATCGACCGCGAGTGTCACATTGCTTTCGTGGCTACCGAGCTTGCGCTTCTTCGCTTTGAAGGTCTTGCTGATATGGTTGACCGAGAGGATCGTCCGCGAGCCGCCGGAATTGAGATAACCGGTCTCCATCAGGCTGGCCGTATCGACCGCGATTTCGCGCAGCGGCTTCAGACGCTGGTCGCGCTTCATCTCGAAAGTCGGGATCGCCGAGATCAGCCCCTTCGGATAGGGATGAACGGGTCGGCGGAAGATGTCGTCGACCGTGCCGGCCTCCATGATCTCGCCGCGATAGGCGACAACCACTTCGTCCGCAAGATTGGTGACGATGCCGAGATCATGGGTGATCAGCAGCATCGCCATGTTGAAGCGGGACTGCAGATCGCGCAGAAGCTTGAGGATTTGCGCCTGGATCGTCACATCGAGCGCCGTCGTCGGTTCGTCGGCGATCAGGAGGGCAGGGCGACAGACAAGCGCCATGGCAATCATCGCGCGCTGGCGCATCCCGCCCGAAAGCTCGAACGGATACATCGCGTGGACTTTTGCAGGGTCCTTGAATCCGACGAGAGACAGCGTGTCATAGACCCGCTCGCGCTGTTCGGCAGGTGACGAAGCATCATGGATCCGCAATGCCTCGTCGATCTGGTTGCCGATCGTGTGCAACGGCGACAGCGAGGTCATCGGTTCCTGGAAGATCATCCCGATCCGGTTGCCGCGAATGCTGCGGATCTGCCGTCCGTCCTGCGGCAGCTGAAGCAGATCCACTGGCTCTTCCGAAGTCTCCGGGTCATTGAACAGCACGCGTCCCGAGATCGATGCCAGAGGGCTTTCGATCCCGACGATCGTGCGGCCGATGACCGACTTTCCCGATCCAGATTCTCCCACCAGCGCCGTCACCTTGCCGGGCTTGATCCGCATGCTCAGATTGTTGACGGCTTGAATTCTGCTGCCGAACACCGGGAAGCTCACGCTCAGATTTTCTATCCGCAGCAGGTCGAGCACGAATGTCGTCATCGGGCAGTTTTTCCTACGGTGCCACTTAGCAGCCCCCCGCATTTCCGTATAACGGCAAAATCAGATTTGTCGGAATGCATCGTTTGGCACCTGATCAGGTTGACGCTGTAACGGAATTGAACGTAGCGCAGAGCTATGATGATAGTCCATGCCATATGAAGACTGCCGGATAGCTGCGGATGATTAACGAACCAGACTATAAAAGGATGCTTGGCGAAGCCAAGGCACTGATCCGCTCAGGTAATTTCGAGGCGGCGCGTGGTCTGCTGCAGGAAGTCCGGGCGCAGGATATCGGCAAAACCGATGCGCGGACGTCACTCGGTCTGCCGCGTCGGCTGCAATCGGCGCTGTTGAAGCTGGCAAAAGCCGAACGCGATGCTGTCGCCCGGATCGGTTATCAGTTCCATCTCGTCCCTCCGCCCGAAAAGCTTGCACGATACGGCGTGTTCTCGGCGCAGGACAAGGCGGCAATGGCCGAGCTGTCGCGCGTCCCGGTGCCGCGATGCATCCACCAGATATGGCTCGGCTCAAGACCTGTTCCTCCGACCGTTGGCGCCTGGGCAGCGCATGCCGCGGCAAATGGGTATCAGCATAAACTGTGGCGCGAAGCCGATCTTGCCGAAAATGGTTATGATCGACACACGTCGCTTCGGCATATGCTGAGTATCGGCGATTTTCCGGGCGCGGTGGATGTGGCCCGCTACATGATCCTGCGTGATATCGGAGGCATCTATCTCGATTGCGACTGGTATCCGGGCGGCAATCGCGGGAGCTTTCATGATTTCCTGCCGCTAACCGGCCTCTCTGTCTTCGCCGAAGACATCCCGCGCAATACCGGTGCGGGCAGCACGCTTTTCGCCAACTCCTTTCTCGCGACGCCAGCAGGCAATCCGGTCTTCTCACGATTGTGCGATGCACTGCCCTCGGTGATCGAGGAACTCGGCGACGCCCCCGCATGGTGGTCGACTGGCCCGCTGATCTTCACCGTCGTCGCCAGATCCGGTCCGGTCAACCTCGCAGGCGCGGGGTTCGTTGCTCCTCCGGCGTCGAATGGAGCATCGCTTCCGGATGTTCGGGCGATGGCTGCCGATGCCGACGGTCTGCTTATCCCCTGGAAGCCCTGGTAGCTTTCAGCGCGCGTGCATCAACGCGCTGACCGGAACCCATTGGCAGGCAGGGTGCCCGGCTGTGAGGGCGAAAAAGTCATCGAGAAAATCCCAGGCGGCATCGTCATGGACGAGATGGTGGGTAAGCACGCCGAGGTTTGTCGATTGCGTGTTGCCAGTGCCGAGGTGCGCTGAGGCTTCGGCGTAGAGAATATCCATCGGACGTCCGCCGCGCGTGCCTTTCCAGTCGATGATATCGACATGGGTATTCACCAGCTTAACCGGGGTCTCCTCCCGTTCCGGCCCGAAGACCGAGAGCGCCACGTATCCAAGCGAAGGCAGATGGCCGAGGAGCGCCGGCGCAATACGATTCCACGGCGGCACGAGCAGCGGCACGGCGCGATCACCGAACAGGCCGGCAATCCGCTCCAGCCCTTCCGCCAGCCGCGCAAGCACCGCTTCCTCGCCGCGATGCAGCCCGAGTTCCTGCTTTTTCTCCGATGCCGGTGCGTGATTTGTATGATCCCAACCGTGTACGGCAACCGATATCAGTGGCAGTTCGATCAGCAATCGAGCCAATGCGGTTGTCGCATTGGCAGGAATTGCAGCGATCGTCATCGGCGCATTCCAGCGCGCCGACAGGTCGAGCAGAAGCGACAGCGCCGCAGTCGGCGCGATGGCGTCGTCATCGCGCAGCCACAGCTGCACCGTCCTGCCATCCTTGGCATATGCGTCGAGCGTATCGATGAAGTGTTGTCTGCTCATCCTGTTATCTCACATAGGTATCGAGTATCCGGCGCAGGTTTTCCGCTGCACCGCTAATCGATCGTTCCTCGCCCGCGAAAATCCTTGCTTCGCTGGCAAGTCGCTCTCTTGATCGGTCGTCACGGAGAAGATCGCTGATTGCTTCCGCAAAGGCAGTTCTGTCACTTTGTGCCGTCAGTAGGCCGGTCCTGCCGTGTTCGACGACTTCGGGAACACCGGCAATCGCCTCGGCGACGACGGGAAGGCCCGCGGCCTGGGCTTCGAGATAGGCAAGCCCGTAGGCCTCTCCATGCCCCGGCCAGACGAACATCGAACCACGCGACAGAAGTTCTGCGATACTGTCTTCCGGCAAGGCTCCCAGCCATTCTATCCGGTTGGGGGCGAATGCCGCAAAAGCGCGCTCCACCTCCTGTTGGCACTCGCCATCTCCGGCGACCGAAAGCGTCCATGGCAGATGCCGGATCAGGCGCAAGCTCTCGGCCAGTGCCAGGTAGCTGGAAAATTTGTCGCCCGGCCGCATCATCGCCACGGTAATGAGCCGCCCGGGTTCGGGGGATGGCGCGCGCTTCAGATAAGGCGCACTGTCTATGAAGGGCGCGATCAGTTCCAGCCGGGCCTCTGGAGCAGCGGCTTTCAGCCCGTCCCGGTCTCGGCGGGTGAAACAGATATTGACCGCAGCACTCTTGATGCTCTCAAGCAGCATCTCCTGCGACGTCTCCCACACGCCGATATTCCGGCGCGACGAATAGGAAGCTTCCGCATTGATCAGCGGAATGCCGAAATGTCGCGCCAGCGCCGGGCCTAAAAGGTCGGGCGCCTTGTAATAGGGGTGATAGGTGAACCAGAGGTCCGGCGTAGACGTGCCGGAATACTCGGTGGCAATCCGTTCGATCTCTTCCGCAGCCTCTGCCCTGTTCGCCTCGAAAACATCCCGCATATCGGCCGAGCGCATGAAACTGCGCATTTCAGACGCGATGGAAACTTCGTGCCCGAGGCTGGTCAGTGCCCGGACGATAAGCCGCGCCATCAACCGGTCTCCGGACGGAACGGGATGATTGGGTGATTTCAGCGGCGAATAGAACAGGATTTTCATAGGCCTGGCATCATACGGGTTTGATCATCTCCCCGTGACCACTCTTGACACGTCGGCGCATCTCTCACAACTGTCAGCCACCGCCTCACCGCTAGGATTTCTCCCGTCATGACTGATACCGCCCTTTCCTCGACGCTTCATGCGAAGATCACCGCACGCACGGCCAAGGCTGGCGTCGTGGGGCTTGGCTATGTCGGTTTGCCTCTGGCGATGGCCTTTGCACGGGCAGGTTACTCGGCCACTGGCTTCGACATCGACCCGTCCAAGATCGAGTTCATCGATCGCCGCGAAAGCTATATCGAAGCGGTTCCGACAGAGGTTTTGAAGGCTGAATGCGAGGCCGGGCGTTTCGCGGCAACCTGCGATTTCAGCCGCCTGGCCGAATGCGATATCATCGCCATCTGCGTGCCGACGCCGCTGACGGCGCATCGCGATCCTGACCTCTCCTATGTGGCGAAGACGGCAGAGGCGATTGCCAAAACCCTGCGCCCGGGCCAGCTTATCGTGCTCGAATCTACCACCTATCCCGGCACGACCGACGAGGTGGTGAAGCCGATCCTCGAAAGGACGGGCCTGAAGTCGGGCAATGATTTCTTCCTCGGTTATTCGCCCGAGCGCGAAGATCCCGGCAACCGCCAGTTCCACACCGCCAGCATCCCGAAAGTGGTTGCAGGTGATGGTGAAGCTGCGGCAGGACTGATGCAGGCTTTCTATAGCGCGACCGTCGAGACCATCGTGCCGGTCTCCACCACGGCCACCGCCGAGGCGGTAAAGCTCACCGAAAACATCTTTCGCGCCGTCAACATCGCGCTCGTCAACGAATTGAAGCTCGTCTACGACGCTATGGGCATCGATGTGTGGGAGGTTATCGATGCGGCAAAGTCCAAGCCTTTCGGCTACATGCCCTTTTATCCAGGCCCCGGTCTCGGCGGTCACTGTATCCCGATCGACCCGTTCTATCTGACCTGGAAATCCCGCGAATTCGAGACGCCGACGCGCTTCATCGAACTGGCCGGCGAGATCAATACCGCCATGCCGCACCACATCGTCACCCGTTTGGCGGAAGCGCTGGATATCCGCAGCGGCAAGGCGCTCAGCCGCTCGAAAGTGCTTCTGATCGGTCTAGCCTACAAGAAGAACGTGCCCGACATTCGTGAAAGCCCGTCCTTGCGGCTGATGGAACTGATCGAGCGCCGTGGCGGGTCGGTAGCCTATTTTGACCCTTATGTATCGGAAATCCCGTCGACCCGCGAATATGCCGAGCTGAAGGGCCGTCGGTCGATAGAGTGGGATGAGGGCGCGCTCAAATCCTTCGATGCCGTGGTCATCGCTACCGACCATGACAATGTCGATTACGACGCTATATCCCGCCTTGCCCCATTGATCGTCGATACCCGCAACATCTTCGCCCGCAAGGGAATTTCCTCTGACGTCATCGTCAAAGCCTGAGACACTGGAAAGACCATGAGCCGCCTCGACACATTCATCAATCGCATGTCCGCCCAACGCGATATTCTTAACCATGTTGCCCGTGACCTCGGTCTTCCGGCGCAAGGGGATGTTCTTGAAGTCGGATTGGGAAATGGCAGGACCTACAGCCATCTGCGCGAGCTTTTTCCCGAGCGGCGGGTCATCGCATTCGATCGCGCGATGAATGCACATCGCACAACGGCGCCGCATGAAGATGATTTTGTCACCGGCGAGATCAACGAGACGGGGCAGGAATTTGCCGGAACCGGCGCAGCGCTGGTCCACGCGGATATTGGTACGGGTTATCCGGACAAGGATGCCATCACGCTGTCATGGCTGCCGCAGATGGTTGCCGCCATGCTTCAGCCGGGTGGTTACGCCGTCAGCGGCCTGCCGCTCGAACACCCGCAGCTCGACGCACTCCCTCGCCTGCCTTCGGTCAATGAAGGCAGGTATTTTATGTATCGCAGGCTGTGAGAGTATGAGGCCGCTCAGGCCTTCTGCAAGGCGCGAACCTGATCAAGTTCCGACGATGTCAGGCGCAGCCGCTCGGCGATTGCGCGCGTCATCTTCATGGTCATGCCTGGGCAATCGTCCATGATCCGGAACAGGTAGTCCTTGTTGATCTTCAAGGCTTCGACCACGCCGGCAGCCTGAACCGTCGAGCTGCGCGGCCCATCACAGAGCAGCGAGATGTCGCCGACGATCGAGTTGGGGCCGCGTTCGCTGACCTTCACCGGGCCGTCCGGCGTGCTGACAAGAAACTCGACGCTGCCGCTGAGAATGAAATAGGCGGAATCTCCCGCGTCGCCCTGGGTGAAGAGGCGTTGACCAGCCTTGAACGTCACGCGTTCGGATGCGAACGCGAGTAGTTTGAGCTTGCAGGTATCTACTTCCGCAAAATACGGGAGTTTCCGCAGCAGCTGGACTTCATCACATAGCAACATCGCTCTTCCGCCTTTCCTGTCGGACAGATGGCTAAGCCACCAGAGCCTTGAAGGTTCCGCTCTCCTGTTCGAGCGTCTCGTACGAGCCCTCTTCGAGGATTGCGCCTCCGTCAAACATGACGACCTTGTCAAACAAACGTGACAAAGAAATATTTGACAAGACCCAGATTACAGCTGGATCATTCTCCTGTTGACCCAGAAATGCAAGTACGTTCTGCACAATTTCCTCCTGGGTGTGTCTTTCGAGCCCAGGAAGCGGTTTATTGAACACGTAATAGTCAGATCGCCGAATTAATGCGCGGGCAAGATTAAGTTTTCGTCGCTGGATTGGTGTCAAACGTCGTCCGCCAGCGCCAATGTCGTAATCGAGACCGGCTTTTAGAAGCTGGTTGGCAAAGCCGAGCTCGCGTGAAACAGCGCCTGCCAACGTGCGAAGCTCGACGACGCCATCCGCGTTACTGTTGCTCAGCTTTCCAAAAACAATATTCTCACGCAGCGTCGCAACGGAAACGTATTTATCGGGATCGTAGCGTTCGATAAGTTCCCGCAGATGAGCTGGTAGCTCGGTGTAAAACAGTTCGCGTGAACCGACGATCTTGTTCTGAAGCTCGGTTGTCAAAATGCCAAGGCGGTATCGTGGCTCGATATATTCCAGCGTCAGGCGGATGAAGGCCTTGTCTGCACTGGATAGTCGGAAATTGACCGGCTTGGGTTCATTTTTTCGCTGCAGCAGGCTCTGGTAGTAGCTGATATCTTCTGCAGACAGCGTTGTGACCTGACGGAAGAACGGGTGGTCTGCCGGTAGCCCACCGAATATTTCAACGAGGTTCCGGGCGACTGTCCGCCCCATTTCGACGAATGGCCGCTGCAGCCCGACCTTGTTGAGCGCGGTATAAAAATGCTCGCTGGATAGCAATTCATTGTCCGGCGTGAGAGGCGCCAACGTCGCGCCGAACAGCAGGTTTTCGGCGACTGTTGCCTGGGAGTTGTAGCCGTCCGGCTCGAACGGGATGACGAGGGATTCCATGCCCAGTTCGTTCATACGGGCACGCAAGGCCCTGCGCATCTCTACCACGCGCGTTGCAAATTCCGGATCCTCGTCCGGATTGATTGTGGAATGAAGCGCAAGTTCAAGCACGTCGTCAGTCAGCTGTACGGCATCGAGTGCTGCGAGAAGCGATTTCTGCAAGTCCTCCTTGGCGCCGTTGCCGAGCGCCGCGTAACTGTAGTCCACCCAGCCGGCACGGATGTCGAGGTGTGGATTTCCCGCTTTTCTGGCTTCGCGGATCTCCCAAAGTCGTTGCCGCATCTCCTTGCCTTCATACTCGTGTCTTTTGACCGGAGCATGTTTGAGGCCGTAAAGAAGATTGTCCTTCAGGCTGCCATGGAAGAAGTAGCTATCCGTAGAGACATAGGAGATATGGCGTCCGGTTACGGATTCCGGAAGTTCCCGGATATCCTGATCCCCGAGGCAGATTCGGCCGCTCGAAGGCCATGAGAGCCGACCGAAAGCTTCAGCCATCGCTTCTGCGCCACGGCCTGTATGATCCACCATCGCAACCGTTTCGCCACGATCGATCTTCAACGTGACGTGGTCGACAACCTTGGCGCCGCTGTCGTCGTTGAGCGACACTGAAACAGCGTGAAGTGTTTCGAGCTTCTGCTGTGTCGAGGCCGGAGTGAGAGTGTGAATGGCCGGGTTGATGAGATCCTCGACTTCGAAGTTCTCGAAGACCTGCTCGTATTTTACCTGCACGTCCTGGCGCGCCTGGTCCCAGTCAATCAGCTCCTTCAAAGGTCCCGGCAAGTCCTTGTAGGCATTGATGACGGCGACAAGCTGACCGACGTCGAGGGTGCCGCGCAGCGTCAGGTAGCCGCCGATGAGATAGAAAAGGAACGGCGTGACCTGCGACAGGAAGTTGTTGAGGAATTTGACCAGGAACTTCCACTGGTAGAGATCGTAGCGGATGCGGTAGATTTCACCCAGCCGGCTTGCCACGTCCGCGCGCTCGAAATTCGATGTGTCATAGGCGTGGATCGTGCCGAGGCCCTCGACCACTTCATTAACCTTGCCAGCCAGCCGTCGTGCCGTGATCTGCCGCTGCCGACCGAGTTCGATCAGCCGGCGGCGCATCTTCGGAATGATGATCACCTGGATCGCGACCATGAACGCCGCGACCATGCCGAGCCAGAAGTTCTGCAGGATGATGAAGAACAATGCGGCGAGAGCCTGGCCGCCCAGCAGTGCCGGCTGGACGAAGGCATCCCCGGTGAAACCGCCGAACGGCTCCACTTCGTCCTTGATCATGCTGGCGATCTCGGCGCCGTTCAGGCTCTTCGCGTGGCGGGGCGGAAAACGCAGAACTCGATCGACAAGCTCGAAGCGGATGCGGCGCAGCAGGCGCTCGCCGAGCCGGCCCTTGTAGGTGTTGATGTAGTATTTGAATGCGCCGTTGATGATCACCAGAAGCAGGAAGACGCTGCTGAGCGCGACCAGCGTCTGCATGCGGTCGAGTGGAAAACCGTCGAAGCCGAATGTGTAATCAACGAACGGAATGCTGATCGAGAAATCCAGAAAATTCTGGGTGGTGCTGAGATCTTCGAAACCCTGGCCCTGGATCGGGCCGTTGATGATCTGTTTGGGAAGGTCGAAGGCAAGGAAATACGGGATCATCGACAAGGCGACAATCAGCAGGATGAAGACCTGCTGTGGCCTCGTATGTGTCCAGATATAACGTAGCAGCGTCTTCTGCATATGCCTTCACCAAAGCAACAGCGTTATCAACTCGGGTATGGGATAAGCTGCATCCGGCATTGTATAGCCTGTCTTCCGGGTTTTAACGAGTGCTCATCAACGCGTTCTCGCTGCCGGAATGAAACTGAAACCGCAAGCGAGATGGACGCCAACAGCGCCCACTGCGACAAGTTGGCATCTCGTATCGGCAGGTCGGCGGTTCAAGATGAGTTGGAAATTATTCTTACAGTGTTGCGACGGTGCCTTCCAGCAAGTGCCTCACCGCCCGTCAGGTCTCCTTGCGCAGGAAGCGCGGGATCATGATCATGGCGGCAAAGGACATGATGGCCAGCGCGAACCATGTCAGCGCGTAAACGAGATGGCTGTTTCGGAACTGGATGACTGTCAAACCACCCACAGGATATCCGCCAGGATTGGCAGTCGCATCTGCATCGACGAAATAAGGAACGAGCTTCACAAGCTGCTTGTTCTCTCCGATCGCCTGCACATCTCTGGAATACCAACTGCCCGCCGCGGGATTGTTACTCCGGAGGAATGCCCCTCCCGGCTCGCTGAGCCGGAGCAATCCGGTAACGGTGACCTCTCCTTGGAGTTGCCCTTCCGCACGAGAGGTTGGGTCGCGGCGATCCGGCGGCACGAAACCGCGATTGATCAGGACCGTGCCGCCATCCGCCGTGGCAAGCGGCGTGAGAACCCAGAAGCCCGGGCCTCTCTCGGTCACGGCTTGTACCAGCGTCTCGCGTAAGTTGTCGAAGGTGCCATTCAGAACCACATGCCGATATTCGGCATCGGTGGACTTGATGGTCGGCCATTCGTTTGCGGCTGGAGGAGCAGCCGCTGCTGCGTGGACGCGCGCATCAACTCGGGCAATCAGATCAAGCTTCCAGAAAAGCCGCTGGACCTGCCAGATACCGAGAGCGGTGAAGACGATAGCCGCAAAAAGCAGAAACGCCCGAAAGCCTAGGTAAGATTTCACGGGCGTTTCCATTTCATGAACTGTGTATGCCGGTCGGTAGTCTCTGAGGTTAGGGAGCCCGCATGGGCTCCCTGATCACCTCAAGGCAGGTTCTTCATCATCTCGGGCGACATGACCATCATGTTCGTATTGAGATGATGCATGACCCAAAGCGAGCCGACCAGAGCGATTGCAACGATGATGACCGTGAAGATCAACGCCATCATCGTCCAGCCGCCTTCCGACTTGGTGTTCATGTGCAGGAAGTAGATCATGTGGACGACGATCTGGATCGCGCCGATGATCATGATTGCCGCAACGGTGGCAACCTTGCTGTCGAGCACGTCACCCATGACGAGCCAGAACGGAATGGCTGTCAGGATAACCGACAGGATAAAGCCCGTCACATAGCTCTTGAAGCTTCCATGTCCGGCTTCGTGGCCATGGCTGTGGGCGTGATGGGCTTCGTGTGCATCTTCGTGCGAGGTGGAGTTGGTGGTCATCCGACGACTCCCATGAGATAGACGACAGAGAATACGCCGATCCAGACGACGTCGAGGAAGTGCCAGAACATCGATAGGCACATCAGGCGGCGGCGGTTTTCAGCGATCAGGCCGTGCTTGGAAACCTGAACCATCAGTGTGACCAGCCAGATGATGCCGAAGGTGACGTGCAGACCGTGCGTGCCGACCAGGGTGAAGAAGGCCGACAGGAAGGCCGAACGCTGCGGCGTCGCGCCTTCGTGGATCATGTGATGGAACTCATAGAGTTCGATACCCAGGAAGGCGAGGCCGAAGAGACCAGTAACGGCGAGCCAGAACAGGGTTTCCTGCTTGGCACCGCGTTCCATCTGCAGCATCGCGAAACCGTAGGTGATCGACGAGAACAGGAGCATGGCGGTGTTGATTGCCACGAGCTTCAGGTCGAACAGGTCGGCAGGCGCTGGGCCGGCCGCATAATTGCGGCCGAGCACGGCATAGGTCGCGAATAGCGTCGCGAAGATGAGGCAGTCGCTCATCAGATACAGCCAGAACCCGAGGTTCGTGCTGCCTTCCGGATGGTGATCTTCCTCGAGGTAGAATTGCGGCTTTTCCGCAGATTGGCTCTGAATGTTGCTCATTGTCACACCTGCTTCGCCAGCAGTTCGGTACGCTTGGCTTCTTCAGCGGAAACGGTTTCCGCCGGAATGTAGAAGTCGCGCTTGTAGTTGAAGGTATGGCCGATCGCGACTGCGATGATGGCGACGAACGATACGACGACAAGCCACCACATGTACCAGATCAGGCCGAATGCCAGGGCAATGTTGAGGGCTGCCAGAATTGCACCCGTGCCGGTGTTCTTCGGCATGTGGATCGGCTTGAAGCCCTGCAGCGGACGTGCGTAGCCGCGGTTCTTCATGTCGTACCAGCTATCGTGGTCATGCACGACCGGAGTGAAGGCAAAGTTGTATTCTGGCGGCGGCGAAGACGTCGACCATTCCAGAGTACGGCCATGCCACGGATCGCCCGTTTCGTCCTTCAGTTCCTCGCGCTTGATGTAGCTGACGACGAGCTGGATGATGAAGGACAGGATGCCAATGGCGATCATGCCTGCACCGATAGCGGCGATGACGAACCAGATCTGCAGCGACGGATCGTCGAACTGAGACATGCGGCGGGTAATGCCCATCAGGCCGAGAACGTAGAGCGGCATGAAGGCGAAGTAGAAGCCGATGAACCAGAACCAGAAGCTCATCTTGCCCCAGAAGGGATCGAGCTTGTAGCCGAAGGCCTTCGGATACCAATAGGTCACACCAGCCATCAGGCCGAACAGCACGCCGCCGATGATCACGTTATGGAAGTGAGCGATCAGGAACAGCGAGTTGTGCAGTACGAAGTCTGCCGGTGGGACTGCGAGCATGACGCCGGTCATGCCGCCGATGACGAAAGTCACCATGAAGCCGATCGTCCAGAGCATCGGAACTTCGTAACGGACGCGGCCACGATAGATCGTGAACAGCCAGTTGAAGATCTTCGCACCGGTCGGGATCGAGATGATCATCGTGGTGATGCCGAAGAAGGCGTTGACTGAAGCGCCCGAACCCATCGTGAAGAAGTGGTGCAGCCACACGAGGTAGGACAGGATCATGATCGCGCAGGTGGCGTAAACCATCGAGGCATAACCGAACAGACGCTTGCCGGAGAAGGTGGCAACGACTTCGGAGAAGATACCGAAGGCCGGCAGGATCAGGATGTAGACTTCCGGATGGCCCCAGATCCAGATGAGGTTGATATACATCATCGGGTTGCCGCCGAGATCGTTCGTGAAGAAGTTCGTACCGACATAACGGTCGAGCGACAGAAGAACGAGGGTAGCGGTCAGGATCGGGAAGGTGGCGACGATCAGGATGTTGGTGCAGAGCGAGGTCCAGGTGAAGACGGGCATCTTCATGAAGGACATGCCGGGTGCGCGCATCTTGACGATCGTGGCGATCAGATTGATGCCTGACAAGGTCGTACCGACACCGGCTACCTGCAGACCCCAGATATAATAGTCAACACCGACACCGGGACTGTATTCCACGCCCGAAAGCGGCGGATAGGCAAGCCAGCCGGTACGCGCGAACTCACCGACGAACAGCGAGATCATCACGATGATCGCACCTGCGGTCGTCATCCAGAACGAGAAATTGTTGAGGAACGGGAACGATACGTCGCGTGCGCCGATCTGCAACGGCACGACATAGTTCATGAAACCCGTCACGAAAGGCATCGCGACGAAGAAAATCATGATCACGCCATGAGCCGTGAAGACCTGGTCGTAGTGGTGCGGCGGCAGATAGCCTTCCGATCCGTTAAACGCGATAGCCTGCTGGATACGCATCATGATGGCGTCGGAGAAGCCGCGCAGCAACATGACGATCGCCAGGATGATGTACATGATACCGATCTTCTTGTGATCGATACTGGTGATCCAGTCGTTCCACAGCGGACCCCACCACTTCATGTAGGTGATGAACGCGCAGAGGGCGATGCCGCCCAGCGCGACAGCAGCGAAGGTCGCTACCAGGATTGGCTCGTGGTAGGGGATGGATTCGAGAGTCAACCGGCCGAAGATAAACTTCAGGAGGTCAGGATTGGAAAACATGGGACAACCCGTTCATTAAAGTCTTGCGACGCTAGGCGCCAGGTTAGTTTGTTTTTGGCGCCTCGGAGGCGTCGCCCTTGGCCATATCCGTGCCCTGCATGGAATGGTTGCCGTGCGACATGCCCTCAGCGGGCATGTTCTTGGTGGACTGAGAGCCCGCGGCGGGCTCGACTGCGGAATGCTCTTCGCCATGACCGCGAAGGTTGATGTCGATCGGGCCGCCTTCATACTTCAGGCGATCACGATTCTCGTGGCTTTCCAGGCCGGCGCCGCCCATCATGTCGATATGCATCATCTCGTCCATGCACATCTTGCCGGGCGTGGCGCAGACGTTGAGGATTGCTCTGTAGAGGCCGTCTTCGACAGTTGCGTAATAGCGGACAGGCTCTTTTTCGCTCGGCTTTTCAAGCTTCAGGTAGGCGTCGCGGTTGAGCGCAGTGCCATTCTGCTTGACCTGGGCGATCCAGCCGTCGAAACCCTGCTCGTTGAGGCTGTGGAACTTGAAGCGCATGTGCGAGAAGCCCGGTCCGCTGTAGTTCGACGACAGGCCATCGAATACGCCTTCCTTGTTGATCACCGCATGCAGCTTCGTTTCCATGCCCGGCATGGCGTAGATCATGCCTGCCAGTGCCGGAATGTAGAAGGAGTTCATCACTGACGAAGAGGTGATCTTGAAGGTGATCGGCCGGTCGACCGGCGCTGCCATCTCGTTGACGGTAGCGACGCCGTATTCCGGATAGAAGAACAGCCACTTCCAGTCCAGCGCAACCACTTCCACTTCGAGAGGCTTGGTGCCTTCCGGAATGGTACGTTCCGCATCGATGCGATCGAGCGGACGGAACGGGTCGAGCTTGTGGGTGCTGATCCAGGTGATTGCGCCCAATGCGATGATGATCGCCAGCGGTGCGGACCAGATCACCACTTCAAGGCGGGTCGAGTGATGCCATTCGGGGTCATATTTGGCCTTCGTGTTCGAATGGCGATAGTGCCACGCGAAGTACAAGGTCAAAAATAACACCGGCACGATGATCAGAAGCATCAGCACCGTCGACACGACGATGAGGTCTGCCTGCTGCTGCGCGATATCCCCCGACGGAGACATGACCACAAGGTCACAGCCTGCCATGAATGGGAGGATAAGAAGGATGGAAAGCTGGCAAAGACGCCTTACGATTGGGGACATTGATCTGCTCAAATTTGCTTTTTATCTAGTTCGCCTATCGGAGCATTGCCCCGATCTCCATGAGGTGTTTCGTCGCAGTGCTACAATTTTTCGCACTGCAAATCACCACCTGCTCCATTTCGATGGAGGGCGGCCCTGCGGCGCGCAATCTAGTCTATAAAGTTGACAGAAGACATACCTTATCGCGCGAAACCTGACGATTGTGGCAAAATTTGCTAATTTTCGAAATTTCACAAATTCACAGTTGAAATCTTGATTGACAGCAAGTCCGGCCAACATACTCATTGTTGCAATGACGCGAAGGAGGAACGTTAGTCATGGCAGAGGCAACAATTCTGGCGACTGGTCCGTCGTCATCAGCACTGGAGCGCGATGCAAGGCATATTCACGACGACAAGCCGATTTCGGCGGGTAACATCGCCATCGGGGTCGTGATAGGTCGCACATCCGAGTTTTTTGACTTTTTCGTGTTCGGTCTGGGCTGCGTGCTCGTTTTCCCCCGTCTGGTCTTCCCATTTGCCCCGGACCCCGTCACTGCCACTCTCTATTCATTCGCCATTTTCTCGCTCGCCTTCCTGGCAAGGCCGGTCGGTTCTCTCGTCTTCATGTGGATTGATCGCACCTTCGGCCGCGGCACGAAGCTGACGACGGCGCTACTCATTCTGGGTGGCTCGACCGCATCGATCGCTTTTCTGCCGGGATACGAGACGATCGGCATGTGGTCCGTGGCGCTTCTGGCGCTTTTCCGGCTCGGCCAGGGTTTTGCGCTTGGAGGAGCGTGGGACGGGCTGGCTTCCCTGCTTGCGATAAGCGCTCCGCAAAACCGCCGTGGTTTTTACGCAATGATCCCGCAGCTCGGAGCGCCGGTTGGCTTTGCTCTGGCCAGCATCCTTTTCGGCTATTTCGTCGTCAATCTTTCGGATGCCGACTTCCTTGATTGGGGCTGGCGCTTCCCATTCTTCGTAGCCTTTGCGATCAACGTCGTGGCCCTGTTCGCAAGGTTGCGCATCGTCGCCTCGCATGAATTCGGCGCCGCCATGGACAATCACGAACTGGAAGCCAAGCCGATAACCGAGGTTTTGAGGCTTCACGGTTTCGATATCGTGATCGGTGCCTTTGCGCCGCTTGCCAGCTTCGCAATGTTCCATTTGGTGACGATCTTCCCGCTGAGCTGGGTGACATTGTATGGCGGCCAATCCGCAGGCACCTTCCTGTTCGTTCAGGTGCTGGGCGCGCTCTGCGGTTTCGCCACCATCATGCTTTCGGGCTTTCTGGCCGATCGCATCGGCCGTCGGCGCCAGTTGCTGATCGGTGCCTTCATCATCGCGATCTTCAGCTTCACGGCGCCCTTCCTGCTTGATGCAGGCGTGACCGGACAGTCGGCCTTCATCATTCTCGGCTTCGCCATCCTTGGCCTGTCCTTCGGCCAGGCGTCCGGCTCGGTTTCCTCGCGCTTCAGCGCCGGTTACAGGTATACCGGCTCGGCGCTCACGTCGGACCTTGCATGGCTGATCGGTGCGGGTTTCGCGCCGCTGGTCGCTCTCGGGCTCGCCAGCAATTTCGGCATCATCTTCATCGGCGGTTATCTGATCTCCGGTGCGATCTGTACTATTCTCGCACTGCTCCTCAGCCGTACGCTCGACAGCGTCGATGGTGTGACGAAAACCTAGAGGAATGGATGGCGGGGTGGCCATGTCACCCCGCCATCCATGAATTTCATCGGAAAATCGATAATGCTGCGATCCGTTTCTCTTTCGCGGCGCAGCCGGGGCTTCCGCCTTGGTTAGGCGGCAACGCGGTCATGGTTCTCAACAAAATAGTTGATTTGCCGCTTGCACTCACCACGAACCTATGGCAATAGGCCGCTCACCAAAGACGCGGCTTGAGCCGCGCCGCTCAGATGCTGCTATAGCTCAGGGGTAGAGCACTCCCTTGGTAAGGGAGAGGCCGAGAGTTCAAATCTCTCTAGCAGCACCATTTTCCTCCCGAATGACAAGTACTTAACGCACGGACACCGTGTCGGATAATTTGGCCGTCGTTGCCATATGCAGGCGATGGCGCTATCGTTTGATTCAGGACGCCGGTGTTTGAGGTAAGAGATCTGCGCGATGAGGCTCCTTCGGGCGTTTTTCCATTTTTTGAGTTTCGCAGCGCTTGCTGCTGCCGTCCTCGTCGGCACTATCGATGCGATCCAGTCCGTTTCGTCGTCGGATGTGGTTCTGACTAGCCTCGGCAATGCTTGGCTTAATCTCGATCCTGAAAGTCTGACACTGGCAGAACTGTCGGCTGATGACTATATGAGCGCAGATATATGGCGACCCTATGTGGCGCCGGTTCTGGCGCAGCCTGCCGGTGTCATGTTCCTGGTCCTTGCGCTGCTTTTCTGGATGGTGGGCTACAAGAGAACGTCTTTCGCAGGACGTTTCGCGGCCTGAACCGGCAGGCGGTGCCGGGGAGATGCAGTCCAGGAAAAGTAGACAACAATGTCGCCAAAGATGGAGGCAGAAATGTTCCTGAACGAGATCTTCAGCAAGAAGACTGTAATGCCATCAGAGCAGACGGCTCTGCCCGGTAGGCCGCAAGAGATCCCGACATCCGAGATCCATTTCGTCAACGGCCACGCCCTCAAGGGCCCTTATCCGCAAGGCCTGGAAGTTGCCTATTTCGGCATGGGCTGCTTCTGGGGTGCCGAGCGCCTGTTCTGGAAGGTGCCGGGTGTCTACGTGACCGCGGTCGGCTATGCCGGCGGTATCACGCCGAACCCGACCTATCATGAAACGACGACCGGGCTCACCGGCCATGCAGAGATCGTCAAGATCGTCTTCGATCCGAAAATCGTCTCCTATCGCCAGCTGCTGAAGCTGTTCTTCGAGGAGCATGATCCCACCCAGGGCATGCGTCAGGGCAACGACATCGGCACGACCTATCGTTCCGCAATCTACACGACGAGCGAAAACCAGGCCGAGCAGGCGCGTGAGGCGCTGGATGTTTTCCAGGATGCGCTGAACAAGGCCGGTCGTGATACGCCAATCACCACGGAACTCGCTCCCGTGCCGACATTTTATTATGCCGAAGACTATCACCAGCAGTATCTGGCCAAGAACCCGGCCGGTTATTGCGGTCTCAAGGGCACCGGTGTGTCCTGCCCGGTCGGCCAGGCGGCTTGAAGCTGCGATAATATGATTTGAGCGCCGCGGATTTGTGCAGGTCCGCGGCAAATTCATGCAGGCTGCCAAAGGGATAGGCGTTTTTACCGGATGAAAAAAATCTGGTGAATTTTTCTGGCGCACATGCAAGAGTAGGTATAGCCAAGCCTTCAAAGAGGGGGCGGTAACCGCATGGCGTTCGCTGGTCGGACCCGCGGGAGGACCTAACATTAAAAAAAGCAAGGCTGCACCATGAAGAAAACCTTTTTGAGCCTTCTCGCCGTAGCTGCGATGTCGACGACAGCGCTGGCCGCCGAGATCAAGCCGGCGCTGGTCTATGGCACCGGTGGTAAATTCGATAAATCCTTCAACGAGGCCGCCTATGCCGGTGCCGAAATGTACAAGAAGGAAACCGGCACCGATTATCGCGATTTCGAGCCGACAAGCGACACGCAGGGCGAGCAGGCTATTCGCAACTTCGCAAGCCGTGGCTATAACCCCGTTATCGCGGTTTCCTTCGCCTGGACTTCGGCCATGGAAAAGGTTGCTGCTGAATTTCCCGACACCAAATTCGTCATCGTCGACTCGGTCGTCGATCTGCCGAACGTTCGTTCCGTTGTCTATAACGAAGCGGAAGGCTCCTATCTCGTCGGCCTTCTCGCTGGCATGGCCTCCAAGACCGGCAAGGTCGGCTTCGTCGGTGGCATGGATATCCCGCTGATCCGCAAGTTCGGCTGTGGTTATGTTCAGGGCGCCAAGTCCGTGAAGGCCGATATGCAGGTCTTCCAGAACATGGTCGGCACGACCGGCGCTGCCTGGAACGACCCGGTTCGCGCAGGCGAGCTCACCAAGAACCAGATCGACCAGGGCGCCGACGTCATTTACGCGGCAGCCGGTGCATCGGGTCTGGGCGTCATGCAGACCGCTACCGACAACAAGAAGCTCTCGATCGGCGTCGATTCGAACCAGAACCATGTACATCCGGGTTCGGTTCTGACCTCGATGGTCAAGCGCGTCGATCTGGCGGTCTATAACGCCTACAAGGATACTGCAGCCGACAAGTTCACCGCCGGTGTCCAGTCCAACGGCATCAAGGATGGCGGCGTTGTTGCAGCCATGGACGACAACAACAAGGCTCTGATCACGCCGGAAATGCAGTCCGCGCTCGATAAGGCAAAGGCCGATATCATTGCCGGCACCGTCAAGGTGCATGACTACATGACGGACAATTCCTGCCCGATGTAAGTCAAGGATCGAAGGGGCGCATGGTGGAACTGCCGCCATGCGCCCTTTTTGCATATCAAGAGCAAGGTCGGACCATTGAGCCTTCAGTCTTCAGCGAATGAGCCCGCGATCGAACTTGTCGGCATCGACAAGAAATTCGGCGCAGTCCATGCGAACAAGAACATCAACCTTTCCGTCGGCAAGGGATCCATCCACGGCATTATCGGCGAAAACGGTGCCGGCAAGTCGACGCTGATGTCGATCCTTTATGGTTTCTACCATGCCGACGAGGGTGAGATCCGCATTCAGGGCAAGCCGGTCGCGATCCGTGACAGCCAGGCCGCGATTGCGGCGGGCATCGGCATGGTCCACCAGCATTTCATGCTGGTGGAGAATTTCACCGTGCTGGAAAACGTCATGCTCGGCGCCGAAGGCGGGCAGTTGCTTGCCAAGGGTGTGGCAGGCGCGCGCAAGGAGCTGAAGCGGCTGGAAAAGGATTACGGCCTGGAGGTCGATCCGGATGCGGTGATCGAGGAACTGCCGGTCGGCAGCCAGCAGCGTGTCGAAATCCTGAAAGCGCTCTATCGCGGTGCCGAAATCCTCATTCTCGATGAGCCGACGGGTGTTCTGACCCCGGCCGAAGCCGATCACCTCTTCCGCATCCTCCAGGTCCTGCGCGATCAGGGCAAGACGATCATTCTCATCACCCACAAGCTGCGCGAGATCATGGCGATCACCGATACGGTTTCGGTCATGCGCCGCGGCGAGATGGTCGCCACCCGCAAGACGGCCGAGACGACGGTCGCCGAACTCGCCGAGCTGATGGTCGGCCGCCGCGTCCTGCTGCGTGTCGAAAAGGGCGACGCCAATCCCGGCCCGGTGCTTCTGTCGGTGAAGAACCTGACGGTGAAGGACAGCCGTGGCGTCACCATGGTCGACGACGTCTCCTTCGATGTCCGCGCCGGAGAAATCGTCGGCATCGCCGGTGTTGCTGGCAACGGGCAGTCTGAGCTGCTCGAAGCGCTTGCCGGCATCCGCAAGCCTGTCTCGGGAGAAATCCTGATCGACGGCAAGCCGGTAGGCGCTGCCGATCCCGCCCTGCTGCGCCAGCTCGGCCTCGCGCACATTCCCGAAGATCGCCACCATATGGGGCTGGTGCTGAAATTCGAGGAATACGAAAACTCCATCCTCGGCTATCACCACGATCCGCGTTACGGCCGCGGCGCGATGCTGGATCTCGACGCAATTCGAAAGAGCGCCGAGGAGCAGATCGAAAAATACGATATCCGCCCGCCGAACCCGCGGCTGAAGACTGCCAATTTCTCCGGCGGCAACCAGCAGAAGATCGTCGTTGCCCGCGAGATCGAGCGCGATCCGAAAATGCTGCTGATCGGCCAGCCGACTCGCGGCGTCGATATCGGCGCGATCGAATTCATTCACCGGCGCATCATCGAGATGCGCGATGCCGGCAAAGCGGTGCTTCTGGTCTCCGTCGAACTTGATGAGATCCGTTCGCTGTCGGATCGCATCCTCGTCATGTTCGCCGGCAAGGTCGTCGGCGAAAAAACGTCGGATGCGGATGAGCAGACACTTGGTCTGATGATGGCGGGGATCGCAGCGTGACGGTCTCTGTTTCTAATAGAATTTCGGAGTATGGGATGTACGAGGCACGGATCGGAACCGGGCAAACGGGGAGGGGCGCATGAGCACGGCGTCTGTTCCATTGCCCGCCTGGATCAATTATGGCGTCATTCCGCTGTTGAACCTCATTCTCGCCTTCTTCTTCTCCGGCCTCGTCGTCTGGGCGATCGGCGAAAACCCGTTCGAGGCGCTGAATTTCCTCATTCAGGGTGCGCTCGGTCGCGGTGATGCGATTGGCTTCACCCTGTTTTATGCCACGAGCTTCATCTTCACCGGCCTTTCGGTCGCCGTCGCCTTCCATGCCGGCCTGTTCAACATCGGCTCCGAAGGTCAGGCCTATGTTGGCGGTCTCGGGGCTGCTCTGGTTGCGCTCTCGCTCGATCATTACGTGCCGTGGTACGTGACCATGCCTTTTGCGGTTGTCGGCGCGGCGCTCTTCGGTGCCGCCTGGGCTTTCATTCCCGCCTGGCTGCAGGCCAAGCGCGGCAGTCACATCGTCATCACCACCATCATGTTCAATTTCATCGGCGCGGCGCTGATGGTCTATCTTCTGGTCAACGTCTTCATCGTGCCGGGCAAGATGGCGCCGGAAACCCGCACCTTCCTGCCTGGCGGGCAGCTGCCCAAGCTCGACTGGCTGATGGCGCTGTTCGGTCTGAAACTCGGTCCGGCGCCTTTCAACGTCTCCTTCATCATCGCGCTGGTGATGTGTTACCTCGTTTGGCTGCTCATCTGGCGCACCAAGCTCGGTTATGAGATGCGCACGCTCGGCATCAGCCCGACAGCCGCGGTCTATGCCGGCATTCCTTACGTCCGCACCGTCATCATCGCCATGCTCATCTCCGGCGGCCTTGCCGGCATGATGTCGCTCAATGCGGTCATGGGCGCCTCGGCCCGTCTTCAGGTAGAGTTTGTCGCCGGGGCAGGTTTTGTCGGCATTGCCGTTTCGCTGATGGGACGCAGCCATCCGGTCGGCATCATTCTCGCAGCCATCCTCTTCGGCATCCTCTATCAGGGCGGTGCGGATCTCTCCTTCGAAATGCCAAATATCACCCGCGACATGATCGTGGTCATCCAGGGTCTGGTCATCTTCTTTGCCGGTGCGCTGGAATACATGCTGCGCCCGGCCATGGTGCGGCTCTACCAGACGGCGAGGGGGAAGTAGCCATGGAATATTTCGATACTTTCGTCAGCATTCTGGGCTCGGCCATCCGCCTGTCCATCCCGCTGCTCTTCACCGCACTGGCAGGTCTGTTCTCCGAGCGCGCCGGTATTTTCGACATCGGCCTTGAAGGCAAGATGCTGGCATCCGCCTTCGCCGCCGCCTGCGTCGCCTATTGGACCGGCAATGCCTGGGCAGGTCTCGGCGCAGGCATTCTGGTTTCGATCATCTTTTCGCTGCTGCACGGCTTTGCCTCGATCACCAACCGCGGCAACCAGATCGTCTCCGGCGTGGCGCTGAACTTCATCGCGGCAGGCCTGACGATCGTGCTCGGCACCGCCTGGTTCAACCAGGGCGGCCGCACCGGCCAGGTGCCGGCGGAAGGGCGCTTCTCCGGCATCATCCTGCCGGGTGCCGACATGATGCGCGACGTGCCGATCATCGGTCCGCTTTACGCCAATGTCATTTCCGGCAACAACATCCTCACCTATATCGCTTTCCTGATGGTACCGCTCTCCTGGTGGGTGCTCTATCGCACCCGTTTCGGCCTGCGCCTTCGCGCCGTCGGCGAAAATCCCGGCGCGGTCGATACGGCAGGCGTATCGGTCGTCTGGCTGCGCTATCGCGCGCTGATCGTCACCGGTTTTCTCGCAGGCTTCGCCGGCACCTATCTGTCGATCGCCCAATCCGCCGCCTTCATCAACAACATGTCGGCCGGCAAGGGTTACATCGCGCTCGCCGCGCTGATCTTCGCCAAGTGGAAGCCGGTGCCGGTCATGTTCGCCTGCCTGCTCTTCGGTTTCCTCGATGCCTTCGCCAATTTCATGCAGGGCAAGTCGCTGCCGATGATCGGCGAGGTTCCGGTGCAGATCTTCCAGGCGCTGCCCTATATCCTCACCTGCGTCCTGCTTGCCGGCTTCATCGGCGTCGCCCGTCCGCCCAAGGCCGGCGGTGTTGCCTATACAAAGGAGCGCTGAAGACATGTCACACGAACTGTTCGAAGCCGCCCGCGAGGCGATGACCAAGGCTCATGCGCCCTATTCCAAGTTCCCGGTCGGTGTTGCGTTGAAGGCGGATGACGGAAAAGTCTATCTCGGCGCCAATATCGAGAACCTCTCCTTCCCTCAAGGCTGGTGCGCCGAGCCGACGGCGATCGGCGCCATGGTCATGGGCGGCGGAAAGAAGATCGTCGAACTGGCGGTGATTGCCGAAAAGCTGCCGCTCTGCACTCCCTGCGGCGGCTGCCGCCAGAAGATCTCGGAATTCGCTTCGGCCGATACGCGGATCTATCTCTGCGATGAGGCAGGCGTGGCGAAGACCGTCACCATGGCCGAACTTCTGCCTTATGCTTTCGAAACGGATGTCATCGGATGACGACGGTAACCGATCTACTGGTCGAGCGACTGGATGGCCTCGTGCCGCGCGTGGCGATTGTGCTGGGTTCCGGCTTGGGCTCGCTGGTGGAAGGCGTGACCGAGCAGGTCCGCATTTCCTACAGGGAACTTGAAGGTTTCCCGGTAAGCGGTGTTACTGGCCATGCGGGCGAACTGGTGGCGGGTTATCTCGGCAGCCAGCCGGTCATCATGCTGTCCGGCCGCGCCCATTATTACGAGCATGGCGATCCCAAGGCCATGCGGTTCCCCCTGCAGGTGCTAAAGGGCCTTGGCGTGCAGTCGCTGATCCTTACCAACTCGGCAGGGTCCGTGCGTGAAGACATGCCGCCCGGTTCGGTCATGCAGATCACCGACCATATCAACTATTCCGGCATGAACCCGCTGATCGGCGAACATGGCGATCAACGCTTCGTCGGCATGACCAGTGCCTATGATGCCGATCTGGCGCTCAAGATGCGCAATGCCGCGATCCTTGCCGGTGTGACGCTGTATCAGGGCGTCTACATGTGGTTCTCTGGCCCGAGCTTCGAAACGCCGGCCGAAATTCGCATGGCACGCACGCTCGGCGCCGATGCCGTCGGCATGTCGACCGTGCCGGAAGTCATCCTCGCCCGCTACTTTGGCTTGAAGGTGGCCGCCGCCTCGGTCGTCACCAATTACGGGGCGGGCATGACCGGTGCCGAGCTCAGCCACGAGGAAACCAAGGACATGGCCCCTGTCGGTGGTGCCCGGCTCGCCGCGGTCCTGCATGAAATGCTCAGCCGCGATGCCTGACTTATCAATGCCCTAGCGGCAAGATACCACATTTCGCGACCTATGCGGGTTGAATCAAATCGGTTCAACGCTAAAACTTGCACTTCAATCCACACCGGAGGACACCATGGAACTGCAGAGCCCGCGCGAGGCTGCGGCATTTGCCCTGTCTCTTCTCGACCTGACGAACCTGCGTGACGATTGCGACAATGCCGCGATCGAAAACCTGTGCCTTCGCGCGCAAACGCCTTACGGCAACAGTGCTGCGATCTGCATCTGGCCGCGCTTCATCGCCCATGCCCGTAGCATTCTCGGGTCCGGCCATCCGGTCAGAATCGCAACCGTCGTCAACTTCCCTTCCGGTGATCTTGCCGTTGCCGAAGTGGTCGAGGAAACGAAGAAGGCCGTCGAAGACGGTGCCGACGAGATCGATCTCGTCATTCCCTACAAGGCCTTCATCGCAGGCGATGAGGAGGCTGTCACGACGATGGTCGAGGCCGTCCGTGCCGCCTGCCTACAATCCACGCTCAAGGTTATTCTCGAAACCGGCGAAATCCGCGACATGGCGCTTGTCAGGCGCGCCTCCGAACTGGCGATTGCCGCCGGTGCCGATTTCATCAAGACCTCGACCGGCAAGGTGCAGGTCAATGCGACACTGGAAGCAGCAGATATCATGCTGCGGGCGATCCGCGAATCCAAAGCCAATGTCGGCTTCAAGCCGGCAGGCGGCATTTCAACGGTCTCCGATGCCGATCTTTATCTGAGACTTGCGGAAAGCATTCTGGGACCGAACTGGGTCATGCCCTCCACTTTCCGCTTCGGCGCTTCGAGCCTGCTCGATGACATTCTGGCGGTCTTGAGCGGAAGCACCGCGCCGCGCGCCGCCGCTGGCTATTGACGCACTGGCATGCTGCCGCAGGAAATCATCCGCCGTAAACGCGACGGCCACGGTCTTTCGAGAGAGGAGATCGCGGCCTTTGTGGCCGGCGTAACCGATAGATCAGTGTCGGAGGCGCAGGCAGCGGCCTTTACCATGGCTGTCTTCTTTCGGGGAATGTCCCGAAATGAGACGGTAGGTCTGACGCTTGCCATGCGCGACAGCGGCTCCGTCCTGAAATGGGACAGCGTCGATCGACCTATCGCCGACAAGCATTCGACCGGCGGCGTCGGCGACAATGTCTCGCTGATGCTCGCCCCCATAGCGGCTGCCTGCGGTCTCGCGGTCCCGATGATTTCGGGTCGCGGCCTTGGCCATACCGGTGGCACGCTCGACAAGCTGCAATCCATTCCGGGTTACGACATCGCGCCGGATCAGGCGCGTTTTGCAAGGGTCATGCAGGAAGTCGGGTGTGCGATCGTCGGCCAGACATCGGATTTGGCGCCCGCCGACCGGCGGCTTTATGCCATCCGTGACGTCACCGCGACGGTCGAATCCGTGCCGCTCATCACTGCCTCGATCCTGTCGAAAAAGCTAGCCGCCGGCCTGCAGTCCCTGCTGATGGACGTGAAGGTCGGCTCGGGCGCCTTCATGCAGGATATCGGCGAGGCCCGTATTCTGGCCCGTTCGCTGGTCGATGTCGCAAACGGCGCAGGCGTTCCGACCGTTGCACTCATCACCGATATGAACGAGCCGTTGGCCGATGCCGCAGGCAATGCGCTGGAAGTGATGAACTGCGTCGATTTTCTCGCCGCCCGGAAGGCGGGAACGCGGCTTGAGACGGTCGTGCTGGCTGAAGTCGCTGAAATGCTGGTTCGGGCGGGCCTCGCATCGACCGTTGAAGAGGGCAGGGGCATGGCGCGCTCGGCTCTTTCGTCAGGCCGTGCCATGGAAATTTTCGCTCGCATGGTTCATGCGCTCGGCGGTCCTGCCGATTTCTGCGAGCGCCCGGAAGCCTATCTGCCGAAAGCGCCTGTCATTCTGGATATCCTGGCCCCGGCTGCCGGTTATCTTGCCGCCTGCGATGGTCGGACCCTCGGGCTTGCGGTCGTGGATATGGGCGGAGGCCGCCGGAAGACCACCGACACGATCGATCACAGCGTCGGCTTCGATCACATCCTGCCGCTGGGTTCCACCGTCGAAAAGGGGCAGCCGATCGCACGCGTTCACGCGGCATCCCGGGAACAGGCGAAACGCGCAGGCGAGGCTTTGCTTGCGAGCTACACAATCGCGGCGAGCCCGCCGGAGCCTTCGCCGGCCATCATCGAGCGGATCGGTTGATCTCCGGCTCAGTTGGCAAGTGTCAGGCTGCCGCCTTTGACCTGGTAGGATTTCAGCTTCGTCAGAAAACTCATGCCGACCAGCGTGTCGCTCAGCGCTTCGTCGCGCAGCACCATGGCATCGACATCGCGCACCCGCACATTGCCGATCTCCACACGGTCGAGAACGATATGCGCGGCCTGCGTCTGCCCGTTCGCCGTCTGCATCGGGTAACGGAAGTCGAGGCTGTTTGCGCCATAACCCAGCATCCGCGCCGTGCGTTCGTTGATCGCCACCACTGAAGCGCCGGTATCCACCAGGCCGGTAACGGACTTGCCGTTCAGCTTGAATGTACCGATGAAATGCCCGCGTCCATCAGCGTTGAGAACCATCGTCCCCGGAGTAAGCGATGCGGCCTGAGGAGTTGCCGCGATCTGTGATCTTGGGGCGGGCGCCTGCACCGCCGGCTCCTGCTGTGCCGGGCCTGTGTGTTCGAGCAGGGCAGGGATCTGCGTCGCCACGACGATGGCGACGGCTGCGAACATGGCGGTGCGAATAAGCATGGGTCGATCCCTTACGTTCAGGCAAAACATGCTAGGCCGCAATGGTTACGAAAAGGCGGCCTGACCCTTTCGGGCCGGCCGTCTTCTTCATCATTGGTTAGGAAATCCTGAAAACCTTATTTCGTGCCGTACATGCGGTCGCCAGCATCGCCGAGACCCGGCACGATATAGCCCTTCTCGTTCAGATGGCTGTCGATCGATGCCGTGTAGATCTTCACGTCCGGATGGGCTTCCTGGAAATTCTTGATGCCTTCCGGTGCAGCCAGCAGGCAGAGGAAACGGATGTTCGTCGCACCGCGCTCCTTGAGCTTCTGGATTGCGGCGATTGCCGAATTGCCGGTCGCTAGCATCGGGTCGACGACGATCAGCAGGCGCTCGTCGAGACCATCCGGAGCCTTGAAGTAATATTCCACCGGCTGCAGCGTATCGTGGTCGCGGTAAAGACCGATGTGAGAGACGCGGGCCGAAGGAACCAGTTCGAGCATGCCTTCCAGAAGGCCGTTGCCCGCACGCAGGATCGAAACGAAGACCAGCTTCTTGCCTTCCACGATCGGCGACTGCATCTCGGTGATCGGCGTCTCGATCGTTTCCATCGTCAGCTCGAGATCGCGGGTTACTTCGTAGCAGAGAAGCATCGAGATCTCGCGCAGCAGTCTGCGGAAACCGGCGGTCGACGTCTCCTTCTTGCGCATGATCGTCAGCTTGTGCTGCACCAGCGGATGATTGATGACTGTGACGCCGTCCATGACCTTTTATCCTTTTCGTTGCTTGTCTCTTCTTTTTCGAAAAACGTCTTGTTCTGCAAGGGGCGAGATCATGCTCCATGCATGATCCCCAGCCTGTACCTCAGGTTTGCGCGTCGAAACGCTGCAGCAATCCTGCTTTCGTCTCTGCATCGGTGAATGCGGCTTCAAGCGCCGTTCGTGTCATCTTGTTGATCTCCGCATCGCTCATGCCCATCACCTGCGCGGCAATTTCGTATTCGCGGGCAAGCGACGTGTCGAAGAAGGGCGGGTCGTCGGAATTGATGCAGACCTTCACTCCGGCTGCCTTGAGCCGTTTCAGGGGATGGCTGTCGAAATCGGCAAAGACGCCAAGCGCGATATTCGAACCGGGGCAGACTTCCAGCACCGTGCCGAGTTCGGCCAGCCGTGCCACCAGCGCCTCGTCCTCGATCGCCCTGACACCATGGCCGATACGCGCCGGCTTCACCAAATCCAGCGCATCCGTCACGCTGAATGGCCCGCACACTTCGCCTGCATGGATGGTGAGACCCAGCCCTGCATCGCGGGCGATGTCGAAGGCGCGGGCGTAGTCAGCCACGCGTCCCATGCGTTCCTCGCCTGCCATGTTGAAACCGGTGACCAGAGGGTTTTTCGCCCGCGCAGCATATTCGGCTGCCGAAATGACCCGCTCGGGTCCAAAATGCCGCTCGCCGGTGACGATGATCCGCGCCTCGATGCCGGTCTTTTCCTTCGCAGCAAGAATTCCGTCGCAGATACCGGCGAGATAGGCATCCGCGCCAAGCCCGATCCGGTCGCCATGATCCGGCGACACGATGATCTCGCTATAGATCGTGTTGATTGCGGCGAGTTCGGAAAGATAGGCTTCAGTCAGAAGCGCATAGTCTTCTTCCGTGCGGAAAAGGGCAGCCACCGCGTCATAGGCGACCAGGAATTCGGAAAAGTCGCGCCATTGATAGGCACCGTCCTGCAGGAATGCGCTGGTGTCGACACCGTATTTGCGTGCCTGCTTTTCCGTCACGCTCGGGGGGGGCTGCCCCCTCGATATGGCAGTGGATCTCGGCCTTCAGAAGATGTTGCGTCACAGGAAACTCCATCCATGCCGGCCTGCGGGAATGCCGAGATGTGCGGCGATCGTCTCGCCGATATCGGCATAGGAGGACCGGACCCCGATCGAGCGGGTGCGGATACCGGGACCAAAGGCCATGATCGGCACGCGCTCGCGGGTATGGTCCGTGCCGCGCCAGGTCGGATCGCAGCCATGGTCGGCAGTCAATATCACCAGATCACCCGGTTTCAGCCTCCGGTGAAAATCCGGCAGGGTCAGGTCGAAAGCCTCGAGCGCTGCGGCATAACCGGGCACGTCGCGACGATGGCCGTAGATCATGTCGAAATCGACGAAATTGGTGAAGACCAGATCGCCATCCGCCGCCTCGTCCATCGCGGCAAGCGTCGCTGAAGTCAGCGCCGCATTGCCGTTCGCCTTGATCACGCGGGACACGCCCTGATGCGCGAAGATATCGCCCACCTTGCCGACGGCGTGAACGCTGCGGCCGGCTTCCACCAGCCGGTCGAGCAATGTCGGCTCCGGCGGAAGCACGGAGAAATCGCGCCGGTTGCCGGTCCTCTCGAAAGTCTCAGCCGTCTCGCCGGTGAAGGGGCGCGCAATCACGCGGCCGATATTGAGCGGGTCAAGCAGGCCGCGCACCACCTGGCAAAGCGCGATCAGCCGCTCCAGCCCGAAATGCGTCTCATGTGCGGCGATCTGGAAGACGCTGTCGCTCGATGTGTAACAGATCGGCTTGCCCGTCCTGACATGCTCCTCGCCAAGCCTTTCGATGATTTCGGTTCCCGAAGCGTGGCAATTGCCGAGAATGCCGGGGATTTCGCCATCGCGGCAGATCGCCTCCACCAGTTCCGGCGAAAAAGCATCGCCTTCGGTCGGGAAATAACCCCAGTTGAACATGACGGGGGTACCGGCGATCTCCCAATGCCCGGACGGCGTATCCTTGCCGTTCGACAACTCGCTCGCCGCGCCATAAAGCCCGAACAGCCGCTCTGGAAGCGGCATGCCGACTGGATAATTGCCGCTCGCCATCTTGGCGATATCCATCAGCCCGAGCGAGGTCATGTTGGGAAGCTTGAGCGGTCCCTCTCGTAGGCCCGCCCGGTCGGCCGCTCCGGCGGCGCAGAATTCTGCGATATGGCCGAGCGTGTTGGATCCCAGGTCGCCGTAATCGGCTGCGTCTCGCGCGCCGCCGACGCCGAAGGAATCAAGTACGAAGAGAAAGGCTCGCGCCATCTGTCACCAGTGATCTGAATGCCGTCTTGTCCGACCTCGTGGTCGAACTGAATCGCGTAACATATAGTTCGTGGATGCGGTTGGCAAAGACCTCGGCTGGTCGGTTGGGAAGCGTCGAAGAGCTTATCGGCCTCGAAGTCTCAGCACCCGTCACAGGTGATGCTGGTTCCCACACGCTGGCGATAATAAAACTCGCGGTTCAGCGTGATGGTTTGCAGGCTGCTCGGCATCAGCCCGGGCATAAACATCAGCAGTTGGTGTGTGACCGAAACCTCGGCCCGAACCAGAAACGTGCTGGCCGAACGCATGTCGGTTGGCACGTTGACCGCGGAGCCATTGGAATAGGGCCGGCTGCCGTCTTGCGCCCAGGACCAGGCCACAGTTGGATTGCTCGAAGCATCTATTGTGACGCCGGTAATCTTCATTTTCAGATTTTGAGGCTGGTAAGGCGTGAAAATGGCGTTTGCGACGCTCGTCATCTGCTGCAGGTCGCTTGTTGTAACCTTCGCCTGTTGCGTTACGAGATCTGCGACCGTGCTGGCCGTGCGGGTTACCCGCTTCGATACGCTGAGACCAATCGTCAATTCGAAAGAGGTGATGTAAAGGAAAAGCAGAAGTGGCGCGATCAGAGCGAATTCCACTCCTCCTATACCCCGCACATCTGCCGCGAAGCGCCGCATCTGCTCCGTCAGCGGTAGTCGCGAGAGAATTTTTTGCAATTTCGCCCGCATCACGGATAATCCTCATTCCTGAAAGCAGAGGTTTCCACGATCAGGAAGTAATTGGATCCACTGGTCGGGCGGATGTTGGAAATATACGGGCGAAGCAAATCGGTCGTGACGTCCCACTTGTAGTAGGCACGCAGCATGTTCTTGGTGCCAGATCCGCCCGGAGCAAAGCCAAGGCCTGCCGTATTGAGATCTCCGTTTGCCATCGGGATCGTCGTCGGCATGTCGGAGAAATTCGTATAGGGCTTTGCGTCGATAAACAGCTTGTTGGCTTTGGCGATCTCGGCTTCGCTGCACTGGATCAGGATCGAGATTTCACCGCAAAAGGCGCGGCGGAATTGGGTCTCGTTCATGTAGGTGGAAGCGGTACTGCTCGTGACTGTGATATTGCCGGTCCGCAGCTTGCGGCCCATCGTGTCGACGGCATTGGCGACCAGTTGCTCGGCCGTGTAGGCCACGAATGTCTCTACGATGGCAAAGACAATGAGAAAATAGGGAATAGCAAGCAGTGCGAACTCAATCGCCGCGGCACCGTCTTTCGAGCGAAAGAGCCTCTTCAAGCCGGATTGTGGTGCTTTCGGCGAAGTCGAGCCGGTCATTGGCGAGCGATCCTGATGCGTCTCTTCCTGACCGCTTGAGCGGCGAAAGTGATTACGGACCATAATCAACGATTATTGAAAATCCGTTTCGCAACTGATGCAAATTGGTGCAGTCGAGATGGTCAGGGTGCCTTCGCGGTTGTGTCGAACTCGGCATGCTGCTCGCAGTTCGGTGTACAGGAAAGCACGGTCCGTTCGGTCTGTTTGAATACCCGTACCGTATTGCCTTCGTCGATGGAAACGAGAACCCGCTCGTCGGCAATCGCATTGCCATCCTGGTCAAGCAGCACGAGATTGGTCGTGCCGAAGCTGCGCCCAGTAAGAACAATCGTTGTTGCATCCGCCACCGTCGCATCTGCAACTTCCGAATTACCAACGATGACCTTAGCGACCGGGCGGTCAAGCTTGAGCACGCGCGCCTGATTCATGAATACGCGCAACACGTCCTGTTTGTCATCGGCAGTGGATATGTCTGCGCTTAAAAGGCTTGAAGCAAGCGTGAAGGCGGCCAGTACAAGACGCAGCGCCATATTTAAGGTCCCCGGGCGGATTTCGATGTGAATAGAAGATGACCTTGATTGGTGAATGAAGCCTTAAGCTGCGGGGTAAGGCCGGCTCCGTTGCACCCTGATCATCGCCATATGCGGGCAAAATTGCTGTGCTTGGCCAGGCCGGATCAATTAACTACCTGAATTATATGTACTTCAATTGTTGGGTCAGAGTCTTCTTGTTACTCAAAAATGCTCTGAATTTCTGTCAGGTTCTATTTACCAAAGTGCTCCGAACTGCCTCGATTAACGATCGGGTAACGTTCCTCTTTAAGCGGTTGGCAATCGTCCGGCTGTAGTTTCCACGTCAACCGAGCAACGGAAAAACAGTTGTCGGTAAGTGCTGAACAACAATTGTGTGGAGTAGGAGAGTCCAATGACCAAGATTTTCGCTCGTTTTCGTAAAGATGAGTCCGGCGCAACTGCCATCGAATATGGCCTGATTGCTGCTCTCATTTCCGTTGCTATCATCGCTGGCGCTTCCACGCTGGGCAATACGCTCAACGCTGCCTTCATCAACATCTCCAACAAGGTTTCGAAGCCGAACGGCTAATATTCCTTGCCGCCGTCGTTTGGCACCGAAGACATTGGTTAAAGCCGTCCCGTGTAGGGCGGCTTTAAGCCGTTTCCAGCGATCTCGGGAAAAACTCTATGCTGAATGACATCGTCGCCGTTCTTGTACTAGCTGCCTTTCCTGCAGCCTTGGCTGCTGCGGCGATGAGCGATTTTCTCACGATGAAGATATCCAACCGGCTGTCGTTGGCTTTGGTTGCTGCTTTTCTCGTTCTTGCGCCGCTCGTGGGCGTGACGATGGTCGATCTGGGCCTTAGCCTCGTGGCCGCTCTCATTGTTTTTGCAGTTTGCTTTGCTTTGTTCGCCGCCAATATCATGGGTGGCGGCGATGCCAAGCTTTTGACCGCGGCCAGCCTCTGGTTCGGCTTTGACCAGTCGCTTATCGCCTTTCTCGTTCTGGTGGCCTATTCTGGCGGCGCTGTGACCCTGCTTTTCCTGTTTCTACGGGTCAAAGCCGATCTTGTAATGTCGATCGGCATCCCGCTGCCCGTATCGATCGTTGGTACCAACAAGATCCCTTATGGCATTGCCATTGCGATGGGGGGCCTGATGGCATTTGGAACATCGCCAATTGCAATACTGGCACTCAAGGCCTTCTGACCCCGCTTAGATCTATCGCAACATTGCGTTAACCAGCATTCTAAGCTTCTCATTAACCATAATTACACCATTGCCGCCCATCCTGTCGCAAAGATCAAGGATTCTTCTGGGACATGGCAATGAAGCCCGCTCGCATCATCATTTTGACGGTGGCCGTCGTGGCTGCAGGCCTGGCCGGTCTGCTGGCAATGAACATGTCTGGCACACAGGCGCCCCAGCTGGTGGAAACGGTGGTGAAGGAGCCGACGATCAATGTTCTGGTTTCAGCCGATAACTTGCCGGTAGGCAGTCGTCTGAACGAGAAGTCTGTCGAATGGTTGAACTGGCCGCGCAGCGGTGTTGCGGAGGGCTTCATCACCAGCGAAGCGCGCCCTGATGCCGTCAAGGAGCTGGAAGGCTCTGTCGTCCGCCTTCCGATCTTCAAGGGCGAGCCTTTGAGAGCCGAGAAGGTTGCAGACTCTTCCAGCCGCATCATGTCTTCGCTTTTGCCCTCCGGCAAGCGTGCGGTCGCAACGGAAATATCGGTTGCAACGGGCGCTGGTGGTTTCGTTCTGCCGAACGACCGCGTCGATGTCATCATGGTCCGTCAAAACAAGGATACCGGTGGCGGTTATGTCACCGAGAACGTCCTTAACAACGTTCGCGTCCTGGCCATCGACCAGAACATCCAGGAAGCGCCCGACGGCAGCAAATCCGTTGTCGGCACCACCGCGACCCTCGAACTCACACCCGATCAGGCAAAGGTCATTGCCGTTGCACAGCAGATGGCTGAGCGACTGACGCTCGCCTTGAGGTCGGTGGCTGACGCACAGGAGGCGGACACGCAGGCCGCGGACTACCTTCTGCATGGCGGTGGCAAGGCGGATATTCAGGTCATCAAATCGGGGTCGATCATCACCGGCTCGACGCAGGCGAATTGAACGGAGCGATTGGTTATGATTTTGAAACGCAAGACCCGCGCAACCGTTTCGACCGGCCTGGCTTTCTGCCTGGCCTTTTCCGGCATTCCGGGCAGCTTTGCACCATCCTTCCTGACTGTTCCAAGCGCTTCTGCAGCCGATAGCGGAGTGATCCGCATTGCGCAGGGCGGTGTTGGGATCAAGCGGCGGCTGACGATCGGCCTGAACAAGGCACTGGTGATCGACCTTCCATCCGATGCCCACGACATTCTCGTGGCCGATCCCTCCATGGCCGATGCCGTCACCCGCACGTCGCGGCGCATCTATCTTTTTGGCAAGACGGTCGGTCAGACGAATATCTTCGTCTTCGGTCCGGGCGGCGAGGAAATTGTCACCCTCGACGTGGAGATCGAGCGCGATATTTCCGGCCTCGAGGCAAACCTCCGCCGTTTCTTGCCGGATTCGAACATCAAGGTCGAAATCGTATCCGACAACATCGTGCTTTCCGGCTCGGTGCGCACGCCGCAGGATTCTGCCAAGGCCGCGCAACTCGCCAATGCCTTCCTGAAGGGCGGTGAGGCGACCACGCGCGAAATCACGGCGACAAGTGGCAACAACGGCGGGGACTCCGCAATCTATGCCGAAGGTCGACAAACCTCGACGGTTGTGAACCTCCTTTCGATTGAAGGCGAGGACCAGGTCACGCTGAAAATCACCGTGGCAGAAATCCGTCGCGAGGTTTTGAAGCAGCTTGGTTTCGACAACACATTCACGCGTACCACGCCTTCCCGCAACGCCCTTGATGTCCTGACCGTCGAAGCCGGCACCCAAGGCCTGAATGGCACGATTGCCGGGCAGATCGGCAAGCTTGGCATTGAAACGGCGTTGAGCGCCCTGGAGCAGGCCGATGCGATCCGCACGCTTGCAGAACCGACACTGACGGCGATCTCGGGGCAGGCCGCAACATTCAATTCGGGTGGAGAACGTCTGTACTCCACCACCGGCGTCGATGGCGTGACCACTGTAACCCCTTATCAGTACGGCATCTCGCTTGCATTTACCCCGACGGTTCTGTCGTCCGGCCGTATCAGCCTGCGTATCCAGACACGGGTTTCGGAGCCTGTGCTCACGACGTCGGCAGCCGAATATCGCAAGCGCGATGCGGAAACGACGGTTGAACTTCCGTCCGGCGGCTCGCTCGCCCTGGCTGGTCTGATCCGCGATGATATCTCTCAGAGCATGAAGGGTACCCCGGTCGCCTCGAAGGTTCCGCTTGTCGGCGCGCTTTTCCGGGCAAAGACCTATGAGCGCAACGAGACCGAACTGGTCATCATCGCGACGCCTTATCTGGTCCGTCCGGTCAATCGCAACGAACTCTCTCGCCCGGATGACAATTTCCAGCCCGCCAGTGATGCCGAAAGCGTCTTCTTGGGACGGGTCAACAAGATCTATGGCCGTAAGGAGGCGTCCCCGCCGCCTGCGCCTTATCAGGGCAATGTCGGGTTCATCTACAAATGACGAAGCAAGCTCAGCTCCCAAACTTCGGCGGCAGCCGCTCGCAAGAAAGGCATCCATTCATGGATCCGAGAAAGACAACGCGATATTCGACGGGCCGCCTTTCGGCAGCGCTCGTCCTCGGCGCCGCAGCGCTGCTGTCTTCCTGCGCGGGCAAGGACAGCATGACCACCGGTTCCCTGCCGGACGATTACCGCACGCGCCACCCGATCGTGGTCGGCGAAGCGGAAAGAAAGATTGATATCCCGGTCGCCGCTGGTGATACCGGTCTCACGAAAGGCCAGTCGGAAGTCATCGCCGGTTTCATCGCGGAATACCGCCGGTCCTCGTCCGGCATTATCCAGATCATCACGCCGCGCGGATCGGCCAATGAAGGTGCGGTCGCGTCTGCCGCCTCCTCCACCCGCAAGCTGATGGTAAAGATGGGCGTTCCGGCCCAGAATATTCTGCAGGCGCATTTCCCCTCGGAATTCGGAGAATCCGCTCCCATGCGCCTGACCTATGTGGCGATTGCCGCCAAGACGGAGCAGTGCGGTACCTGGCCGGCCGACATGACGCTGAATATTCAAAGCAACAAGAACTACTATAATTTCGGTTGCGCCAACCAGAATAACCTTGCGGCCCAGATCGCCAATCCGAACGACCTTCTCGGCCCGCGCCGCATGACGCCGCCGGACGGAACGCAGCGCGGTCAGGTGATGGAGCGCTATCGCGAATCGTTCACCGAGCTCAAGGATATGGACGAATGATGAAGCGTAACGGTTGGGCCTAATCCGATGATAAGCACCGTTCAATACGACGTAAATGGACAGCCGTCGCAGGCTCATGATGCCGAGGAACATTCCTCGGCGCTCGATCTCGAATCCGTGCGGCCGTTGCCGCGGATCTCCATTCATGCCTTCTGCGAAAGCGAAGGCGTCCAGCATATGATCGACAAGATGTCGCGTGACCGGCGCATGGCAAAGGTCAACCTGCGTGTGACGAGCGGCGGCACAACGGCGGCCGCCAATATGTACACGTCTTCGCCGACCCCGAACCTGATCGTGCTGGAGACGGCGGCAGAGCCGCGCAATCTTCTTGCCGAACTTGCTCCTCTGGCAGAAGTCTGCGATCCTTCGACCCGCGTCATCGTCATTGGCCGTTACAACGATATCGCGCTTTATCGCGAACTGGTCCGCAACGGAATTTCCGAATATCTGGTGGCGCCCGTTCCGATGGTCGACATGATGGCAGCGATCTCCGCCATCTTCGTTGATCCGGATGCAGAGCCTTTGGGCAAATCGATCGCATTTATTGGCGCAAAGGGTGGGGTCGGTGCCTCGACGATCGCCCACAACTGCGCCTTCGGAATATCGAGCCTGTTTTCGACCGAGACCATTCTAGCCGATCTCGACCTGCCCTTTGGTACGGCCAACATCGATTTCGACCAGGATCCGATGCAGGGAATTTCCGAAGCGGTTTTTGCGCCGGAGCGCCTGGATGAGGTGTTTCTGGACCGTCTTCTGACGAAATGTTCGGATCATCTGTCGCTTCTTGCTGCGCCGTCGCTTCTCGATCGGGCTTACGACTTCGAAGGCCGCGCTTTCCAGCCCGTCATCGAAATCCTGCAGCGCAGCGCGCCGATCGCTGTTCTTGATGTACCCCACGCATGGAACGAGTGGACGACGTCGGTTCTTGCCGATGCGGACGAAGTTGTCATCTGCGCCGCGCCGGATCTCGCCAATCTTCGCAACACGAAGAACATTCTGGATGCGCTGAAGCAGTTGAGGCCAAATGACCGCGCACCGCATCTGGTTCTCAACCAGGTGGGAATGCCGAAGCGTCCCGAGATCAGCCCGTCCGATTTCACCGAGGCGCTGGAAATGGAGCCGATCGCCATTCTGCCGTTTGATTCAGCCCTTTTCGGCAATGCTGCCAATAGCGGCCGTATGATCTCGGAAATCGACGCCAAGTCTCCGGTTGCCGAAACCTTCTCGCAGATCGCTCACGTCGTCACGGGGCGCATCGCGGTCAAGAAGGCAAAGAAGGCTGGTCTCGGCAAGATTCTTGGCATGCTGGGACGAAAATAAGCGGCATCACGAAAGAGTTAGGTTTTAAGAAGCATGTTTGGAAAACGCGGAAACGACGGGTTTGGAAAGGGAGGCGCTGTCGCATCGCCGCCTGCGCCTCAATTTACGCCCGCGCCAGCCGCATCGACGGCCTCGGAAGCCCCAATCAGGTCGCCTGCTTCTGCTGACAACGCGGCGATGCGTCAGCCCGTGGCGCCGCCCCCGCTCGCTCCGGCCGCGCCCGCACGCAAGCGGCCGGCCCGCAACGACCAGTATTACGATACCAAAAGCCAGGTTTTCTCGGCGCTTATCGACACCATCGACCTGTCGCAGCTCGCAAAGCTCGATAACGAGAGCGCGCGCGAGGAAATCCGCGATATCGTCAACGATATCATCACGATCAAGAATTTTGCGATGTCGATCTCCGAGCAGGAAGAACTGCTTGACGATATCTGCAACGACGTTTTGGGCTATGGTCCGCTGGAGCCGCTGCTCGCCCGCGATGACATCGCCGACATTATGGTCAACGGTGCCGGGCAAACCTTCATCGAAGTGGCCGGCAAGACGATCGAATCGGAAATCCGTTTCCGCGACAACGCTCAGCTTCTGTCCATCTGCCAGCGTATCGTCAGCCAGGTGGGCCGACGCGTTGACGAAAGTTCGCCGATCTGCGACGCGCGTCTGCCTGATGGTTCGCGTGTCAACGTGATCGCTCCGCCGCTTTCGCTCGATGGCCCGGCTCTCACCATCCGTAAGTTCAAGAAGGACAAGCTGACACTCGACCAGTTGGTCAAATTCGGTGCGATCACGCCGGAAGGCGCTGTTCTGCTCCAGATCATCGGTCGTGTCCGCTGCAACGTCGTCATTTCCGGCGGTACCGGGTCGGGCAAAACCACCCTTCTGAACTGCCTGACGCGTTATATCGATCTGGATGAACGCGTTATCACCTGCGAGGATACTGCCGAACTGCAACTCCAGCAGCCGCATGTTGTGCGCCTTGAAACCCGCCCGCCAAATATCGAAGGCGAAGGCGAGATCACCATGCGCGATCTGGTCAAGAACTGCCTGCGTATGCGCCCCGAACGTATCATCGTCGGCGAAGTACGTGGACCGGAAGTCTTCGACCTCTTGCAGGCGATGAACACCGGCCATGACGGTTCCATGGGGACGATCCACTCCAATACGCCGCGCGAATGCCTGAGCCGTATGGAATCGATGATCGCCATGGGCGGTTACACGCTGCCCGCCAAAACTGTACGCGAGATCATCAGCGGATCGGTCGACATCATCATTCAGGCGGCACGTCTTCGTGACGGCTCGCGCCGGATTACCCAGGTCACCGAAGTGATCGGCATGGAAGGCGACGTTATCATCACGCAGGATCTGATGCGTTACGAGATGGATGGCGAGGACGCGAACGGGCGGATTATTGGCCGCCATGTTTCCACCGGCATCGTCAAGCCGCATTTTTGGGACCGTGTTCGCTATTTCGGTGAAGAGCGCCGCCTCACGGCAGCACTCGACGCCATGGAAACCTCCAAGGATTGAGACGGTTGAGAGGCAGTTCGCATGTTCGGGCTTGATTTGACCATGCTGTTGATCGTTCTTCTGGCTGCCATATCGGCGGCCTTGGTGGCCTATGCGCTGTTGTTCTCACGCCTGGAGACCGAAAAGAAGGCCGGTGCCCGATTGACGCGAGTGAAGGCCGCCGAAAGCGATCTGGGCAAGGCCAAGGCCGCGCGTGATCGCGTTCAGGAACTGTCCAAGCGCCGCAAATCCCTGCAGGATTCTCTGAAGGATCTGGAAAAGAAGCAGCAGGAAAAGAACAAGTATATTGGCGACAACAGCCTGAAATCGCGGCTTGCCCAGACGGGCATCGCGGTGACGATGGGGCGTTTTTATGCCATGTCTGCTGGCCTTGGTATCCTGGCGTCCCTGGTTGCGCTGATCATTGGCATGCCCTTGCTGGCCTCGCTTGGCGCCGGTTTCGTTTTTGCATTCGGCTTCCCGCGCTGGGTCATCGGTTTCCTCATCAAGCGGCGGCGCAACAAGTTTCTTGAGGAGTTCCCCAACGCCCTGGACGTGATGGTTCGCTCGATCAAGTCCGGCCTGCCGCTCAATGACGCGATCCGGCTGATTGCTGCGGATGGCAGGGAGCCTGTAAAGCGGGAATTCCAGCGCGTTGTGGAATCGCAGAAGGTAGGCCTGAGCATTCCCGATGCCTGTGCGCGCATGCTGCAGACCATGCCGCTTTCCGAAGTCAGTTTCTTCTCTATCGTCATCGCGATCCAGAGTCAGGCCGGCGGCAATCTTTCCGAGGCGCTCGGCAATCTTGGAAAGGTGTTACGCGAACGCCGGAAGATGAAAGCCAAGGTCAGTGCACTTTCGATGGAGGCCAAGGCCTCTGCCGTCATCATCGGCGCACTTCCGTTCATCGTCGCGACGCTCGTCTATCTCACCTCGCCGCAATACATGATGATCCTCTTCACCGATCCGCGCGGGCATATCATCATGCTTGTATCGGGAGTGTGGATGTCGATCGGCATCCTTGTGATGCGCAACATGATCAACTTCGAAATCTGAGGAGCGGACGGTGAAGGATCTTGCTGCAGCTATCACCGAGCCAACCATGATCTTCGCAGTTCTGGTAGCGCTTGCCGTTTTTGCAACGCTCTATTCTCTGGCTGCGCCCTTCATGGAGCGCGGCGATCTCGATAAGCGCATGAAGGCAGTATCCACCGAACGGGAACAGATGCGTGCCCGCGAACGGGCTCGGATGAATGCGGATGGCAAAGCAAGTCTGCGAACCCAGAACAATCAGTCGGTCCGCCAGATCGTCGAACGCTTCAACCTGCGCGAAGCACTGGTCGACGAAGGCACGCTGAACAAGCTGCGCGCAGCGGGATTGAGATCACAGAACGCTCTGAACATGTTCCTCGTGGCGCGTTTTCTTCTGCCCTTCCTGTTTTTGATCCTCGCGGCAGTCTGGGTATTCGCACTTGGTAACCTGGCCTCCAAACCGATAGGGATCCGGATTCTCGCGGTTGTCGGCTTCGCCTATGTCGGGTTCTACGCACCGAACATCTTCGTTTCCAACAAGGTCGGAAAGCGTCAGAAGTCGATCAAGCGTGCCTGGCCCGACGCGCTTGATCTGATGCTCATCTGCGTCGAATCCGGCAACTCGATCGAAGCCGCCATGCGTCGCGCGGCGGAAGAAATCGGCACGTCTTCGCCTGAACTTGCCGAAGAACTGGCGCTGACGACGGCGGAACTTTCCTTCCTGCAGGACCGCAGGACCGCACTCGAAAATCTCGGGAACCGCACGCAGCTCGATATAGTTCGTTCGGTCGTACAGGCTTTGATTCAGGCGGATCGATACGGCACGCCGGTGTCGCAGGCGCTGCGCGTTCTCGCTCAGGAGAGCCGCGACGAACGCATGAATGAGGCGGAAAAGAAGGCTGCAGCCCTGCCGCCCAAGCTCACAGTTCCGATGATCCTGTTCTTTCTGCCGGTCCTCGTTGCGGTTATTCTTGGCCCTGCAGGTATCCAGGTCTCCAGCAGATTCTAATCGCTATCGCGTTCCCTTATGGATAAATCCTTTCTGCCGGAGGATACGTTATGCTGAACGACGATCTCGATGAGATTGATGGTGCCTGCCACTGTGGGACGGTAAGATTTCACGTGCGATTGGCCAATGGCTTGCGCAGCGCTCGACGTTGCACCTGCTCCTACTGCAGAATGCGTGGAGCGATCGCGGTTTCGGCAAATCTCGACGATATTCAGATCGTGTCAGGCGAAGCGGCACTGACGCTCTATCAATTCAACACGAAGACCGCGAAGCACTATTTCTGTTCGGTCTGCGGTATCTATACCCATCATCAGCGGCGATCGAATCCGCAGCAGTATGGCGTCAACGTTGCCTGCCTGGAAGGTATCAGCCCGTTCGATTTTCTGTCCGTGACGGTAAACGATGGCGTGTCGCATCCTTCGGATGGCACTGTTCCCGGTAAGTCCGGTCGCGCCGGCGTGCTGAAGTTCATTCCCGAATAGGGATCAGTTTACGGCCGATTTAGCCGGCTTGTCCTTGTCGGCAAGCTTTGCCCAGGAATTCTGCTGGGAGAGCATCGAGCGCAGATAAGTGACGTTGGTATTCGCCTGTTGCTGCGAAAGTTCCTTGCGGGCGATGGTTTCCGCTTCCGAGAAGCGTCCCTGCAATCCGACTACCAGCGCGAGGTTCTGCCGCACGCGGCTGTCGGCAGCTGGCTGCTGGGCAGCGTTGCGCATATAGGTTTCCGCGGTCTTCAGGTCGCCCGATAGAACATAGGACATGCCGAGATTGGACATGATGCTTGGTTCGTTCGGTTGGGTCTGCAATGCCGAGCGATATTTCTGCCGGGCTTCCTCCGAGCGTCCGAGCTGGTCGAGCACGGCGCCTTCAGCCGACATCAGTCGCCAGTCAGGATGATCCGGTGTCTGGGCTCTGCCAATCGTACCGAGCGCCTGTTCGAGCTGGCCGGCTGCCGCCTGGGCCTTGCCATAGGCTGCAAGTACCTGTCGGTCACTGGGATTGGCAATTGCTACCTGCTGCATTACGGCAAGCGCCTGGGCATGTTTGCCAGTCATGCCCAGCACTGTGGCATAACGTAGCCCGATATCGCGGTTTTTCGGGTCCTTGACATAGGCGCCGCCGATAGCCCGCTCGGTTTCGGCCAGTTGCGCAGCATCCATATTGTCTAGCGGTGCCGAAGACGTCTTCGGGATAGAACCGGTGGTAATCGTGTCGCGTTTCGTGGTGTTGCAACCGCTCACGGCCATTGCCAGGCAGATGAGGATCGCGGCATGAGCCACGGACGAGCGTGAAATGGATGAACGCGGGGAGAATGTCTTCGATGCAGTCATCATGGTCTCGTCGGTCGTTGCCCTGCCGTCTTCCAGGGCAATGAAGAGTGGCGCATTTCCCATCCAGCAATAAACTGTTAACCCTAACGAATTGTTAAGACCAATGATTCCCGAAGGTTATCAAAGCTGCCATGACGCCTTTCCAGCATATCCATCGCCCCTCGTTTTTCGCACCTGCAGGCGCTGTCACCAAGCCCGTGACTGCGGTTACGCCAGCCGATCTGGAAGGCGGAACGCTTCCGCCCGATGCCGCTGACTGGGTAAAAGCATCAGGTTTTAAGGCCGACGCGGGCTCTGTTCTCGTCGTCCCCGGTGAAGGAGGATCGATATCCCGAGTGCTTTTTGGTCTCGGCAGCGATCGGGCCGAATCGCCTTTCCTGACCGGCAGGCTTGCAAAGCTCCTTCCCCCTGGCGACTGGTCGATCGACGTGCAAGGTATCGCTGCGGATCACCTGGCTCTTGGCTTTGGTCTCGGCAGCTATTCATTCGCCAAATACAAATCCGAAAAACCAAGGGATGCACGGCTTGCGGTTTCCGGTGATGCCGATGCCGTGGATATCGAAAGGCAGCTTGCCGGTGTTCTGCTCGCGCGCGATCTCATCAACACGCCGACCAATGACATGGGCCCGGATAATCTTGAGGCGACGTTCCGGGCGCTTGGCGAACATTACGGTGCGCTTGTCACCTCGATCGTTGGTGACGATCTCCTGGAGAAGAACTTTCCGCTGATCCACACGGTCGGCCGGGCGAGCGCGGTTGCCCCACGCCTGCTGGAGATGCGCTGGGGCACAAAGGGAAATCCGCGTGTCACGCTCGTCGGCAAGGGGGTTTGCTTCGATACCGGCGGCCTGGATATCAAGACCGCGACCGGAATGGCCCTTATGAAGAAGGACATGGGCGGTGCCGCCAATGTCATGGGGCTTGCTTTGATGATCATGGATGCAGGTCTGCCCGTCGACCTGACAGTCCTGGTTCCGGCTGTCGAAAACTCGATCTCCTCGAATGCTTTCCGTCCGGGCGATATCTACAAGAGCCGCAAGGGCATCACCGTCCAGATCGACAATACCGATGCCGAAGGCCGCTTGGTGCTTGCCGATGCGCTCGCCTACGCCGACGAAACCCCACCGGATCTCTTGATCGACATGGCGACGCTCACAGGCGCCGCCCGTGTGGCGCTTGGACCGGAACTTGCGCCGTTCTTTACCGATGACGAGGACTTGGCGGGCAAGCTGTCACTGGCGGCGAAAGAGGCTGCTGATCCGGTCTGGCGCATGCCGCTCTGGATGGGCTACGACAAGGATCTGCGCACTCGTGCGGCCGACATCACCAATTCGCCCTCTGGCGGCATGGCAGGTTCGATCAATGCGGCCTTGTTCCTCAAGCGCTTCGTCACGGCATCGCCAAGCTGGATCCATTTCGACATTTACGGATGGAACCCGTCCGAAAAACCGCATGCCCCGGTGGGTGGGGAAGCCTTCGCCATCCGGGCGCTCTATCGCGTCATCCGCGACATGGCGCAAGCCGGGAAGTGAAAAACAGACCGGTAACGGTTTGACGTTACGATCGGCGTCCGTTGGAGGTATCGGATGCCGATCGAATTGACCGCAACGGAGGCCTTGGGGCTGTGGCGCCGCGTTTCGCTGGAAGAGGTGAGAGGCGAAGCGGCAGACCTGACATTGCGACAGATAGCGATCCTGCTGCAGATCTATCTGATCCCGCCGCCGCATACGGTGCGGGGACTTGCCGAAACGCTCGGCGTTACCAAGCCCGTGATTACCCGTGCACTTGATAGGATGGGCGAACTCGGTCTCGTCGATCGCGTCAGGGATGATCGCGATCGGCGCAATGTCGTGATAAAACGAACCGTCGGCGGCGCGCTTTATCTGGAAAAACTCGGCGACCTGATCATCCGGGAAGCAAGACGTCCCGCCTCATGAAGGACAAGACAATGGAATTGGACAGACGCCTAAATGCCTTCCGCCCGGATCTCGCAGCGGAAGCGCTGAAGGGACAGGTCGAGGCAACCCGCTTCGTGAAGGGCGAGCCCGCGTCCGTTATCGGCCACGTAGCGGCCTTGCGGCCGTTCCCGGATATTGGCCGCGGTATAGATACGGAACTTCTCTTTGGAGAGAGTGTCCGGGTCTTCGATCGTGCAAATGGTTTCGCCTGGGTGCAGGCTGATGCTGACGGTTATGTCGGCTATCTGCCGGAAGAGATGATTGGCCCGTTGATTGAGCCGACGCACCGGATCACGGCTGCGCGGACCTTCCTTTACCCGGAAGCGGAGCTGCGCAAGCCGCCGATCAAGGCATTTTCAATGGGGAGCCTCGTCACCGTCATCGGCGATGCGGAAACGCGCGGCACGCGCTATTTCCTTCTGGCCGGCGGTGGAGCTGTTATCGCCGCCCATTGCCTGCCGGTCGGCGAGGCAATGGCGGACGACTATGTGTCTGTCGCAACGAAGTTCATCGAGACGCCCTACCTCTGGGGTGGACGCTCGGGTTTCGGCATCGATTGTTCCGGCCTCGTCCAGCTGGCCCTGATGATGGTCGGCAAAAGCGCACCGCGTGACTCCGACATGCAGGCCTCTTTCGGCCATGCGATTGCCCGTGATGCGCTCCGTCGCGGCGATCTCGTCTTCTGGAAAGGCCATGTCGGCATCATGGAAGACGAAGAAACGCTGTTGCATGCGAACGGTCACACGATGACCGTGGCGCGCGAGAATTTCGAAGCGGCGGTGAAACGTATCGGCTGGCTTTACGAGCAGCCGACCGGCTATCGCCGGATCGCCTGACGCGAACAGGCAACACCTTCATGATCCCGGCTTCGTCATCACGAGAATGTTGGCCTGCCGGTCATGGCATCCATGACCGGCTACACCTATCTGTAGATGGAACAGCAGTCCGAGGTATGGAGTTCAGCAAGATGCTCAAAGGTGCATGGATATTGCCCGCAACGATGCTGGTCGTGCTCATCCTCGCGGCAGTGCCCTCCGTGGTCTTTGCCGCCGAAGGCGATGCGTTCGGTCCTTCGATGAATACCTATTTCAAGGATCTTCCCGGTGTCGTTCCGGAAGAGCCGCGCGTCGCCAAACATGCTCCGGAAGGCTATCGCTGCACGACCGGCGTCGGTTACACATCGGAGCCGCGCCGCCGGTTCCGCGGCAGCATTCTCGATGATCTGCCGGTCCAGGTCTATCGCTGCGAAACCCCGAGTGGCGTCACCTATACCGGCACGCATATGCCCAACACCCAATGGGTCCCGGGCCTCAATCCACGCCATCTTCCCGAATGATTTTTCGCCCGCAGATCGCCGGTAGTTTCACTGTGGAAATGACCTGATCCGGCAGGCCTGAACGGGTGGTCTGCGACCCGAATCCCGAAAACAGTAAAGGCCCGCAAGCGGGCCAATTACTAAGCATAAACAATGGGAATGGTGCCCAGAAGAGGACTCGAACCTCCACATCCTTTCGGATACCAGCACCTGAAGCTGGCGCGTCTACCAATTCCGCCATCTGGGCGACGGAGAGCCATGTACGAGGGCCAGCCGATGAAGTCAACCGGGTTTTTGAAGTTTCTGTGTCAGTAGGCAAAAAACTTTTCGGCCGGTCGGCTAACCCACGGTCGGAACATCGGTTTTTGGCTCTTTTTCCACACCGTGGCGGTCCAGGTGACCGAGATCGCGTTCCGGTTCGATCACGTCGCGAACACGTTGTTTCAGTTCCTTCGGGCCGGGAAAGCCGCCGTCGCGTTTGCGCTCCCAAATGAGAACGCCATCCAGCCTTATTTCGAACGCGCCACCGGTGCCGGGAATGAGGCCGACCTCTCCAAGCGAATCACCGAAAGTCTGCAACAGCTCCTGTGCCATCCAGCCGGCCCGCAGCAGCCAGTTGCACTGGGTGCAATAGAGAATGGTGATGTGAGGCTTTCGATGCGGGGTGACCACCGGGCCGTGGGAGTGTCCCGCCGTGGCCTCGTCCAGCGCAAGCTTGACCATCGTCGCGAGGTCGGCTTCGGCGAAGCCGGCTCTGGCTGCGCTTTCGAAACTTGAGAGCGCCGCCTTCATCGCCGGGATGGCCACGTCGAGATGCGCTGCGTAATCGCTCACCACGCTGACATCCTTGACCACGCCGGACACCGGAAAGCCGACATAGTCCGTTTCGCCCAGCACCACCGGCAGGCGGCCCTTCATGGCGGGGCTGGCAGCCGGGCTTCCGGACAGGACCTCTATCATCTTGTCACGGGCAAGGCCAGCGCGTGCGCCGAGCTGCAACGCTTCCTTGAGGCTTTCCCACAGGCCTGTCAGCATCATGTTGTTGATCAGCTTCGAGGCCGCGCCATGGCCGAGCGAACCGACATGGTGGATACGGTCGGACAGCACCTCCACCACCGGTAGGAAGCGGCGATAGTCGTCCTCGCTGCCGCCGATGTAGAAACCGGCCTTTCCGGCAATCAGCGTCTCCGGTCCGCCCGATATCGGCGCGTCCAGCAGGCGCCCGCCCTTGAGTTCCATTGCCGCCCCGTGGCTGCGCAGTGTCAGCGGGCTCACCGTGCTGGTATCGACGATCAGCTTGCCGGAAAGATCCAGCGCCTCAAGCCTTTCGGCCATTGCATGCACCGCTGCATCGTCCAGAAGCGCAAGGATGATGATGTCGGAGGTTTCGACAAGCCCGGCAATATCGGCGGTTGCGGTCGCCGTTTCGGGAAAATCATCCGGAACGCCGCTGCGACTCCAGCCCGTAATCTCAAACCCGCAGGAGGCAAGCCGGGCCGCCATGGCGCGTCCCATGCGACCGAGACCGATAATGCCGATACGAGGTTTTGTCATGCGAAGTCTCCCGTCTTTTTCGCCAGCACAACCTTCCTAATCGGTCTTTTCGGCAAATGCCATTTTCATGCAGTTCGGCGCGAAATGCCCCGCTACGGAACAAATTCCGGTAACGCGCATTTTATTGGCTGGAATAGGAGGAAACGAAATGGCTTATGATCCCAATCCGAATGACAACCGTCCCGATCTGCGCACACCGCCCCCGGCGGCCCGTGGCAGCTCATCCTGGATGGGCTGGGTAGCAGTGCTCGCCGTGATCGTCGTGGGTGCATTCGTCTGGTCGCAAATGGGTAGTGCGCCCACCGATGCGACGACGACGTCCTCGACGACCCAGCCCGCAGCGCCGGCCGCTCCGGCCCCTGCAACGCCAGCCCCGGCAACGCCTGCGCCAGCAACGCCTGCTCCGGCAACACCGGCTCCTTCGGCTCCTGCGAATAACGGCGGCTGATAACCGTTTGCAGGCTGTTGATCAGATAAGAAAAAGCCGCCCTCTCATCGAGAGGGCGGCTTTTCGTCTTAAATCAGCTGAGCGGCCTGTTACCGCATGACGCGTGGCTCAGAAATCTTCCCAGCCGGGTTCCACCGCCAGAGCAGCAGATCCCGCCGTGCGGAAATGGGTAGGGGTGCGGATCGGTTTTGCCGTGGATCGTATGGATTTGACTGGCGCTGACGGCGCAGAATGTGCGGATGCCTGACCGAAGCGGAACTGTTCGAGCAGCGAAAACAGTGCTTGTGATTCATGAGCGAGACTGCGACTTGCGGCAGTCTGTTGTTCTACCATTGCGGCATTCTGTTGTGTGCCCTGGTCAACCTCGTTGATCGCATGGTTGATGTTGCCGAGTGCGAGCGATTGTTCGCGGGAAGCATCAATGATGGCGAGAATGTCAGAATTGATCTGATGCACCTGTCCGCCAATTTCCTGCAGTGCTGTACCGGCCTTGCTAACGAGCTCGACGCCGCTTGCCACATGGTTGCCGGATGTCGTGATGAGTGCCTTGATCTCCTTGGCAGCGCCAGCCGAACGCTGTGCCAACTCACGCACCTCCTGCGCGACAACTGCAAAACCCTTGCCGGCTTCACCTGCACGCGCGGCCTCTACGCCGGCGTTGAGCGCGAGAAGATTGGTCTGAAAGGCGATCTCGTCGATAACGCCGATGATGTTGGAGATTTCGCGGGATGAGTTATCGATCGAGTCCATCGCCTTGATGGCCTCGCGAACGATCTCGCCGGAGCGTTCTGCATCGGCTTTGGCACGGTTGACGAGTGCGCCGGACTCTTCTGCACGCTTGCTGGAATCCTTGACCGTCGTGGTAATTTCTTCAAGAGCAGCAGCCGTTTCCTCAACGGAAGCCGCTTGACGTTCCGTTCGTTGCGCTAGATCGTCCGCCGCGACACGGACTTCGTTGGAGCTGGAAGCGATGGCTCGGGCGTTGTCAGCAACCGTTGCCATGGCTTCACGCAGCTTTGCAGATGCAATGTTGAAGTCGACGCGCAGCTTTTCCAGCGAGGCAATGAAAGGTGTATCGATCGTTTGCGAGAGGTCGCCATCCGCCATATTTGTCAGGCAGGAGGCCAGCCGTTCGACGTTTTCCACTCGTTGGGTCACGTCTGTTGCAAATTTTACAACCTTTATGACGCGCCCTGTATCATCGAATACGGGGTTGTAGGATGCCTGGATAAAGACATTGCGGCCACCCTTGCCGATACGGGTGAATTCGCCTGCAACGAACTCGCCCGAAAGCAGCCGCTCCCAGAACCGGGCATAGTCCGCCGACGCAGCATAGGCCTCATCGACAAACATGCGGTGATGCCGACCGACGATCTCGCTGAGGCCATAGCCGAGAGTCGACAGGAAATTCTCATTGGCGCCTATGATCGTGCCATCTGTGTTGAATTCGATCGTTGCCTGCGCGCGGGATATGGCGTTGATTTTAGCCGCGCTGTCGAGGGCATGCAGTTTCGAATCGGTAATGTCATTGGCGAATTTGATGACTTTAATGACTTTTCCGCTGCTATTCTTGACCGGATTATAGTTGCCTCGGATGAAGACTTCCCTTCCACCTTTGGCAATCCGCTTGAAATCATTCGAGAAGAACTGGCCATTGCGTAACGCGCTCCAGAAGGCCGTGTAGTCCTTAGACTTTACGTAGTTCGCTTCGACAAAAAGGCTGTGATGTTTGCCGATGATTTCCTGTGGCTGATAGCCCATCAGATCGCAGAAATTCTTGTTGGCCTTGATGATGCGACCTTCAAGATCAAATTCGATGATCGCCATCGATAGATCGAGCGCATCAAGAACCCGGTCTGAACTGGATTGGAAAGAAAACATAGTTGACTATCCTCAACATAGGAGGTTGCGTTACTGCATAAATTGTAATCGATATATAATATTCGGGTTAACTTACTGATAATACAGTAGGTTATTAATGCTACGAGGGGTTTTCTCCCTTTAATGGATTGCACGCAATGGGTGTCTTTCTGATGCAAACTTTAACTATTCATTAACCTTGTTGAGGGAGGCTTCCGGCAATCGTCTCGATTGGCGGTTGGTTTAAATGATCGGCAAGGAGAAAGAGCATGACGCTCCAGACGCTGCCCGGAAAGATCCTGGACAATGCCCACCACACGCTGCTTTTGATGCAGGAGGGCACAGCATTCCACGCTGTTTGTGTCGTGAATGACAGCCGCATCGGCAATGTCCGTTCGAAACTCTGCCTCATCGAAAAGATTGCAAGCCACAAGCTTGATCACGGTGAAGTAGCATTCGACGGTCGCGTATGGATTACCTCGTCTGATCTCCCGCGCCCCGGCCATTAGGCCTTTCCCGGTGAGATCGTATCATTCTGTGGAATCCAACGGGATTGGACGATCGGGTCGTCCGTTTCAGACAAGCCGAGGGCTCGGGAAGTTATTGCCCGGTCATGACGCTTTCGATCACCTTTGCAATATCATGCTCATTATAGGGTTTGCGCAGCAGACCAGCCCGAGCTGGGGCTCCATCGGGCTTTTGATTCTCGCCGGTCGCAAAAATTACGGCGAGGCTCTGCTTGAGCTCTATCGCCTGTTTTACAAGTTCTCCGCCGCTTGTATCCGGCAGGCCGATATCCGTCAGCAGCAGATCGATCTCGGAACTCGCGAGCTCCTGAAGCGCCTCGTGTCCGTTAGAAGCCTCGATCACTTCGTGACCAAACTCCATAAGTATTTCGGCAGTATTGGATCGGATCAGAAAATCGTCTTCGACAAGCAATATCCTCAGTGCCGGTACTGAACGGTAGGCGCCAGGTTCCGAGACATCGGTTCTTGGAGATGCCGATTGTTCCACCTGCTTCTGGTTGGCGATCACATGGCGGATACGGCGCGCCAGTGCCTCGCGAGTATAGGGTTTCGATAGAAGCTCGACACCAACATCGAGAATGCCGCCATGCACGATCGAGTTTTCCGTGTAACCCGAGGTGAACAGGACCGCGAGATTGGGTAAACGCTCCTTGGCACGGCGCGCCATTTCCCTACTCTTCAGCGGGCCGGGCATGACGACGTCGGTGAAGATCACGTCGATTGGAATGCCGCTCTCGACCACGTTGAGGCCCGCCTGAGCATCCTTGGCGGACAGGACCCGATAACCGAGATCGGTCAGCGTCTCTATAACGGTGGTGCGGACCTCCTCGTCATCCTCGACGACAAGCACTGTTTCGGTTCCGCCGACGACAGGGCCGGCAGGAACGACCACTTCGCGATCCTCGTCGGCAACAGAGCGGGGAAGATAGACCTTGACGGTCGTGCCTTGGCCGACCTCGCTATAGATTTTCACATGGCCGCCTGACTGCTTGACGAAACCATAGACCATGGACAGGCCAAGCCCGGTTCCCTTGCCTTCCGGCTTGGTCGAGAAGAACGGCTCGAACACCTTTTCCAGAACTTCGGGCGTCATGCCTGAACCGGTATCGGTAACGGCGAGCAGGACATATTGCCCGGCTGCAACTTCCGCATGGGCGCGGGCGTAATCCTGGTCGAGGAAGGCATTGCCGACTTCGATCGTCAGCTTACCAGATCCCTCCATCGCATCACGGGCATTGATCGCAAGGTTGAGCAGCGCGTTTTCCACCTGCGTGGGGTCCGCATAGGTGTTCCACAGCCCGCCGCTGGTGATGACCTCAACCTCGACTGCCTCGCCCAGCGACCGGCGTAGAAGATCGTCCATGCCTGCAATGAAGCGGCCGATATTGATGACCCGCGGCTCCAGTGCCTGACGTCGGCCGAAGGCGAGCAACTGGCTGGCGAGCTTTGCGCCGCGGTGGACGCCGGCCAGCGCATTTGAAACACGCCGCTCGGCATTTTCGTTGCCGACGATGTCCTTGGCGAGAAGCTGTAGATTGCCTGCCACGACCTGAAGCAGGTTGTTGAAGTCATGCGCCACGCCGCCGGTCAGCTGGCCGATCGATTCCATCTTCTGCGCCTGCTGCAGCGCCCGTTCCGCCAACCGACGCTCGGCGATCTCCGCCTCGACTCGCGCCTCCAGGCCTTCGTTGAGCTGCTTGAGCTGTTCCTCTGCGCGCATGCGGTGGCGAACCTGCCGCTCCAGATTGCTCGCATGTTCCTGCAGGCTGGCTTCGGCCGCACGTTGTTCGGTGATGTCGGTATGGACTCCGACCCATTCCTCGATCTCGCCATCCGCACCGATGATCGGCACACTGCGGATCGAGAAGGTGCGGTAGACGCCATCATGGCGCAGAACCCGGTGCTCCCAGATATAGGTGGACTTGGCGGCAACCGCGGCCTGCCAGCTGGCTACGGATCCGGCACGGTCATCTGGATGCACGGCATTCGACCAGCCATAGCCTTGATATTCCTCCGAGGATTGACCGGTCAGGGACGCCCAGCCGGATTGTTCGCCGAGCATGCGTCCATCCGCCGTGTTCGTCCACAATACGCCATGGATGGCGTTGACGGCAGCCCGGAAGCGGTTGTTGCTGCGGCGAAGCGCGGTTTCCGAGCGCTTGCGGGCCTCGACATCGACGATCAGCACATAGATGCCGTCAACCTCGCCCTTCGGCGTGCGGCGCGGCACATAACGCACTTCCGCCGTCCGTCTTTCACCGTCGGGTCGGCGGATCACCGTGTCATTGATGATCGCCTCGCCTGAAAAGGCTTTGTTTATGAACGGGATGCGGGTCTTATAGTAATCCTGCCCGACAATGTCGGCGACATGTTTGCCGATCACGTCGGCGGCGGGTAGGCCGAACCATTCCCGGTAGCCTTCATTGGCGAAACGATAGGTGCTGTCGCGATCGATGAAGCCGACGAGGATCGGCAGGGCGTTGGTCAGCTGGGAAAGTTCCTCGCGGCTTTCCGCCAGCGCCTTGACCGCCTTCACCCTGTCGGTATTTTCAAGCACCGTGCACAAAACGCCGTCGACTTTGCCGCTTTCGGCATAGATCGGCGTGTAGAACAGGTCGAAAATCACGTCTTCCGGAACGCCATGGCGATGCAATGTCATCGCCTGGTCGCGGAAGGATTGCACTTCTCCGCGAAAGCCGGCTTCGAGAATTTTTCTGTTCCAGTCCCAGATCTCCGGCCAGATGCCGGGAACGGTGCCGCCGAGCGCGCGGGGATGATAACTGCCGGCGATTTCGATGTAACCGTCGTTGTAGATCATCACATGGTCATCGCCCCACATAAGCACTTGCGGGATGGGCGAATTGACAATCGAATTGACCTTTATTCGCAGATGCTGCGGCCATTCGGAAATCGGTCCAAGCGAGGTCTGCGACCAGTCGAATGCGCGGACAAGTTCCCCCGCTTCGCCTCCGCCAATCGGCCAATGGGCGGATACGACCTGATAGTTCATGAATTCACCGAAACGTGGGAGTAGGACAAGCGCCGATTATATGGAGCAGCAGACCCGTTTTCCAAGAGGTTTCAAGCGCAATTACACGCTGATCGATGGACTGTACGGTCACTGAAAATATCGGTGGCGAGACTTGCTGTCTTCATAGGCCTCAGGCGATCAACAGATAGGCCGAGATGGTCAGGATCGAGAGGATGGTCGATATCAGCACGACGCGTCCGGTCAGGCTTGCCTCCCTGTTGTAGAATTCCGCCAGCATGAATGGACCGGTACCGGTCGGCAAGGTAGCGAGCAGAACCGCGACATGCACCGAGCCCGCAGGCAGGCCGAGCAGCGGCCCGGCAACCACCCAAGTGACTAGCGGATGGGCGATCAGTTTCAGGGCGACCAGAATGCCGGTGGTGGAAAGCCTGTTTGCTGCCGTCGCCGCCTGCGGACCGGCGAGGAAGAGACCGAGCGCGATCAGTGCGCAAGGCGAGGCCGCACCCGAAAGCAGCTTCATGAATGAATGTACCGGCTGCGGTAGCGCCCAGCCGGATAGCATGAAGATGGCGCCGAGCACGGGCGCGACAAGCAGCGGGTTCTTGCAGAGCGAGGCAAACGTCTTGAATGCGATGTCGCGGCGGCGGGTCTCTGACTGAAGCCCGCCCTCGATTAGAATGATGGCGACGGCAAACAGGACGCAGACCGTGAGGATGGTTGCGATCAGTGTTGGTGCCATGCCGCTATCGCCAACAAGCGACAGGACCAGCGGAAAGCCAACAAAACCTGTATTGGCGTAACTTGCATTCAGCGCATCGACTGCAGCATCTGCGAGATGCCGGCCCTTGGCCACTCGCCAGAACAGCGTACCGACAAAGATGACCGCACAGCCGGCGCTGAAAGCGAGGATGAAACCGGGTTCCCAGATCTGCTCGATTTTTGCATTCGCCATGATGTCGAACAACAATGCAGGAAGGGCAAGATAGACGACCAATCGGTTGACCTCGCGCGTCGCATTTGGCCCGAGTGCACCGCTTTTCCGAGCAATCCAGCCGGCAAGAATAAGTGCAAATATGGGTAGGACGATCAAAAGGTTGGTCAGCATGTCGGCAGGCTCGAATTATTGCTGCCCCTTGCCTAACGCTATTGATCGATATAATCCAATGTCATTGAAGTGTCAAATTGATACTCTGGAGGTATCAAATGGATACGCGCCATATGCGCTATTTCGTTGCACTGGCGGAGACCCTTCATTTCGGCCAGGCAGCAGCCCGTATGAACATGAGCCAGCCGCCCTTCAGCCGGCAGATTGCGGCGATTGAAAAGGCGCTCGGCGTCCGGCTGTTCGAACGTAATTCCCGCAATGTCGTGCTGACGACGGCGGGCAAGCATTTCCTCAATGATTGCCGATCAGTACTGGCCGGGTTCGAGGCGGCGTGCCGCGACGTACAGCTTGTCGCGAACGGTGCCAAGGGGGAGTTGAAACTGGGTTTCACCATGTATGCGGCGCAGGGCATCGTGCCGAAACTTGTGCGCCTGCTATCCGATGCTGCACCGGATGTGCGTCTCGTTCTCGAAGAAAGGTTGCCGAGCGATATTGATGAGCTTCTGTTGGAAGCGCGGCTGGATGCCGCAGTCACTCTTGGAAATCCGACGGCGCCGCATCTTCGGACCCGGCTCCTTGCGCGTGATCGGCTTCGCCTGATCGTCCACGCTGATCACCCGCTGGCCTCAGCTGAAAAGGTGGGGGCTCAGGCCTTGGCGTCGGAAAGGCTGATCGCCGCTCCAGCATCGGTGGTGCCGACATTGCGTTCGGCAATCGGAGCCTATTGCGCAGCAGGCGGTATTGTTCCGCATTTCGCGCTGGAGCCACGCCTGCAGCACACGATCATAAGGCTGGTGGGGGAAGGCTTGGGCGTTGCTCTGATCCCGCAATCGCTCTGCAGCGATCTCGGCGAAACCATCGTCTCCCGCCCGCTGATCGATCCGCCTGAATTTGACGTCGTGCTCTGCGCTCCCACGGCATCGAAAAACCCGGCCGTCGCAAGACTTTTCGAGCTTGTGAAGCAATTGTCCTTCTAAAGCGCCGGCCCCAGCTTGATCGCGCTACCATCGGAGAAGCGCGACAGCCGGAACCGGCTTAGATCATGTCCAACGGCATGGCCCTTTATGAGATCGGCAACAACGCGGCCGATGCCGGGCCCGATACCGAAGCCATGGCCGCTCATGCCGGTTGCGACGAACAGGCCGCCGATCGCCTCGACGCGATCGACCACCGGCACGACATCCGGCATCGCATCGATCATTCCCGCCCATGCGGTTTTCAGGCGCACCGGGCCAAGATCGGGGAAAAGTCGGGCGAACTCGCGTTGCACCGAACGCAACCCCTTTTGCGAGGGAGCGGGGTTGAGGATGCGCATCCGCTCGAACGGGCTGGTTTCGTCGGCCGTCCATGTTCTGCGCGTCGACCATGCATCGGGAAAGCGTGAGGGTGCAGCTGGCAGATAGCGAAGGCCGAAAGGGTTATCGAGCAGTGCGGGCAGATATTTCACCGCGTGGCGGAAAGCGTCCGGCCCGACATAGAGCGCGCTGCCGCTACCGGGCGCCAGCGTATAACCGCCATCCTGCCGACGACGGAAGGCGACGTCACTATCGACCGCAGCTCCCGCGTGAACCTCAGGCATCGGTTCGGTGGCTGCGACCGTGGAGCGAACGCTGAGCTGCGGGATGGACACGCCATGCAGGCGCAGCAGCAGTGACGACCATGCGCCGCCGGCGACCAATACGCTGGAGGTTTCGATCAATCCGGTCTCGGTCCACACGCCGCTGATCCGGCCAGCGGAAATGTCGAGGCTGCGGGCGGCGCAGTTTTCGACGATCGTGGCGCCCTTGCGTGCCGCAAGCCGCGCAAGGGCCGGCACGGCAAGCCAGGGTTCCGCCCGCATGTCCGAAGGGGTCGTCATCGCCCCATGGAACTTGCGCGCCATGCTGGGGATGAGCGTCGCCGTTTCGGCCGAACTCAACAGTCGCGTATCGACATCGTGCCGGGCGGCGATCTTGATGAAGTCGTCGAACTCGGCCATCTGCTTGGCCGAATTGGCAAGGTAGGTTACGCCGGTCTGCGCGAGACCAATATCCTCGCCGCATTCTTCCGCAAGCTGCTTCCACACCCGGCAGGCTTCTATGACGATCGGCAGCTCGTCCGCATCGCGCCCCTGCTGGCGGATCCAGCCCCAGTTCCGCGACGACTGTTCCGCCGCGATCCGCCCCTTTTCGACAAGCGTGATTGAAACACCCTTTTCCGCCAGATAAAGCGCCGTCGTGACCCCGATCACGCCGCCGCCGATGATCACCACATCCGAACGTTTCGGGAGGGGGCCATGAAACTGGATCGGATCGCTTTCGGAAAAGGGGAAGTTGGGCACGGGATGCGGTCCTGAATGGCGGAGGTTGAGTGTGTCGACTCCTAGCCAGTCGGATTGGGGCGATCAAGAAGGCATTTCTGCTGAATTTGACCCCCAGTGGCGGCAATTCCGCACGGCGCGATCAAAAACGATCATCCGTCATACCGCAGAGCATGGCGGATAAACTCAAGGATAGCATCGAGAGCCCCATGTATGATTGAGGTCCGGGCGAGCAGGTGAGAGCTTTCTTCACGAGCAGAACAGGAATTTTGCTCATCCAAACCTCTCCGGTCGGTCTTCTTCTTCCGCTCGACATGCGGATTGCAGTGAGCCTGCGGAGACAGACAGATTGAAGGAAACCACGATGAAAATTCTGGCCGACAAGATCCTTTCCCAATCCGCTTATTCCCACGATATCGACATTCCTCTCGATGAGGTCGATATCGCCGACTGGCTCTTCAATCTGCCGGAGGCTGAGTACCAGCGCTGCTGCCCGCCCGACCACATTGCTGCGGGAGCGACCTTCACCGATGACGGACGCCGGATGTCGATCAATGTCGAGATGATCGGCACTGGTCTGGTCGTCCAGCACTATGTCGCGGACGAGGCAACGCCCTCCTATTGCCGGATGAATTCGATTTCGGACGTCTTCACGCCATTGGGTGAGCGCACGCAGGTCAATGTCATCTGGGAACTGATCGCTGAAGCGATTGACGGCAACCGCACCCGCTACACCAACCGCGTCACCTGCCATCCGACTGATATGTTCATGGATTTCATTGCAAAGCACGGTCAGACATTCGAGCAGGCCGCAGCTGCGCGACAGGCGGCCGGCGGCGACCATAATCATCGCGAAACCCCATTGTTTGCCGAAAGCATCGCCCGCAAGGCGCGTGCGAGCGCGGCAATCAGGGCGGCAGCTGAGTGAAGTTGCCGTGCTCCCAATAAAAAATGCCGCCCTCGGGGGCGGCATTTTTTGAAAGTCGAGATGTGATCAGTCGTCCTTCATCTTCAGCGCTGCGATAAACGCTTCCTGCGGGATATCGACCTTGCCGAACTGGCGCATCCGCTTCTTGCCTTCCTTCTGTTTGTCCAGAAGTTTACGCTTACGGGTGGCGTCGCCACCGTAACACTTGGCCGTCACGTCTTTGCGCATCGCCGAGATCGTCTCGCGGGCAATCACGTTGCCGCCGATTGCTGCCTGGATCGGAATCTTGAACATGTGCCGCGGGATCAGATCCTTGAGCTTCTCGCACATGTCGCGGCCGCGCTTTTCCGCCGCCGAACGGTGAACGAGCATGGAAAGCGCATCGACTGGCTCGCCATTGACCATGATCGACATCTTCACGAGATTGCCTTCGCGATAGCCGTGCAGATGGTAATCGAACGACGCATAACCCTTGGATATAGACTTCAAGCGGTCGTAGAAGTCGAACACCACTTCATTGAGCGGAAGCTCATAGCTCAGCATGGCGCGCTTGCCGACATAGGTCAGTTCGGTCTGGATGCCGCGGCGGTCCTGGCAAAGCTTCAGGATGCCGCCTAGATAATCGTCCGGTGTCAGGATCGTTGCCTTGATCCACGGCTCCTCGATCGACGCGATCTTGACCACATCCGGCATGTCGGCCGGATTGTGCAGCTCCTTCATCGAGCCATCCGTCATGTGAAGATGATAGACGACCGAAGGAGCGGTTGCGATCAGGTCGAGGTCGAACTCGCGCTCGAGGCGCTCCTGGATGATTTCCAGATGCAGCAGGCCGAGGAAGCCGCAGCGGAAACCGAAACCGAGAGCGGCAGACGATTCCATTTCGAACGAGAACGACGCATCGTTGAGGCGAAGCTTGCCCATCGCCGCGCGCAGGTCTTCGAAATCAGCGGCATCGACCGGGAAGAGACCGCAGAACACCACCGGCTGGGCCGGCTTGAAGCCCGGCAGTGCCTTCGCCGTCGGCTTCTTGTCTTCGGTAATGGTATCGCCGACGCGGGTATCGGCAACTTCCTTGATCGAGCCGGTGAAGAAACCGATTTCGCCCGGACCGAGTGAGTCGACGGCCAGCATCTTCGGCGTCAGCACGCCGACGCGTTCGACCTGGTATTTTGCGTCCGTGCCCATCATCCGGATGGTCTGGCCCTTGGAGAGTACGCCGTCGAGGATACGCACCAGAACCATGACGCCGAGATAGGTGTCATACCAGCTGTCGACCAGCAGGGCCTTCAGCGGGCCCTTGTCGCCGGCTTCGCTTTTCGGCGGCGGCAGCTGGTGGACGATTGCTTCGAGAACGTCGGGAATGCCGAGGCCGGTCTTGGCCGAGATCAGCACGGCTTGGGAGGCATCGATGCCGATCACTTCCTCGATCTGTTCCTTGATCCGATCCGGTTCGGCCGCGGGAAGGTCGATCTTGTTGAGGACGGTGACGATCTCGTGATTGTTGTCGATCGCTTGATAGACGTTGGCCAGCGTCTGCGCTTCGACGCCCTGGGAGGCGTCGACGACGAGCAGCGAACCTTCGCAGGCGCTGAGCGAACGCGAGACTTCATAGGCGAAGTCGACATGGCCGGGCGTGTCGATCAGATTGAGGATATAGGTCTCGCCATTGTTCGCCTTGTAATGCAGGCGGACGGTCTGGGCCTTGATGGTGATGCCGCGTTCGCGCTCGATATCCATCGAGTCGAGAACCTGTTCCGACATGTCGCGTTCGGCAAGGCCGCCGGTCGTCTGGATCAGACGGTCGGCCAGGGTCGACTTGCCGTGGTCGATATGGGCCACGATCGAGAAGTTGCGGATATGGTCAAGCGGCGTGCGGGAATTGGTGCTCATGGTTCGCGCATATATCAGTGACAATCCCCGCCGCAAAGGGGGAAGATAACCGTTTGTTGACTATCAGCCCTCCAGGGCCTGCGCCTTGGCTTCCGCCTGAGCCTCTGCAGCCCCCGGTTCCGTCATGGTCGCGGCGTTCGGCATCTGCGCGCTTCGCATCTCGTGGCTTTCGCGTTCGTCTTCCGGTGCCGGTCCGCGTTCCTTCAGGCGGAAGACGATATAGAGGCCATAGGCGGTCGCCACGAGTATGATCGCATAGATGAATGTCTGCTGGCCAAGGACCGGAGCAAGGAAGGTGATGCCCAGCGGCACGATCGTGGCAGCCGTCGACCATGCAACCAGAAGGGTGGAGGAGAGCGGCACGAAATCGCCCGGATCGGCGCGGTCATTCGCATGCGCATTGGCAACCGAATATACGGTTTCCACCGCCCCGCCGAAAACGAGGAAGACGATCATCAGGAGCACGAAAGTGGTAAACGACACCATCAGCGCCGCAAAACCCGCAACAACGATCAGCCCGCAAGTGAAGAGCAACACGACGCGGCGGTCGAGCCGGTCGGAAATGATGCCGAGAGGATATTGCACGAACAAAAGCCCGGTCTGCATCACCAGCATCAACAGCGCCACCTCGCCTTGCGTCACACCGTTGAGCGTCGCGTAGATCGGGGTAAAGCCCTGCACGACCATCGAAAGCCCGCCCGAGGCGAGCACGCCGACAAGGCCGACCGGCGAGATCTTCCACGCCATCCTGACATTCACGCTGACGCTCGCCGGTGCAGGCGGGTTCGGCAGGCGAGTAAGCCCGATCGGCAGGATGGAGAGCGCGGTGACGAAAACGACGATGAGCGGTGCAAGATTGCTGTCCGCCGGCACCTGCCCGAACAGCCATGCGCCGCCGCCGAGCGCAAGCACAAAGGCCATATAGAAGAAGGACATCGCCCTTCCGCGCCATTCGTTGGAGGCGGCGTGGTTGAGCCAGCTCTGGGCGATGATGAAATTGACGTTGGAAGCCGCGCCATAGATCGCTCGCGCGAGGATCCACCAGGCGGCCGGCAGGTCGGCTGCAACCAGAACCGCGCCGATAATGACCATCGACATCGAGCAGGCGAAGAGGCGCGCGTGGCCGACACGACGGATCAGCGGTCCGGCAAGCACGCAGCCGAGCAGGCCGCCAAAGGCGAGAGCGGGCACGGCAAGCCGCGCTGCCCATGTCTCGCCGCTCTGGGTCAGCACGAAGGGGACGTAAGTGGCCATAATGCCACTGCCGATGGCGGCAATCGTCATCGATAGGATGATGCTCGCGATGGAGAGGGGCGAAACTCTGACCTGCGCCTGAGCCGTCATGCAAATTCTCCAAAAGCCACTATGCTTTGCGCCATCTACCCGGCCTGCTTATCCTATCGCGCAGTGGTTTCGCTATCGTACAAACGCCACCGCGGCGAATTTTCCGACGGAACGTCAAAATCCTTGACTCCATGATAGGAGAGTGAAATTCTCTGATAATGGAAAATTCGGATGGTGAACTGGAAATCGCAATCGGCGAGCGGCTGAAAAGCCTGCGCGCCAGCTCAGGTCTGACGCTCGATCAACTGGCGGATCGCTCCGGTGTCAGCCGCGCGATGATCTCCCGTATCGAGCGCGCCGAGGCAAGCCCGACGGCGGCCCTTCTGGCGCGGCTGTGCGAAGGGCTTGGCTTGACGCTCTCGGCTTTCTTTGCACCGGAAGAACCGTCGTCTTCGCCCTTGTCGAGGCGAGCGGAACAGCGGCTGTGGCGAGACCCGACGACCGGATATCTGCGTCGCTCGGTTTCGCCTCCAGGCATGCCAAGCCCGGTCGATATCGTCGAGATCGAGTTTCCGGCCGGCGCCAGGGTCAGTTTTCCGCCGCGGGAGGAAAGCCGGGTCATGACCCAGCATGTCTGGCTGTTCGAAGGCATGCTCGAGATGGTGCTACCCGACGCCACCCATCGGCTGCAGCCGGGCGACTGCCTGTTCATGGATATTGGCGACGCCTTCGACTTCTACAATCCATCCGACAAGCCTGCCCGTTACGCGGTGATCCTGAACCGCGGACGCTAAATAACAAAGGGAACATCAATGACTGCCACGATCCGCATCTTCGATGCGAAAAGCGCGCGTGCCGCCATTCCGGACCTCTGCGAGGTGCTATCCGACTGCATCAATGGCGGCGCCTCGCTGGGTTTCATGCTGCCGTTTCAGCCGCAGGATGGAGAGGCCTATTGGAGTGATATCGCCACCGAGGTGGAAAAGGGCGGCATCATTCTCGGTGTGGCTGAAATCGACGGGCGGGTGATCGGCACGGTCCAGGTTGGGCTCGCTTCGAAACCCAACCAGCCGCATCGCGGTGATCTGATGAAGCTGCTCGTGCATCGCTCCGGCCGCGGACTTGGCCTGTCGCGCAGGCTGATGGCGGCGGTGGAAGAAGAGGCAGCCCGCCGCGGCCGCTCGCTTCTGGTTCTCGACACCGCGACCGGCAGCGAAGCGGAAAAAATCTATCCGCGCTTCGGCTGGCAGCGCGTCGGCGTCATTCCCGATTATGCGCTATGGCCGCAGGGCGGCTTTTGCGACACGACGATCTTCTACAAGCGGATCGGATGAAGGAAGGCCGGTGATCCCGGCCTTCCATTGTCTCAATTGCCGGCTGCAGCGTCCTGCCGAAAGCCTCGACGATAAGCCGGCCAAGCTCCGCATGGATGTCTGCCCGCGGACGCTTTGTTTCCTCGCAGATCGGGTCGGTTTCGCCGACGGATTTGAGGAAATCCGAAGCGCCTGGCTTGCAGACCGGCAGGAAGCTGAAGTGGTCGGCATCCTCCACCTGCAGGTAAGACGCGCCGGGAATATCCTTCGCCAGCTGGTCGGAAAGTACGGCCATCGGCACCTGGCCGGGGCTGCCGAGATTAATCAGCGTTACCGGCACGTCGATGCCTGCAAGGCTTGTCTTCTGGAACGTGGTGGCAAGGCCTGGATCGACCGCGATAACGGAAGTGATCCTTGCATCGCGGTTCTGCTGTTCGAAACGTATCCTGTCGATCTCGGCAAGCTTGAAGGGTGCCACATCCACCTGCTCGCCGCCTGCATAACCGCGACCGCCGGCAAACCAGCTGCAATCCATCATGCCGGGGTTTTCGTCGCAATAGCGCGTGTAGGCCGAAAGATCGCCTTTGGCTCCGGCCAGTTCCATTGCCGTGGACCCGCCGAGAGAGAAGCCGAGAATGCCGATACGTTTCTGATCTATGGACGCCCGCCAGCGGGCATCTGTCGTCAGCGCGCCGATCAGGACCGAAATATCCTGGGTGCGCTCCCAGATCTTCGGTGTGGCAGCCGGTGTGGAATCGCCGCTTGTCGTGCCGGGATGGTTCGGTCCGGCGACAATGTAGCCGGCCTTGGCCAGTTCTATGGCAATCCAGCCCATGCCTTCGGCACGCGAACCCGAACCGTGGGAGAGAAGCACAAGCGGAAAGCGGCCTTCGCGGATCGTCGCATTTGCGGCGGCGGAACCCGTATCGAAAATCCTGTCGTAGTTCGGCTTGTCCACCTGCCCGTCGCCTTTCGACGGGTACCAGATGGTGACCGCAAGCGGCCGCGGATAGTCCTGGGTGACGACGCTGATCTTGCGAACGCCGATGGGTTCAGCGGCAATGGCAGCGGTTGCTGCCGTGCACAGGGAAAGGGCGATGAGGAGAGATTTCAGTCTCATTGGGTAACCTCGCTGGTTGAAGAACGGGGTTACCGATGAGCGATCATCGCCGGACGTTCGACCTTGAACATGATCGAGGTCGTTTCACGGCATGTTTTGCGGCCCGCCGACAGGCGGGCCACAGAAACGTGCGGCATCAGTCCTTGGGATGCAGGTTGTGGTGATGCGGCTTCCGTTCGGTCAGGAAATAAACGAAGGCGACGACCGAAAGCGAAACGCCGATCGTCGAGGCGAGCAGCCAGCCGCCCTCGGCAAATGCCCAGGCACCGATAGCCGAGCCGAGTGCCCCGCCGACGAAGAACGTCGCCATGAACAGGCCGTTGAGCCGCGAACGCAGGTCTGCACCAAGCGTGTAGATCGCCCGCTGGCTGATGACGAGCGTCATGGCGACACCGAAATCGAGCAGAATCGCTGCTATCGCCAGAACGACGAGCGCTGCCGTGGTGCCATCAGAGAACAGATGAGTCATCACGAAGGCGATGCCTACCGAGATAATACCGAGCGCGGTCGCCGGGCGACTTAGATTTTTGTCGGCAAGGCGACCGGCGATCGGCGAGGCGATAGCGCCGGCAACGCCGACAAGTGCAAAGAGTGCGATGCCCGTCTGGCCGAGATTGAAGGCGGAACTGGCCAGAACCAGCGGCGTGACTGTCCAGAACAGGCTGAAGGCGGCAAACTGGCAGAACTGGTAGAAGGCGCGGCGGCGCAATATCGGCTGGGTGGCGTAAAGGGTGCCAAGTGAGGCAAGCAGGCCGCCATAGGAAAGCTGCGTGTGCGGCGTGCGCTTGGGCAGGCGGGCGGCCAGGATAAAGCCGAGCACGACCATGACGGCAGCCGAGGCGAAGAAGATCACATGCCAGTTGGTGAGGCCGGTGACGAAGCTTGCGATCGGTCGCGCCATCATGATGCCTATCATCAGGCCGCTGACGACGTTACCGACGACCCGGCCGCGATGTTCTTCCGGCGTCAGGCTTGCGGCAAAGGGAACGATCATCTGTACCGCAGAGGAAGTGAGCCCGATTGCGAGCGATGCCAGCAGGAAGGGTAGGGCGGCGCTCGAAAGGCCTGCGCCGACGAGCGAGATCGCGGTTGCTGCGATCATGATCAGGATCAGCCGGCGGTTTTCGAGAAGATCGCCCAGCGGTACGATGAACAGCAGGCCGAGGCCGTAGCCGATCTGGGTCAGCGTCACGATCAGGCCGGTCAGATGCGGCGGAAGGCCGATTGCCGCGGCGATCGGGCCCGCAAGCGGCTGGGCGTAATAGAGATTGGCGACGATCAGGCCACAGGCTGCGGCCATGACGAATGTGAGGCCGGCGGTCATCCGGCCATGGTGTGCCGGCGTTTCAATCGCCGCGGACGTGCTGGTCATTGGGGTATCCTTGAACAGTCTCTTGTATTTTTCAGTCGAGCAGCTTCATCGCCACATCGACTACGGAAAAGGTTTGCTCGCGGCTGGGGCTGGTCTTGCCCAGAACGCGAAGCCCCTGAACGACGGACAGAAGCAGCCGCGCCGTGGCATTGGGTTCGATGGAGCGGTTGATGGAGCCATCCTCCTGGCCCCTTCGGATCAGCGCCTCGAACGTAGTCTCGAAACGATCCATCGAACGCTCGACACGTCGTGCCGCCTCGTCGTCGAAGATCGCCAGTTCGACGGCCGTCCCGACAGCCAGGCAGCCGCGTCGACCGCCGTCGCCGTGGGCGCCCTCGGCATAAAACACGAGCATGCGGTAAACGCCGTCCCGCCCGTTCTCGGCTTTCTCCAGCTCCTCGTCGAGAAGCGCGTTGCGCACCTGCTTGTAGCGGTCGAAGCTGGCAAGGAAGATCGCATGCTTGTCCTTGAATGCCTTGTACAAACTTCCGGCCGTCAGCCCCATCGCATCGCGCAGGTCTGAGATGGATGTGCCGTGATAGCCCTGTTCGCTGAACACGGTGATCGCCTTGTCGAGCGCATCGTCGATATCGAATTCACGCGGCCGGCCGGCGCTGCGGCCGGGATTGGGGCTGATGTCGATGCTCATGGCAAAATCCAATTAGGAAATGATCGTTTCCAAATAGGCGCGAAGCACTTTCTAGTCAAGTGGCCTGTTCATCATCGACGATAAAATATCGGAACGGTTTTGCATTTGAGGGGTTGGCTCATCGTCACCAACCCAAAAGCTGGAGGACAGACATGAGCAAAAGTGACGTAAAACAGGCCATCAAGCGTGCCAAACGGCAGGTCGAAAACACCAGTTCGGGCGGCCATCTTGGCGGCACCTATTACGGGCAGAGCCCGGACGGCAAGACGTCGTCGATGAACCACAATGTGGGCAGCAACCGCACCAATAGCGGCAGCTGACGTCACCGCAGCGCATGACAATGAAGGCCCCGCCGCGTGCGGGGCCTTTTCTTGGGCGAGGCATATTCCCGAAAATAATCAAACCTCCCTGTCGGCATCTCACCGCCCGCACGTCCTTGGTGTATCGTGGCGCATTCATGCGCCGGAGGACTTCGACAGGAGGGCAGGATGAAAAGCAGCCATTACCGGTGGGTCATCGTGTTTGCCGGCGGCCTGATGGGCTGCGTGGCGGTGGGCGTGATGTTTTCGCTCGCAGTGTTCCTGGAGCCGATCGCCCGCCAGACCGGCTGGTCGCATGCGGCGATCTCCAGCGCCATGACAGTCAATTTCATCGTCATGGGACTGGGCAGTTTCATGTGGGGCGCGGCCAGCGACCGGTTCGGCGCGCGCATCGTCGTGCTGATCGGCTCGGTCCTTGCCGGACTGGCCCTGGTTCTCGCCAGCCGCGCGCAGAGCCTTTTCGCCTTCCAGATCCTCTACGGCTGTCTTGTCGGCCTGTCTGCCAGTGCCTTCATGGCACCGATGATCTCGCTTACCATGCACTGGTTCGATGACCACCGCAGTCTCGCCGTATCGCTTGTCTCCGCCGGCATGGGCATGGCGCCGATGACGATTTCGCCGCTCGCCCGGTTTCTGATCGACGAATTCGGCGACTGGCGCACGGCCATGCTGGTGATCGGTATCGGTGCCTGGATCATTCTCCTGCCGACCGTGCTTCTGGTCCGCAACCCGCCGGATGAGGCGAGGGTTGAGGACGCGCCGCAGGCGGAAGGAGCGGGGCAGCCGATTGCAAAAGTCTTTCGCTCGCCGCAATTCCTGGTGCTGGCCTTCACCTTCTTTGCCTGCTGCACCGCTCATTCCGGGCCGATTTTCCACATGGTCAGCTACGCGATGTATTGCGGCGTCGCGCCGATGGCGGCCGTGTCTATCTATAGTGTCGAGGGGGCAGCAGGCCTGGGCGGGCGCATCGTCTACGGTCTTGCGGCAGACCGGTTCGGCGTCAAGCCGGTGCTGATAATCGGTCTTCTGATCCAGGCGCTGGTGATTGCCGCCTATACGATGGCGACCGATCTCGCGCATTTCTACGCGCTGGCGATCATTTTCGGCGGTACCTATGGCGGCGTCATGCCGCTTTATGCCGTGCTGGCGCAGGATTATTTCGGCGCAAAAATTCTCGGTACGGTGCTGGGTGCTGCTTCGATGCTGTCAAGCATAGGCATGGCTTTCGGGCCTCTTGCCGGGGGCTGGGCCTTCGATGCCTTCAATAATTACAACTGGCTATTTTTCGGTTCCGCTCTTGTCGGGCTTGCCGCAGTACTTATCGCGCTTGCCTTTCCGCCCCTGCCGGGCCGCGAGGAGGAAAAGCTGCAGCCGGCGTGACACCAAAAGCAAAGGCCCGGAGTTTCCGGGCCCTTGGCAGTCTGATCAGTGGTCTTTCTTGCTGCCCGCCTTGCGCTTGGCTGGCGGAGCTTTCGCCTCGACCGCCTCCTGCTGCAGGCGGAGCAATCGCAACCTCTCGGTTTTCGCTTCCCTCGAAGACGCCTCGGCGGCAATGATTGCACGTGCTGCCTCGTTGGTCACGGCGGCCTTTTCCCGAGCTGAAAGCTTGGTCGTGGTCGACGTTTCTTCCTTGATAGCGGTCATGAAGTCATCCTTCCTGAAGTCTTGGGAAAATGGTGGAAGCGGGAATTAGCGCGTACGCGCAACCTTCTTGGGAGCAGGGAGCAATCCCTCGCGCTGCATCTTCTTGCGGGCCAGCTTGCGATAACGACGAACCGCCTCGGCCTTTTCGCGCACACGCTTTTCCGACGGCTTCTCGTACGAGCTGCGCGCCTTCATTTCGCGAAACACACCTTCGCGCTGCATCTTCTTCTTCAAGACGCGCAGAGCCTGATCGACGTTGTTATCTCTGACAAGAACCTGCAAATTATATCCCTTCCGATCTAAACAGTGCCGTACCCGATATTCTCGGCGGCCAAACAAAAAAGGCCGGGCTTGCCCGACCTTTCCAGGACCATAGACCAAATCTCGCTGCCGGTACATCCGCGGTCAGGAGAGGCTGATGGCATCCATCGGCATTCACGTGTGTCTGAGCGCACAAAAAACGCGCTTCATCGTGCATCCGATTGAGATTTCGATATGCATCATATGGGTTGCCGCGCGGAAAAATCAATGAAATCGAGGAATTAATTCCGCGGCCGAATTGGCGCCTGCCGCAAATGCAAAAGCCCGGAGGCATGCTCCGGGCTTTTGCATCCATGTCCTTGAAAGTTCAGAGAGCGCCGTTTCGCTGCTGCATCATCATGAACGTATCATAGCTGTATTCTGCCACCTGCGCCCAGAGATAGGAATCCTTCTTGAACACCTGCTGATGGTCATAGATCTTCTTGAAGGCAGGGCTTTTTGCAGAAAGGTCGGCATAGACTTCCATTGCCGCCTTGAAGCAGGTTTCCATGATTTCCTTGCTGAACGGCTTCAAAACCGCGCCTTCGGCCACGAGCTTGCGCAAGGCGACGGCGTTATGCGCGTCGTAATTGGCAAGCATGCTGGTATTGGCCGAAGCGCAGGCGGTTTTCAGGATGGCCTGGTAGCTCTTCGGCAGCGCGTTGAATTTCTCCAGGTTGAAGAAGGCATGCATCGCAGGGCCGCCCTCCCACCATGCCGGATAGTAGTAATATTTGGCAACTTTGACGAAGCCGAGCTTCTGGTCGTCATAGGGGCCGACGAATTCGGTAGCGTCGATCGTGCCCTTTTCGAGCGCGGCATAAACGTCGCCGCCGGCAATCTGCTGCGGCGTCACGCCGACTTTCGTCATCACCTGGCCGGCAAGCCCGGCAATGCGCATCTTCAGGCCCTTGAGATCGTCGATGGTGACGATTTCCTTGCGGAACCAGCCGCCCATCTGCGTGCCGCTATTGCCGGCGGGCAGGGCGTAGAGACCGCGGGGAGCAAGAAACTCGTTGATCAGATCATTGCCGCCATTGGCGAACCAGGCGTTGGTCATGCGGGCGTTGAGGCCGAACGGAATGGCGGTGCCCAGCGCAAACGCCGGGTCCTGGCCGATGTAATAGTAAGAGCAGGTATGCGCCATCTCGACCGTGCCGTTGGCGACCGCATCGGCGGCCTGCAGGCCGGGCACCAGTTCGCCGGCTGCATAGGTCTGGATGTTGAAATTGCCGTCGGTTGCATCGCGAACGATCTGGGCAAGCTCGTTGCCGGCGCCGAAGATGATGTCGAGGCTCTTCGGGAAGGAGGACGTCATGCGCCAGGTGATCTTTGGCTGTTCCTGGGCAATTGCCGGTGCCGCCAGTGTCGTCGCCGCTGCCGCGCCGATGCCTGCCGCCGTTGCCTTCTTGAAGAAATGCCTGCGATCCATCGAATTCATCCTCCCGCGCCAGCGCGCGTCTGTGGTTATAGGGCTCGTGTTAAGCGCATTGATTTGGCAAGAACAAGCCGAGCCGCGTCATAACCGATGATTTCTTGTTTTTCGTAAATGCGAAGAAGCCCGGACATGCGCCGGGCTTCGAGTTTCGATCATGTCGGAGACCTTACAGCGTTCCCTTGCGCTGCTGTGTCATCATGAAGGCGTCATAGCTGTATTCGGCGATCTGGTTCCACAGATAGCCGTCCTTCTTGAATGCCTGCTGGCTGTCATAGATCTTCTTGAAGGCAGCGTTCTTGGCGTTGAGGTCGGCATAGACTTCCTGTGCCGCCTTGTAGCTGGCTTCGAGGATTTCCTGGGTGAACGGCTTCAGCACCGCACCTTCAGCAACCAGCTGGCGCAGCGCCTTTGCATTATGCGCATCGTAACGGGCCAGCATGTTCTGGTTGGCGTTGGCGCAGGCGTCTTTCAGGATGCGCTGGTAGCTTTTCGGCAGGGCGTTGAACTTTTCCAGATTGAAGAAGGCGTGAACAGCCGGTCCTCCCTCCCACCATGCCGGATAGTAGTAATATTTGGCGACTTTGACGAAGCCGAGCTTCTGGTCGTCATAGGGACCGACGAATTCGGTAGCGTCGATCGTGCCCTTTTCGAGTGCGGCATAAACGTCGCCGCCGGCAATCTGCTGCGGGGTAACGCCGAGCTTCGACATCACCTGGCCGGCGAGACCAGCAATCCGCATCTTCAAGCCGTTCAGGTCCGCAACCGTGTTGATCTCCTTGCGGTACCAGCCGCCCATCTGCGCGCCGGTATTGCCGGCCGGAAGGGCATAGAGACCGTAGCCGGCGAGGAATTCGTTAAGCAACTCGTTACCGCCGCCGATCGAGAACCACGAATTGGTCTGGCGGGCATTGAGACCGAAGGGCACGGCGGTGCCGAGCGCGAAGGTCGGATCCTTGCCGATGTAATAGTAAGAGCAGGTATGCGCCATCTCGACGGTGCCGCTGGAAACCGCATCGGCCGCCTGCAAGCCGGGCACGATTTCACCGGCCGCAAAAGTGTTGATGGTGAAGTTGCCGTCCGAAGCTTCCTTTACGCTGGCGGCGATATCGGTGCTGGCAGCCCAGAGAATGTCTGTGTTCTTGGTAAAGGAAGACGTCATGCGCCAGGTGATTTTCGGGCTCTCCTGGGCAATGGCAGGAGCAGCGAGCGCGGTTGCGGCGACGGCACCAGCCCCGGCTGTGGCGGCTTGACGGAAGAAATGTCTGCGGTTCATGAAAAAGAAAGCCTCCCAGATGCTTTGGCGCGCCCTGATATCCATGCGTGCCAAATCGCTCATAAGCCGTTTGTTTCATGCCCGGCAAGAAGTATTTTTCAAATATTACGCTGCACTGCAGCATTGCTTTTCATAAATTGCGAAAAGCGGTCGTTTTACCATCGCGAGCATGCTCATTGATCGAGCTGCAAGTCGGCTTGCATTTTTTCGGCCAAGGGCTTAGTTTAGAATTATTCTAAGTGGAGTTTTCGATGTTTACCCGCATTCTGCCGTCCTCCCGCCGGTCATTTTCATCATTGTCTGAAGAAGAAATCCTCGCGCTGGCGATTGCCTCCGAAGAAGAGGATGCCAGTATATATCTCGGCTATGCCGATGGCTTGAGGCAACAATATCCTGCCTCGGCCAAAGTGTTCGAAGACATGGCAGAGGTCGAGCAGACACATAAGAACTCGCTGATCGAGATTTTTCGCACCCGTTTCGGCGAGCGCATTCCGCTCATCCGCCGCGAACACGTTCAGGGATTTTATGCACGCAAGCCCGATTGGCTGCGCAAGAACCTGCCGCTGGAAACTGCGAGAGCGGAAGCAGAAGCGATGGAGCAGCAGTCGGCTCGCTTCTATCGTGAGGCAGCTAAGCGTGTCTCCGATGCTTCGACTCGGCAACTGCTTGGCGATCTGGCGCTGGCCGAGGAAAGCCACGAGGATATCGCCCGCATGCTGACGGAAAAGCATGTTTCTGAAGAGGCGAAAAGCGATGAGGACCAAAACGCTCGCCGCCAGTTCATCCTGACTTACGTCCAGCCTGGTCTTGCGGGCCTGATGGATGGATCGGTCTCGACGCTGGCGCCGATCTTTGCCGCTGCCTTTGCTACCGGCGACACCTGGTCAACCTTCCTGATCGGCCTCTCGGCCTCTGTCGGCGCCGGCATCTCGATGGGCTTTACCGAGGCCGCGCATGACGACGGCAAGATTTCCGGCCGCGGATCGCCGGTCAAGCGCGGTCTGGCTTCCGGCATCATGACGGCGCTCGGCGGTCTTGGCCATGCGCTGCCCTATCTGATCCCGCATTTCTGGACTGCAACCATCGTTGCCGCCATCGTCGTTTTCTTTGAACTTTGGGCGATCGCCTTCATCCAGAACCGCTACATGGAGACGCCGTTCATGCGCGCCGTTTTCCAGGTCGTGTTCGGTGGTTCTCTCGTTCTGGCTGCCGGTATCTTCATCGGCAATGCTGGATAGGTCGGTTCAGGCAGCTTCCGCTGCCTCTTCCGTCGTCGGCACGGTCAGCGTGAACACCGCGCCTCTGTCGTTGTGGATTTCGGATTGCCCGCCCAGCTGGCGCACGAAGCTTGAAATCAGCTTCGTGCCCATGCCGGTCTTGCGGGCATCCTCCGCGATCCCCGGCCCGTCGTCACGAATGACAAGCTTCAGCATGCCCGCCTCCTGAAACAGGCGTACGCTGAGCTTACCTTCACTGCGACCGGCAAAGGCATATTTGAAGGCGTTGGAAACCACCTCGTTGATGATCATGCCGAGCGGCAGGGCAAGGTCCCGGTCGAGCGCGATCGGCGCAAGATCGAGATCGAGTTTCACTGGCATGTCATAGCCCGACGCGATGTCTGAAATCAGCCGCGTCGCATAGGGCGCGACTTCAATCTCTTCGAACTGGTCGGTGTTGTAGATCTGCTCATGCACGGCGATCATCGCACTAATCCGCCGCGCCATGTCGTCCCGCACTTCCTGCGGCAGACGCTGCAGCCGCACAAGTGCCAGCACGGCCTGTAGATTGTTCTTCACTCGGTGATGGATTTCGCGCAGCAGGAAACGATTGCGCTCGGCCGCCTGCTCCAGTTGTTCATTGCGTGCCGCCGTGCGGTAGAGCAGTGCATAGATCCAGAAAGAGGCGCCCACCAGGATCGCCATCATGGGCACGACAAACAGCGCATCACCGAACAGATTGCGCCAGAACTGATCGAGCACTTCCTGCCGTTCGATCGCCGCAAGCGCGATCAACGGCCAGTCCTGCACCTTCCAGAAGGCGACGATCCGCGCAAAGCCGTCGATCTGCGACACCGGATTGTGGTGGAAGCCGCTCGCCTTCTCGCGGGTCAGTGGATACCATTCGGTCGTGCTCAGGTTGATCGGCTTGAGGGCCAAGGGGCGTCGTGCGACCAGCCAGCCATCGTCACGAATGACCGAGATCGTTGAGTTTGGTCCAAGATTCATAGATGACCAGAACCGGTCGAGATTGTCGTTCGGGATGGTGATCGAGGCAACGCCGAGGAAATCGCTGCCGCTGCCGATCCGCCTCGCAATGATGAAGGCCGGCTTTCCCGCCTGTTCGTTATCGAGCAGTCGGCTGAATGTGAGCGCTTCGCCTTCCTTCAGGCGTTTGAAATAGGCGCGCTCGGCGTGGTTGGGCAGCGTATTGTCCGGCGCGCTGGAAAAACGGGTCTGGCCGTCCTGATCGAGAATGGCATATTCGAAGCCGACCGGTAATTCGCCCACGGCTCGTTCCAGATCGAGGATCAGCTCAGTGGAACTGTCGATCGGGCGCCCGCTGATCGCCGCCTCGATCCGGCGAAGCGCAAGATCGCTGGCCTCCATCATCCATTCCATATGGGCGGCGACCACATGCGCGGATGAAACTGCGCGCGCTTCGCCTTCGCGAAGGGCGTTGTTGTAGTTTTCGTAAACGGTAAGAGCGCCGAAACCCAGCACGACGGCTGTCAGCACGCCGGCAAGCCAGAGCGGCAGGGTGGGTCGGGCGGAACCATGGGGGCGCATCAAGCCTGTCAACCTTTCGTTACGCACCACAGGCCTCCATCGCAGAAAGATCCGCTCTGCCGGACAGGCGGCGGCGCGACCTTCTGATTCCCGAAAGAGTAGAGAGAACAACCCGCCGCTGCAAGCAGGGCGGGTTGTATGCTTAATGACTTATGTCTGAGATTCTTGTTACCGCAAGGCACCGACAAGCAGGTCGCGACCGTTTTCGATCGTCACCCAGCGCCCGGTATTGAACGTCGCTTGGCGCTTGAGGAACGTGTAGGGCGTTTGGTTCCAGGCAAGAACATCGTTGTCGAGATTGTCGAGGATGAAATCGCCATCGGTGGTGCGCAGGGTCAACACGGCATGGCCTTCGCCATCAGGCTTGCGCACGACAGTGATCAGGAGATCGGAAAGTGCGAAACCGAGCTGGGCCAGTTCCTTGCGCTTCTGCAGGGCATAGTCCTCACAATCTGCAAAGACGGTCGGATAGGTCCAATATTCCTCGACGCCATAGGCTTCGAGATCGGTACGGGCAATATAGCGGGTGTTGATTGCGCGGTTGACGTCGCGAACGACGTTCCAAGCATGGTCGTCCATGCGTGCGGCAGGCGCTGACCGGCTTTTGACATTGCACTCTGCCGGCAGGCGCTGACAGAATTCGTAATGTCCGATCGGCTGCGACGTCACAGCACCCGTAACCATAGCCATCGGGGCTTGTGGTGCTGGTATTGCCGCGCCGGCAGAAGCAAGCACGCAAGCGAGGATCACGGCTACATGCCGCACCTTCAGGGCTAAATTCATTGACCCGTCCCTTAAATTCCTAACAAAAAGTTAAGAGGTCTTAAGGGTCGGAGTCAATTGTTCAGCTTTTGTTAAGGTGAAGCTCTTTGCGAATATGGTTAAGACTGCGGCTTTTCCGTCTCAGCCCAGTTTTTCATCATCGATTATTAGGGCGCTCACCGCCGCTTCCATTTTTTGCAGATCCTGCGGCCGTGACAGGCGATGATCGCCGTCTCGGATCAACGTCAGAGTGACATCGTCGGCGGGCAGGAATTCCATCAGTTTCAGTGCATGCTGATAGGGCACGTCCGGGTCCGCCATCCCCTGCAGGATATGCACCGGGCCGCCGGTTTCGATAATGCCGGAGAGCACGCGGTTCTTTTGCCCGTCCTCTATCAGGGTGCGGGTGTAGATGTTCGGTTCCGGGCTGTATTGCGAATGTTCCTCGAAATAGCCTCGCTCTGCCAGAGACTGTCGCTCCTTGTCCGTCAGTTCGGGCTCGATCAGCTCACTGGTGAAATCCGGCGCCGGCGCGATCAGCACCGTTCCGTCGATCTTCGGGCCCTCTGCACGCTTTCTCAGTTCCTGGATCAGTCGCAGCGCAATCCATCCGCCCATCGAAGAACCGACAAGGATGACGCTCTTTGGTGCGGCTGCATCGATCACCGCGATCGTTTCTTCCAGCCAGCGCGAGATCGTCCCGTCGCGGAACTCGCCACCTGATGCGCCGTGGCCGGAATAGTCGAAACGGATGCAGGCCGCGCCAAGTCTCTCGGCCAGCGCATCGAGCACGACAGCCTTGGTGCCTGTCATATCGGAGCGATAGCCGCCCAGCCAGACAAGCGCAGGTTTTTCGGTTGTCGCCGTGGCGGCGCGGTAGATGATCGCGATCTCGCGGGCATCCGATCCCGTTCCGACAGTAGTGGTGGCAGTTCCGGTGGCGGTGATCTTGCTCATAGTCTTACTCCTGCGAATGACGGGAGCTATAAATCAGAACTAAAGCGGTTGTCAGGAGGTGATTTTTTCGCGCCGTCATGCTATTGACATCCACTCGGTAATCACGACATTCCGCTCGGCTCCCGGCCGCGCGCGAATTTCGTCGTTGCCTGTGCCCGAAAACGATCTAGGAGAATACGACCATTCGCAGACCATTCAAAGCCGATGCCCCCGTCAAGGAAGGCCCGCGCTCCAATCGGGAAATTCGCGTTCCCAAGGTCCAGCTTATCGATGCCGAAGGCGTGAATCTCGGTGCAGTACCCACCGACCAGGCCCTCAAGATGGCCGAGGAAGCAGGACTGGACCTCGTAGAAATCTCGCCGAACAATGATCCGCCGGTGTGCAAGATCCTCGACCTCGGCAAGCTGAAATACGCGAACCAGAAGAAGGCGGCCGAAGCGCGCAAGAAGCAGAAGATCGTCGAAGTCAAAGAAATCAAGATGCGCCCCAACATCGACACGCATGACTATGACGTGAAGATGAAGGCGATGAACCGCTTCTTTGAAGAAGGCGACAAGGTAAAGGTGACGCTGAAGTTCCGTGGCCGCGAAATGGCTCACCAGGAACTCGGCATGAAGCTTCTGCTGCAGGTCAAGGAAGATACGCTGGAGATCGCCAAGGTTGAGGCTGAGCCCAAGCTTGAAGGTCGTCAGATGATGATGGTACTGGCGCCGAAATAAGCGCCGTGCCGACCCGCCGCGAGGAAGCCGCAAGGTGGCGGGAATGCCGGTCTCTGGCCGGTCGCACTGGAGGATTTCCCCCATTGCGCTTTTGACCGACTGCGGTTATAAGCGCGCGTCCGAACGGTCCGGCAGGGCATGCCGTGGCCGTTCTAAATGCTTGAAGCAGACCTCTTCAGTCGGCTTCGATACAAGAATGGAGTAGCAAAATGCCCAAGATGAAGACGAAATCGTCTGCCAAGAAGCGGTTCAAAGTCACCGCAACTGGCAAGGTTGTTGCAGCTGCCGCCGGCAAGCGCCACGGCATGATCAAGCGTTCCAACAAGTTCATCCGCGACGCACGCGGCACGATGGTCCTCGCTGAGCCTGATGGCAAGAAGGTCATCAAGAACTACCTGCCCAACGGTCTCTGAGACTTTCAGGCTATTTGGAAACGTTTAAGGAGATCATGACATGGCACGCGTAAAACGTGGCGTAACTTCCCGCGCCAAGCACACCAAGACCCTCAAGGCAGCCAAGGGCTTCTACGGCCGCCGCAAGAATACCATTCGCGCCGCAAAGGCTGCTGTTGACCGTTCGCGTCAGTTTGCAACCCGCGACCGTCGCGTCAAGAAGCGCAACTTCCGCGCTCTGTGGATTCAGCGTATCAACGCTGCTGTTCGCGAATCCGGCCTGACCTACGGCCGCTTCATCGACGGCCTGAACAAGGCTGGCATCGAAGTCGACCGCAAGGTTCTGTCCGACATGGCTATCCATGAGCCGGCAGCATTCGGCGCACTGGTTGAAGCTTCCAAGAAGGCTCTGGCCTATCTGAAGAACACTGGCAACGCCAACGAGTTCGAAGCCGCGGTCAAGTAAGCCCGCGTTCGTCTCTACTTTTGTAAAAGACCCGCGCGGCTCTGCTGGCGCGGGTCTTTTGTTTTCTGCCGTTTCACATTCCGATGAGACGGACCAATCACGGTATTCAGGAGCGCTGCGGTGCCAAATGATGTCGTTGACATAAAGAACGGACCGTCGCTGCCGTCGGAAGACGCGGCAACCTTGCTTGCTGCGCTGGTTTCCGATGCAAGGCGGGTACAGGCGGTGACGCTCAGTTGTGGCACGGTCTGGATCAAGCGGCACGGCGACAAGGGCAGGCGCGCTATCGTTGCGGTTCAAAATGCTGTTGCGCGCGTGTTTCGGCTTCCCTTCATGCGACCGTCCCCTGCCGAGACGGCCGAGGGAATGGTGCAGCGCGACCTGCGCAGAATTGCGAAATACTCACAGGCGGGCGTGCCGACTGCCGCCGTCATTTATTCTTCCGGCAGCGCCATCGTTTTGAGCGATATTGCCCCAACGGTACAGCAGCAGTTGAGGTCTCTGCGTGATGCGGATCCGGCTGCGCATGACGCGCTTCTCGTTTTCTGTGCCGGTGAACTCGGACGGCTGCATGGTGCCGGGCTTTGTCATGGGCGGCCTTATCCGCGGGACATGTTCATCAGGGGTGACCGCCTCGGTTTCATCGATTTCGAGGAAGAGCCGGAAGCCGTCATGCCGATGGAAACGGCGCAGGCGCGCGATTTGTGGCTGCTCTTTCTGCAACTGAGCGAAAGGGCGACCGAGCGCCGGAAAACGCAGGATCGCGCTTATGCGGCATGGGCTGCGGCTGCCCCGAGGGCGGCAATCGCCGAACTGCGCGAAATCACACGTTCCATGGGCCGCTTTTTATGGCTTGCCCGGTTGATTGGCCGATTTCACATGGGTAGAGATTTGCGGCAATTCATCCTGGCTACCACCTATCTGACAACGATGTTCAACGGCTGAATTTGCCGCAAAGCAGGAAAAGATGACCGAACTCGAAACATTGAAGAGCGCGCTTCTGGCCGAGATCGCCGGCGCGGGCGACGAAGCGGCAATCGAGGCTGTCCGTGTCTCGGCCCTGGGCAAGAAGGGTTCGGTTTCCGAACTCCTGAAGACCTTGGGCTCAATGACGCCGGAAGAGCGCCAGACCCGCGGTGCGGCAATCAACGCGCTGAAGAACGAGATCACCGACGCAATCACGGAGCGCAAGACGGTCCTGAAGGACGCTGCGATCGACGCGCGCCTGAAGGCCGAAACGCTGGACGTCTCGCTGCCGGTCCGCTCTTCGCCGGCCGAGCGTGGCCGTATCCATCCGATCAGCCAGATCATCGACGAGATCACCGCCGTCTTCGCCGACATGGGTTTCTCGATTGCAGAAGGCCCGGATGTCGAGACCGATTATTATAACTTCACTGCGCTGAATTTCCCGGAAGGCCATCCGGCCCGCGAGATGCACGACACCTTCTTCTTCCAGCCGGATGAAAAGGGCGAGCGCAAGGTTCTGCGCACCCATACCTCGCCGGTTCAGGTCCGCACCATGGAAGCGCAGGATCCGCCGATCCGCATCGTTATTCCGGGCAAGACCTATCGCCAGGACAGTGACGCGACCCATTCGCCGATGTTCCATCAGGTCGAAGGCCTCGTCATCGACAGGAAGTCGAATGTCGGCAACATGCGCTGGGTTTTGGAAGAATTCTGCAAGGCTTTCTTCGAAGTGCCGTCGGTGACGATGCGTTTCCGCCCGTCCTTCTTCCCCTTCACGGAACCGTCCTTCGAAGTCGATATCCAGTGCGACCGCTCCGGCCCGATCGTCAAGTTCGGCGAGGGAACAGACTGGATGGAAATCCTCGGCTGCGGCATGGTCCACCCGAACGTGCTGCGTTCCGGTGGGCTCGATCCCGACGAATACCAGGGTTTTGCCTGGGGCATGGGCCTCGACCGCATCGCCATGCTGAAATACGGCATGCCGGACCTGCGTGACTTCTTCAACGCCGATGTTCGCTGGATGAACCATTACGGCTTCCGCCCGCTCGACATGCCGACCCTGTTCGGCGGTCTGAGCCAGTAACGGAAGGGATAAGATCATGAAATTCACGCTTTCCTGGCTCAAGGATCATCTTGAGACCGACGCCACCCTCGACCAGATCTGCGAGCGCCTGACGGCGATCGGCCTCGAAGTCGAGGATGTCGATGACAAGGCGGCCTACAAGCCTTTCGTCATCGCGAAAATCCTGACGGCCGAACAGCATCCTGAAGCTGACCGTCTGAGGGTTCTCTCCGTCGATGCCGGTCCGGACGTCAACGGCGGCAAGCCGCTGCAGATCGTTTGCGGCGCACCGAATGCCCGCGCCGGCCTTATCGGCGCGCTGGCGCGTCCGGGCGACTATGTTCCGGGCCTCGACGTGACGCTTGGCGTCGGAAAAATCCGCGGTGTCGAAAGCCACGGCATGATGTGTTCCGAGAAGGAACTCAACATGTCGGACGAGCATAACGGCATCATCGACTTGCCCGAAAACGCGCCGGTCGGCACGTCCTTCGCCGCCTATGCCGGTCTCGACGATCCGATGATCGAGATCAACCTGACGCCAAACCGCCCGGATTGCACCTCGATCTACGGCATCGCCCGCGATCTCGCAGCCTCGGGTCTCGGCACGCTCAAGGTTCCGGCAGCACCCGCGCTGAAGCTCGAAGGTGAAACGACCGTTGGCCTGACCATCGATCTCGATGACGAAAAGCTTTGCCCGGGCTTTGGACTGCGCCTCGTGCGCGGCGTCAAGAACGGCCCGAGCCCAGCATGGATGCAGACCCGTTTGAAGGCAATCGGCCTTCGCCCGATCAACGCGCTGGTCGACATCACCAATTACATGACCTTCGACCAGGGCCGCCCGATGCACGTCTTCGACGCCGCAAAGGTCAAGGGCGATCTGACCGTCCGTCGCGCCAAGGAAGGCGAGACGGTGCTGGCGCTCGATACCCGTGAATACAAGCTCGGCCCGAACAACGTCGTCATCGCCGATGACAATGGTGTCGAATCGATCGGCGGCATCATGGGTGGCGAACATTCCGGCTGTGACGAGAACACCGTCGACGTGCTGATCGAAAGCGCCCTGTGGGACCCGATCAACATCGCGAAATCCGGCCGTACGCTCGGCATCATCACCGATGCGCGTTACCGCTTCGAACGCGGTGTCGATCCGGAATATATGGTTCCCGGCCTCGACCGCACGACGCAGCTGGTTCTCGACCTGTGCGGCGGCACGCCGGCAAACGAAAAGATCGTCGGCTACAAGGGCTATGAGGCGAAGACCGTCGATTTCCCCTTCTCGGAAGTGAAGCGCCTGACCGGCCTTGAGGTTTCGACCGACGAAAGCCGCGAAATCCTCACCCGTCTCGGCTTCACCGTCGAAGGTTCCGGCGAGCGTGTCAGCGTAAAAATTCCGTCCTGGCGTCCGGATGTCGATGGCAAGGCCGATCTCGTCGAAGAGGTCATGCGCATCCATGGCGTCGACAACATCAAGCCGGAGCCGCTGGAAAATCTCGGCACGGTCAACGGCAAGATCCTGACCACGCTGCAGATCCGCACCCGCACCGCCAAGCGTGCGCTCGCCTCGCGCGGCATGCTGGAAGCCGTCACCTGGTCCTTTATTTCGGAAGATCAGGCAAAGCTCTTCGGCGGCGGTTCCGCCGCGCTGAAGCTCGCCAACCCGATCGCAGCCGATATGTCCGACATGCGCCCCTCGCTTCTGCCGGGCCTTTTGACGGCCGCCCAGCGCAATGCGGACAAGGGCTTTGGCGACGTGGCGATCTTCGAAGTCTCGGGCACCTATGAGAATGACACGCCGGAAGGCCAGCGTCGCGTCGCCGGCGGGATCCGCCGCGGTACCGCGTCCATCAACGGGGCCGGCCGCATGTGGTCGAATACGACGAAGGGCGGCGGCAAGCCGGTCGACGTCTATGACGCCAAGGCCGATGCGCTTGCCGTGATCGAAGCCTGCGGCCTGCCGATGGGCAATGTCCAGATCGAGCAGGGCGGTCCTTCCTGGTATCATCCGGGCCGTTCGGGCACAATCAAGATGGGTCCCAAGGTCATCCTCGGTACCTTCGGCGAATTCCATCCGAAGACGCTGGCGGCGCTTGATGTCTCCGGTGCTCTGGCAGGTTTCGAGATCTATCTCGACGCCATGCCGGAACCCAAGAAGAAGGCGACCCGCACCAAGCCGGGCCTCGAGCTTTCTCCGTTCCAGGTGGTGAAACGCGACTTCGCCTTCGTGGTCGGCTCGCAGGTGGAAGCCGGTGCCATCGTCAAGGCGGCAACCAGCGCCGATCGCAAGCTGATCACCGGCGTCAACGTCTTCGACGTCTTCGAAGGCGCATCGCTTGGCGAAGGCAAGAAGTCGATCGCAATCGAGGTTCTCATCCAGCCGGTCGACAAGACCCTGACGGACGAGGATTTCGAAGCCCTGACCGGCAAGATCGTCGCCAATGTAGAGAAGACGACGGGCGGCGTGCTGCGCGCCTGATTTCGGGTGGCGAGATTGGCTGTTCGGTGTGATCGTGGGTGAGTTGCCCCTCACCCTAACCCTCTCCCTGTGAACGGGGAGAGGGGACGTGCCCAGCTTAAAGCTGGAGAGGGATGGAGACATTGCGTCTCTTGTCCTTCTCCCCGTATGCGGGGAGAAGGTGCCGGCAGGCGGATGAAGGGCAGTCCCGAATTCGACGGGTAACTCTTTCGTCTGGAGGTCCGCATGCGCAAGCCGAATTCGATGAATGGTCTGGAGGACCTCGGCCGTGTGCGGCTGTCGAAGAACTTCTTCTTTCGCGATTTCCTCCATTCCGAAATCGCTGATTTCTACCGCATTCCCAATATCCCCGACGATCCCGACTTGGCGATCGAAGCCGGAAGCCGTCTTTGCGAGGAGCTGCTGGAGCCGCTACAGGCGACATTCGGCCGGCTGCATATCCGCTCCGGTTATCGGTCACGCGCGGTCAACGAATTCGGCAACCTGAACAAGCTCAATTGCTCGACCAATGCCACGACTGCTGCCGACCATATATGGGACATGCGTGACGCCCACGACTGCATGGGCGCGACGGCCTGTGTGGTCGTGCCGTGGCTGATCGATAATCATGATCGCGAGGGGGACTGGCAGCGCTCGCCTGGTGGATCCATGACCACCTGCCTTATGCCTCGCTCTGTTTCTTTCCAAAACTATGGGCGTTCAACATCCAGTGGCATGAGCGACCGGCACGGCGGATTTCAAGCTATGTCGCGCCGCGCGGGGTGTTGACCAAACCCGGCATGGCCAATCACGACGGTAGCCATGCCGAATGGTATGCGGGATTTCCGGAGCTGCAACGCTGAAGAGGCCTAGGAATGCAGGTGATAGAGCTTGTTGACGATCACCCAGCGGCCCTCGACCTTGAGGAGGGACAGATAGTCCGAAAACCGCATTCCGGCGAATTCATCGACCACTTTGACGGTTGCGGCATCGCCGGTCACGTCGATTGCCTCGATCTGGATGAGCGGCTGTGAACCGGCAACCGTCGGGCCTTCCGACGCCACGGCATCGATGAACTCGTTGAGCGACATCCACTCGACCTTGCCTTGATAATTACCGATGATCGAGGCATTCGGATGAAAGGCTTTTCTAAGCGCGCCCGCATGGGCAAGCGCCATGCCGTCAACATAAAGATGCACAACGGATTCGACTGACTGTTCTTCCGACATTGTTGAAATCCTCCCGCCCGCGACTATAGCAAAGCCGCAAGCGGGAGCAATGTTGCGGTGTGAGTGTTCAGCGTTTCGGCGTCCATGCCGCACCCGCGCCATACCGCGCGCCGGCAATCTTTTCGGGCGACAGCATGTCGTCGAGCTTGGTCACCTCTTCGGCGCTCAGCGTCACGTCAGCGGCGGCGGCATTCTGTTCCATGTTGGGGATTTTGCGCGCCCCCGGGATCGGCACGATGAAATCGCCCTTGGAGAGAACCCAGGCCAGAGCCAGTTGCGCGGCGGTCACACCCTTCTGCGTCGCCATCTCTTCCACCAGTTTCACCAGCGCCAGATTGGCCGCCATGTTGTCGGCTTCGAAACGCGGCAGCTTGGCGCGCAGGTCACCCTCGCCGAAATCGGCCGTGCTCTGGATCTTGCCGGTAAGAAAACCGCGGCCGAGCGGGCTGAAGGGTACGAAACCGATGCCGAGCTCGCGACAGGTATCGAGGATGTCACCCTCGGGATCACGGGTCCAGAGCGAATATTCGCTCTGGAGCGCGGAGATCGGATGTACGGCATGCGCCCGGCGGATGATCTCGGCGCTTGCCTCGGAAAGGCCAAGCGTCTTCACCTTGCCTTCTTTTACCAGATCCGCCATCGCGCCGACCGTATCTTCGATAGGAACGTCCGGATCGACACGGTGCTGATAGAAGAGGTCGATGACATCGACGCCGAGGCGTTTGAGCGACGCTTCCGCCACTTCGCGCACATGCTCCGGCCGGCTGTCGAGGCCGGACATCGCGGCGGAATCGCTCTTTGTCGAATCGATCCTGAAGCCGAACTTGGTGGCGATGACGACCTGATCCCGATAGGGCTTCAATGCCTTGCCGACCAGCTCCTCATTGACGAAGGGGCCGTAGACTTCGGCGGTGTCGAAAAAGGTCACTCCGATCTCGACGGCGCGCTGCAGCGTCCTGATCGACGTCGCCTCGTCCTGACCGCCATAGGCGTGGCTCATGCCCATGCAGCCGAGGCCGATGGCCGAAACGGTAAGGTCTTTTCCCAATTTGCGCGTCTGCATGAAGTTCTCCGATCCTGGAAGGAAAGGCGGGCCGTTTGCATGGCCCGCCTGTTATGGGCTCAGGCGCTTGCGTCGTTGAGCAGTGCCATCTGGTTGCTTGTCAGCGTGAGATTACCCGCTGCAATCAGCGTGTCGAGCTGGCGGGCGCTGGTGGCGCTGGCGATCGGCGCCGTCACGCCGGGTCGCTGGGCGATCCACGCAAGCGCCACCGATGCTGGCTGCGAATGGGTTTCTGCGGCCACTTCGTCCAGTGCGGCGAGGATACGCGTGCCGCGCTTGTCGAAATACCGCGCCACCATGCCACCCCGGTTTTTATTGGCCTCGGCTTCGGCCTTGCTCTTGTATTTGCCGGTGAGGAAGCCGGATGCCAGGCTGAAATAGGTGATCACGCCGATATCCTGTGCATTGCAGAGGTCGGCCAGCGGCCCGTCGAAGCCTGAGCGATCATAGAGATTATATTCCGGCTCCAGCACATCATAACGTGGCAGGCCGGCCTTTTCCGCAGCCTCGAACGAAGCCTTGAGCTGTTCGGTGTTGAAATTCGAGCAGCCGACAGCGCGGATCTTGCCCTGCTGCTTCAGCTTGACGAAGGCGGCGAGCGTCTCTTCATGCGGCGTCTGCGGGTCCGGCCAATGCGAGAGGTAAAGGTCGATATAGTCGGTCTGCAGGCGCTTCAGCGAGCTTTCGACCGCATAGATGATACGCGCGCCGGCTAAGCCCTTTTCCATGGCGCTGCCCTGCGGTGTCGATCCGACCTTGGTGATGATGACGGCCTTGTCGCGTGCGCGGCCGGATTGCTTCAGCCATTTGCCGATGATCGTCTCTGATTCTCCGCCCGCATTGCTCGGAACCCAGCCGGAATAACAATCGGCGGTATCGATCGTGTCGAAACCGGCATCGAAGAACTTGTCGAGAAGGTCGAAGGAGGTTTTCTCGTCTGCCGTCCATCCGAAGACGTTACCGCCGAAAACGACGGGCGAAATGGAAAGGCCTGTCCGGCCAAGTACGCGCAGATCCATGATAATCTCCAGTATCTATTTCAGGATTTGAGAACCGGCGAGTGCCGGTTCTCTTGATCTAGGGACGCGATGTGACCTTCGCACTGGGCCCATGGTCACGATGACGTCAGCCGCCCTCCTCATGCAGCGTCGTTGAGCAGCTTCATCTGGGCATCGGTCAGCGTCAGCTTGCCGGCCGCGATAATCGCGTCGAGCTGCCTGAGGCTGGTGGCGCTGGCAATCGGTGCGGTGATGCCCGGGCGTGCCGTGACCCAAGCGATCGCGATCGCAGCCAGGCTTTCGCCAGTCTCGGCTGCGACCTGATCGAGCGCTGCCAGCACCTTTGTGCCCTTGTCGTTCAGGTAGTCCGGAATGCGATAGCCGCGGGCGCTGCCCGTCGCATCCTCCGGCTTGCGGTACTTGCCGGTGAGGAAGCCGGCAGCAAGGGCATAATAGCTGATCACGCCGATATCCTCCGCGATGCAGAGATCGGCAAGCGCACCCTCGAACTTGTCGCGGGTGTAGAGATTATATTCCGGCTGCAGCACGTCGTAGCGCGGCAGGCCATCTTTCGCGGCAGCATCGAGCGAGGCTTTCAGCTGTTCGGCGCTGTAGTTGGAGCAGCCGATAGCGCGGATCTTGCCCTGTTCCTTCAGCTTTGCATAGGCGCCGAGCGTTTCTTCATGCGGCGTCTCGTCATCCGGGAAATGCGAGAGATAGAGGTCGATATAGTCGGTCTGCAGGCGCTTCAGCGAATTGTCGACGGCCTCGACGATCCAGCTTGCCTTGAGTTTTCGGTCATCCATCGAAGGATGGCCAACCTTGGTGACGACAATCGCCTTGTCGCGGGCAACCGTGCCGTGCTTCAGCCATTTGCCGATAACCGTCTCGCTTTCGCCGCCGGAATGACCATCGACCCATTTCGAATAGACATCCGCCGTATCGATCGTGTTGAAGCCTGCTTCGAAGAAGCGGTCGAGCAGATCGAACGAAGTTTTCTCGTCGGCGGTCCAGCCGAACACGTTGCCGCCAAACACGACAGGGGAAATGGAAAGACCGGTCCGGCCGAGTTTGCGCAACTCCATGGGATATCTCCAGCTATTTTTGATTTTGAGATCGTCAGCGGTGGGGAGTTGGAGGTTAGTCCCGCAAACGGTGAGGCTGCAATCCATTATTTTGCGCCTCGGGTTCATTTTTCAAGAAAGCCAAAAGCGCGCATTGAACCTCTCCCGTCGCCACCCTAAGCTGGCGAAAACATGTGCAAAGGGAGAGTGTCATGCTGCGTTTCGGGATTTTGTCGACAGCCAAGATTGCAAGAGATGCCGTTATGCCGGCGATACAGGATGCCGAGAATGCGGTGATCACGGCGGTCGCTAGCCGTGATGTGACAAAGGCAAGGGCGCTGGCCGATCGTTTCGGCGTGCCGCATGCCTTCGGTTCCTACGAAGAGATGCTCGCCTCCGACGTGATTGATGCCGTCTATATTCCGCTGCCGACCAGCCAGCATGTCCAATGGTCGATCAAGGCCGCCAATGCCGGCAAGCATGTTCTGGTAGAAAAGCCCCTGGCGTTAAAGGCCTCGGAACTGGATGCTCTGATCGAAGCGCGCGACCGCAACAAGGTTATTGTATCGGAAGCCTTCATGGTCACCTATGCGCCGGTCTGGCACAAGGTGCGGGAACTGTTGAAGGATGGCGCGATCGGTGAGTTGAAACACGTCCAGGGCGCCTTCAGCTATTTCAACCGCGATGCTGGCAATATGCGCAATATCCCCGAACTCGGCGGTGGTGCGCTGCCGGATATTGGCGTTTATCCGACGATCGTTACCCGCTTTGCCACCGGCGAAGAGCCCCGGCGTGTTCAGGCCGTCGTGCGCCGTGACCCGGATTTCGGCACCGACATCTATTCAAGCGTCAAGGCGGATTTCGGCGGTTTTGAATTGAGCTTCTACATCGCCACCCAGATGGCGAACCGGCAGGTCATGGTCTTCCACGGGACGGAAGGGTTCATCGAGGTGAAGTCGCCCTTCAACGCGGATCGTTATGGCGCGGAAGAGATCGAACTGAACAACCAGAAGCACAATGTCTCGCAAGTCTTCCGTTTTCCCGACAGCCGGCAATATCGCCGCCAGACGGAAGCCTTTGCCAAGGCTGTCGCTGGCGAAGCTTCGGAGATCGTCACACTGGAAAGCTCGGTAAAGAACCAGCGCTTCATCGACGCGATCTATCGCGCCGGCGAACACGATGGCTGGGAGACGGTATAAAACCTAGTTTTTGTGGCGAAACACGAAGCGGGAATAACCGAAGAAGCTGTAGACCGTCGCAGCCGCGGACGCAAAAACAATCGCGACCGCCGGCTGGATCGGCGCGCGGGCGATCAGGGCAGAATAGATTGCGTAATTGATCAGCGCTGACGTGATGCCGACAGTCCAGTAGCGAATTCCCTCCACCGCGAGAGAGTGGGGGGAGGGGTCGAAGGTGCAGTTGCGGTTGACGAACCATGTAAAGCTCATGGCGGCCATGATCGCCGGTATGCGCGACAGGAACGGCCCGATCGGCGTATAGGTCAACAGCAGGTGGTTGACGCCGACATCGATCAGGAAGCCGATTCCACCCGCAAACAGAAACCAGGCCATCCGCCTCATGCCGCGCTCTTGCCGCCCCGTTGAGCCGACGTCTCGACGAAGGTTTCGTTGATTGGTGTTGAGTTGGTCCGGCTCTGCAGCGGCAGGCTCATGTAGTGGATGCGCAACTGTTCGGCACGCGCCCGTGAAACGGAATCGAGAATGAGTCCTGCGGTGAACATCAGCGACGACAATACCATCAGAACCAGCGAGAAGACCCAAGTCGGCATGCGCTCGACAAGTCCCGTTTCGAAATAGGAAATCAGGACCGGTGTCATGAAGATCAGGCTCATTGCCATAAAGACAGAGCTGATCGCGCCGAAAAAGGCGAAGGGCCGCGTTTCCTTCATCAGCATTGCGAACATCCAGAGGATCTTTCCGCCATCCCGATAGGTCGAAAGCTTGGAATGCGAGCCTTCCGGACGCCGCCCGTAATCGAGTTCGATCTCGGTGACCGGCAGTTTCAGCCGAGATGCATGAACCGACATTTCCGTTTCGATCTCGAAGCCGCCGGAAACGGCGGGGAAGCTTTTGACGAAGCGGCGGGAAAAAGCGCGGTAGCCGGAGAAAATATCGGTGAAGTCGCGGCCGAAAATGGCGCGATAGAGAATGTTGAACAGCCGGTTTCCGGCGGCATGGCCCTGGCGCCCGGCATCCGCATGCACGCCGCGGCGGGTGCCGACGACCATGTCGGCGCGTTCTGTGAGCAGGATACGGATCAGTTCTTCGGCATCCTTCGGCGAATAGGTGCCGTCGCCATCCGCCATGATGTAGAGGTCGGCCTCGATATCGGCAAACATGCGGCGCACCACATGGCCCTTGCCCTGGCGGCGTTCGCGCATCACCTCGGCGCCGGCCAACATTGCTTTCAGCGCGGTGCCATCGGTGGAATTGTTGTCGTAGACGTAAACGCGCGCAGTCGGGAGAACCTCCCGAAAGCCATTCACGACATCGCTGATCGTCGATGCCTCGTTATAGCAGGGGATCAGGACTGCAATCGACAGATCACCGGAAATGGAGCCCGCCAAAATGCCGGCATGTGCGCTGGCATGATCACCGGCAGAAGTATCACTCATGATTTTCACTCTGTACGCGGAAAATCCAGTGCAGATACGGCCTGCCCTGTCTGCTTTACTATTTCTTGGGAAGGTTAAGTTTAGGTTGCGGGACTTACTTTAACTGCTCAAAACAAGTGTGAATGATGAACACGACGACAGATGAGATGTCCCGGCAGCATGCCGTGCCTGCTTCAGCCTCCGTTCTGTCCCGGCTTTTTCCTGCAGTCGCACTTTACTGGCTGATGACTGCCGGCGCCGTCGCACTTATCTCCCTGCCGAAAGCAAAGGATCTGATCGGCCCCGACAACGACGATGTCATGCGATTGGTTGAAGTTCGCGACTGGCTTGGTGGCCAGGGCTGGTTCGACCTTATGCAGTACCGTCTCGGCCTTTCCGGCGGCACCTTGATGCACTGGTCCCGCTTCATCGACGCTCCGATCGGCGGACTTATCAAGCTGTTTTCGCTGTTCATGCCTGTAGAGATGGCCGAAGGCGTAGCGGCCAGTGTCTGGCCGCTTCTGCTCATTGGCCCGCTTCTGCTCGCCATCGGTTTCGCTGGTCGGCGTATGGGTGGAGCGACCGATGGACCACGGGTGATGCATATCGCGCTTGGCCTAGGTGCACTCTATGTCTTTACCTGCATGAAGTTCCGTCCGGGCGCGCTTGACCATCACAATGTCCAGCTTGTTCTGGCAATCGGGATCACTGCACTTCTGGCAGATCGCCGTGGAAATACGTTGGGCCACGCGGTCGCCGGGATCGCTACTGCTCTGGCAATTGCCATAGGAGCGGAAACCACGCCTTTTGTTGCCATTGTATGTGTCTGCGTCGCTGCCCGCTGGATTTGGCAAGGGGCCGTATTTGCTTCCGCTGCGCGCGCATTCGGCCTTTCTCTCGCACTTGCTATCACGGCTGCTTTTTTTGCGACGATCCCACCAAGCGCATACGCCGCTGTGACCTGCGATAACCTTTCACTCGGCTTCTTTTCCCTCTCCGCGCTGGGAGGGGCTGGGCTTTTCAGCCTTGCCTGCCTTCCGGCGCGCGCCGGGATGGGTATCAGGCTCGCCGCGTCCTTCGTCCTTGGCACGATTATTGGCGCATTGGCTCTGCTCATCGCGCCGCAATGCCTTGGCAGTCCGCTCGCCAATCTCGATCCCATACTGGTTGAGCTCTGGCTGGATCACGTCACCGAGGCGCAATCCATAACCGCACAGATGCAGCAGTTTCCGGAAACCATTGCAGGTTTTTACGTCGTCGGACTGTTCGCTGTCTTCGCCTGTGCCTTACGCATCTGGCGCGGTGACGATCGTGGCCTGCATCTCCTGTTTCTGGCGCTTGTTTCTGCGAGCTGGGCGGTTGCTCTGGTCCAGATCCGTGGCAGCCTTTTCGCAAATCTCCTGAGCATTCCGCCGCTCGCATTGCTGATTGCCGATCTTCAGAAAAAGGCGCGAGACAATCCGAAGAGTATTTCGATCAATCTTGGATTTGTCGTCGCGACGTTGGCCTCCGTCCCTGTCGTCTGGGGGCTGGGTGGCGTCATCCTGAAACAGGGTATCGGTTCTGCCAGCATGGACGTCCTGGCTATGGAGAACGCCGATGAAGACAATACATGCGGCGATGCCCAAGATATGGCGGCGCTTCGCGGTCTTCCGCCGGGAATGATTGCCGCGCCTTCAAATCGTGGTGCGGGTATCTTGAGGTTTACGCAGCATCGGGTTCTGGCCGCGCCCTATCATCGCAACCAGGGTGGCATGCTGGCCGAACTTCAAATTGGCATGGCAAAGCCGGATGATGCACTCGCACTGCTCAAAAATGCGGGCGTAACCACACTTGCATTCTGCAGAAACGATCCGCAAACCGAAAATCTTATCGAGCTTTACCGTGATGGCCTCTACGCATCATTGGCGCGAGGCGAGTTGCCGACCTATCTCTCGCCGGTCCGATCGGATGGCAGATTCCAGCTTTTTGTCGTTAACGAAGCTGATCCGAAATAAGTCAGGCGTGACGGAATGACTGGATGAACGCAGCCGCGACGACCAGATTGATCAGTCCGAAGTTGAAACCAAGTATAGCGATAAGCAAGCCAAGCATGCTTGTGGCGCCGAAGAGGGCAGCAACAAAAAAGACAACGGGAATAAGCAATGCAGCCGCGATTATCGACGCGAGACTGCGTGTCATGCCGGCCAAGAGGCCAATGGTTGTTGCCGTTAGAAATAACACGGCGGATCTCCTTCCTGTGTGTCGGAGATCGTATATCTTACGACCCTCTAAAGAATGCTTTCGCATCATGCCTAACGGCGGGTCATTTTTTTAGCTACGATTGACCGATCACTGTTAAGACTTAGGTCGCTTGTCCTCCGACCTAAGTCCGTTCCTCCATATGGACGCAACGCGGCAGCATTGGTCGGGTTCCATTATTGTCTGGTTCGCATATTAGAACAATGCGACGATTGCGCCCGCTGTCGTGCCCGTGGAATGCACCTGGACCACGCGGATCGGCAGGAAGCTGCCGGACGATACGCCGGTGAACGAGAGATCGTCGCCGGAGAGCATCCGCACCGCAAGATCGCCGCCACTGCCGACGTAAAGCGCACGGCTGGGAACCGAAAACGTGGTCGATTCGCTCGGTGTGACGGCACCTCCTGCGGAGGCGGGGCTTGAAAGAGAAGGCTGGGTATTGGCAAAAGGATCGGTCATCGCAGTTTCTCCGGTTGAACTGCCCGGATTATCTCACGGCCACGCGGGCCGGGGACGCACGCACGCACGGAAAAAGGATCGGTGCCGCTCTCCATCTCGTCCACATCAATCCGCATGCCGGCGGATGAAATCCTTCTGACGATCGGTTAGAACAAAAAGATGAGCAGCACGTTCGCACCCGAAGCACAAAGCAATCTGACTGAATTTTCGGTCTCGGAGCTTTCCGGTTCGATCAAGCGAACCGTCGAGAACGCCTTCGATCACGTGCGCGTCAGGGGTGAGATCTCCGGTTATCGTGGGCCACATTCGTCCGGCCATGCCTATTTCAGCCTCAAGGATGACAGGTCGCGCATCGACGCCGTGGTCTGGAAGGGCACGTTTTCCCGCCTGAAATTCCGCCCCGAAGAAGGCATGGAAGTCATCGCCACCGGCAAGGTCACGACCTTCCCCGGCTCGTCGAAATACCAGATCGTCATCGAAAACCTGGAGCCCGCCGGTGCCGGCGCGCTGATGGCGCTCCTGGAGGAACGCCGCCGCAAGCTGGCAGCAGAAGGGCTTTTCGACAAGGAACGCAAGCGGCCCTTGCCCTATCTGCCGCGTGTCATTGGCGTCGTGACCTCTCCGACAGGCGCTGTCATCCGTGACATCCTGCATCGCATTACCGACCGTTTTCCCGTCCATGTCGTCGTCTGGCCGGTCAAGGTACAGGGTGAGGGTTCGGGCGAGGAGGTCGCAGCCGCCATCCGTGGCTTCAATGCCGTCCGTCCCGGTGATCCGATGCCGCGGCCGGATGTGCTGATCGTCGCCCGCGGCGGTGGCAGTCTTGAGGACCTCTGGAGCTTCAACGACGAGATCGTCGTACGGGCTGCAGCCGAGAGTGCGATCCCGCTGATTTCAGCCGTCGGCCATGAGACCGACTGGACACTGATCGATCATGCTGCTGACGTGCGCGCGCCGACACCGACGGGGGCCGCCGAAATGGCGGTGCCGGTAAAGGCCGATCTTGATGCCCAGCTTGCAAACCTTTCGGCGCGTTTGCGCGGCAGCGCATCGCGGCAGATGGATCATCGCAGCCAATCCTTACGCGCGCTTGTGCGGGCACTTCCCTCGCTCGACCAGTTGCTGGCGCTTCCCCGCCGGCGTTTCGATGAGGTGGCAGCCGGCTTGGGCCGTTCGCTGGAACGCACGACGATCGCCAAGCGCCGCACGTATGAGCGTGCCTCTTCCGGGCTGCGGCTTGACCTGCTGACGAACCGGCTGGCACTGCAGCGGCAGGCTCTGGCCGACCGGCTCTTGCGGGCAGATCGCTGCGTGGAGCGGCAGATCCTCGCTGAAAAAGGGCGACTGGCGCGTATAGACGCCTCGTTGAAATCATTGCCTGCCCGTCTGGCCGGCCATCTGCAGCGCGAGAGTCAGCATCTGGCTGCCCTGATCCGTCAGGCGGATACGGCGCTTGCCCATACCTTGTCGCGCAGCCGCTCGGTGCTGACGGGGCAGGATCGCGTGCTGCAGTCACTCTCCTACAAGAACGTGCTCAAGCGCGGTTATGCGGTGGTGCGGGATGGCGCGGATCGAGCCCTGACGCGCGCCGCAAATGTTGCGGAAGGCAGCGCGATTTCGATCGAGTTTGCCGATGGCCGTGTCCTTGCGGTTGCCGGTGAAGCATCGGGTTCGGGCGATCCCGGACAAGCGGCTCCGGCTGCAGTTCTGCCGAAGCAGAAAGCGCCGAAGCCCGATGTCGCATCCGGGCCGCCGAAGCAGGGCAGTCTCTTCTGAATTGATTGGCTGGAAGGGGACGTTCCAGCCGATCTAGATAGGATCAGGCGGCTTTCTTGGCAGCCGCTGTCTTGCGGGGTGTCTCCGCCTTTGCCTTGGCAGTCGCTGTCGATTTGGCAGTCTTCGGAACCTTGACGGGGACGGGAGCAAACTTCGCGATCTCGTCGACCAGCAAGCGTGCATTGTCCTGAGCCTTGGCAAGATTGCTGACGGCTTCCGGATCGAGCGCATCGATCAGGGTACCGGCATCGAACATGTCACGATAGGCAGCGCGTTCGATCAGCGGAGTTGCCAGCACATGGACGCCCTGTTGCGCCAGCATGCCTTTCACGGCAAGAAGCGCCCGTGTGGTGATGATGGAACTGACACGGGTAAGCGCCACCGAATGCGCGATATGGATGTCGCATTCGCTTTTGAGCTTCTTCAGGATGTCGAGCACCTGCGCGCCGCCCGCGGCATCGAGCGCGCAACCCTGGACCGGTACGAAAACGTGGTCGGAAAGCCCCAGGCCCTTGGCAAGCAGCGGTGTGACGCCGCCGGGCAGGTCCACCACCACATAATCGTTGCGCTTCTTCAGGTCCTTGATCGTCTTTTCGATATTGTCGGCGTCGATATCGGCGATGATCGAGAATTTCGGCATCTTCGCCATCCGCACCATCCAGCGGGAAACCCACTGCTGCGGATCAGCGTCCAGCATGGCAACGCGAAAACCTCGCTTTGCCAACTCCCCGGCCACAACAAGCGCCATCGTGGTCTTGCCGGCGCCGCCTTTCGTATTCGCAAATGTAATCACTGGCATTCACAACCCTCCGGTTCATATGAACACCACAGAGGAAAGCCATGTTTCTTGGCCTGTTCTTATCCGCTTCCGTCGTGATGATTTGCGGATGCTTGACGAATAAGCTTGCGCCGCGCTGGTGAAGGAAGCGCGGCGCTAGAGATCAGGTACATCAGCGCACGCGCATGCCGGCCTGTTCGTCGAAATGCAGCGGCTTGTCGAACTTCTGCAGCGGCGCTTCGGGGATCGAACCGATCGTCACGCCATGGGGCCAATCGGGTGGGCAAATGGCGATGTAGCGCGCATAGCCGCCCACGCCGCCGCCGAATTTCGGATACCCGATCGCGACGAGTGCGCCCGTTTCCGGCACCTTGTCCAGATTGGCGACGCCCTCCGCCTGGGCATATCCGTTGTGCATCAGCCAGTATTCGCCTTCAAGGTTGGGCGTCGTGTCGGTGTCGAGCGGTTCATGCCCGTGAAACAGGATCTTGCGCTCGTTATGCAGGAATTTCAGTGCCTCCAGCCCGACGCCCGGGAATGGACGAGCTGTCGAAAGAGCCGGATCGGGCCATGTCTTCGACCAGCCAGAGCGGACGAAGACCACAGAACCTTCCGGTATTCGGCCATGTTTCGCCTCGAAATCGCTAATATCGGATACCTGCAGATGATAACCGGCATCCGTCTTCACCTTGTCCTCGATGTTGATGACCACCAGGGGCCGTATGGCATAGGTCGCAGGCAGCTCATCGATCGCCGCATATTCTGGTGCCCAATGTGCCGGAGGGTCGAGCTGTGTGCCGAGCTGGTCGGTCGTCAGATTGTATGTCGAAGCGGCAAAGCCGTGTTTTTCGAAGGTAAAAGTTTCGCCTTTCTTGGCATAACCCTCAAGATCGGTGCCGGCGGCAGCTTGGCCGAAGCTCGGTTTGCCGAAACCTGCCCAGACCGGAATGCTCGGCGTGATCGTATGGGTTAGGTCGACGTATTTGGCGCCTTTCAGGCTGTCATTATAAACTTTCCATAAGCCTTGCTCCTGCGCCAAGGCGGGTGAAAAGGACAGGGCGGCAAGCAATATCGGGAGGATCGTCTTATGCGGAAAAATCGGCATGCTGTATTCCTTCGTGAAAGAGATCAGCCAGCTTTTGGCGGGTCGCAGAAAGCACCCGCCGGGATTTCACCGCAAAGAATGTGAGCCGGCAACAGATGTTATGCCGAAGGGACGACGGGAGCCGAAAAAATCCTACCCAACATGATGACGGCGCCGCACAGATGTGCTGCGCCGCTGTTTTGACTGGCAAGGGACCGATTAGGCCCATTCACCCTTGCGCATAACCGGAACCTTGGAACCGTCTGGCTTGATGCCGTCGATATCGACCTTGTCGGAGCCGATCATCCAGTCGATATGGATGAGCGAGGAATTGCCGCCCTGCGCGTTGATCTCATCAGGCGTCAACGAAGCGCCGTTGAGGAAACATTTCGAGTAGCACTGGCCGAGCGCGATGTGGCACGAGGCATTTTCGTCGAACAGCGTGTTGTAGAAAAGGATGCCGCTTGCCGAGATCGGCGACGAATGCGGCACCAGTGCCACTTCGCCGAGCCGGCGTGCACCTTTATCCGTATCCAGCACCTTGTTCAACACTTCCTCGCCCTTCGAAGCTTTCGCCTCGACAATGCGGCCGCCTTCGAACCGCACCCGGATATTGTCGATCAGCGTACCTTGATGCGAGAGCGGCTTGGTGCTCGATACATGGCCCTCAACCTTAAGCGCATGCGGCGTGGTGAAGACTTCTTCGGTCGGGATATTCGGGTTGCAGGTAATCCCGTTCTTCGCCGTGGACGCGCCGCCATGCCATTCATGGCCATCTGCCAGGCCAACGGTCAGGTCGGTGCCGGGACCGGTGAAATGCAGCGCCGCAAAACGCTCACCATTCAGCCAGGTCGAACGCTTCCTAAGGTTTGCATTATGCTCCGCCCAGGCTGCTACCGGATCTGCGACGTTGACGCGCGAGGCGGCGAAGATCGCTTCAGCCAGCTTGGCAACGGCAGCATCTTCCGGCAGATCCGGAAAAACCTGACGTGCCCAAGAGGGATTGGGATAGGAAACGATGTTCCAGTTGATGTCGAAATTGGCGATCTTTTCGAGTGCCGGCTTGTAGGCGATGGAATTGGCCTTGTTGGCGCGGGCAACTTTGGCCGGATCTTGCCCGGAAAGCAGCATCGGATTGTCGCCGGCGATTGCAAGCCGCGCGGCACCGTTCTCATAAGCCTTGGCCATGCCCTCGTAGAGCCAGTCGGAGGCCTTGTCGAAGCTGGCATCAGGTGCGTGCTGATAACGAGCCAGCGTCGTTTCCTCGTCGGAATAGAAGGCCGAAACGATGCCCGCACCTGCCATATAGGCGTGTTTGGTGATGAACCGAACTAGCGGCAGCGCGGCGATCGGGGCGGTGATGACGAGGTCCTGCCCCTTTTCCAACCCAAGCCCCACCCTCACTGCGACTTCGCCAAGCTTCTCAAGCTTGATCGGATCGATGGATGTCTGGATGTTCGGGACGATGGTCATGGCTCAGCCTCTCGATTATTCGTGTGAGGCTAGACTTAGAGAGCTTTGGGGCAAAATTGAAGTCTTGGACATGCGGTCGTCAGGCAATCAGCGGAGCGGCGATCGCCTTCAACGCCTCTTTCGCATCGGCGGGCACTAGGCGTATCTGCAGCCCGCGCTGCCCACCGTTGATGAAGATGTAGGGCTCGTCCAGTGCGGTGATTTCGATCGCCGTCGGTACGAGCTTCTTCTGGCCAAGCGGGCTGATGCCGCCGACATGGTAACCCGTCAAGCGTTCCGCATCGGCCGGCTTCATCATATGGGCGGATTTTCCGCCAAAGGCCGAGGCGAGCTTTTTCATCGACACTTCATGATCGGACGGCACCACGACACAGATAGGCTTGCCATCAAGTTCGGCCATCAGTGTCTTCAACACGCGTTTCGGCTCTTCCCCGATCGCCTCCGCCGCCTGCAATCCGATCCGGTCGGCATTGGGATCATAGTCGTAGGAGACGGTCGTATAGGCGATTTTCAGCCTGTCGAGGGTCTGGGTTGCGCGCGTGGTCTTCGACATTCTCAGGCGTCCGGGAAAGCGTTTTCGTAAATCTCGGGCTTGAAGCCGATCAGCAGCTTTCCATCCGCTTCCAGCACCGGCCGCTTGATCATCAACGGCTGCGCCAGCATCAACTCGATCGCCTTTGCCTGATCGATATTCTGGCGATCGGCCTCATCGAGTTTCTTGAAGGTCGTGCCGGCGCGGTTCAGCACAGTTTCCCATCCGGCTTTATCGACCCATGCTTGCAAATGGTCGCGATCGATACCCGAGGCCTTGTAGTCGTGGAATGCATAGCTCACACCGTTCTGGTCCAGCCATGTCCGCGCCTTCTTCATCGTGTCGCAGTTCTTGATGCCGTAGATGGTGATCGCCATTTCGCCGTCCTTTTGTCCCCTTTGCCCGCATCACGCGATGCCGGACTGGTCAGCGAAGCGATAACAACACCACATCGCAGAATGCAAGCCAATGAGGCAGATCAAATAGTGGCATGCCAAGTTCGCATGGCTGATCTGTGCGCGTATGCGTTGTGAAGATGAGGTCTTGGGCGCATATATTAGCCGACAGAAAAGGAGTTGATGTCATGTACGCCCAGAACAAAAACCGTGGTAGCCGTATCAGCCGCGCCTTCGCAATTTTCGGCGCTGCAGTTTCTGCTTCGGCTGCCGTTGAAAACCATCGTCGTCCGAAGAACAGCGATCTGACCATTCTCGGTATCGATCCCAAGGCTTTCGACCGCATCGGCTAATTGCCGAATATCACCTCGTTTCTCGCGGGCCGTCATTTCGCATGGCGGCCTTTGTTGTGAGAGCGGGGTTTCGGTCGCCGCCGGTGATTGGTTCATCCAAAAGCGATAACTGGCTTGCCGACCTGGAATATGGTGGAGCGTCGGCGTTAAAACGCCAGCATCCAAATGGCTCATGGCGTGTTTCGCCCTTGTGGCTGTAGACAAGCGCAAATTCGCGCGCCTGCCATGTAAATGGTTTCCCAATATTCAGAATTTGCCTGCGCCCGTAGCCATAGATGATGGTGACGTGAGGTGAAGGTGTGCGAAATGCCTGCCGTGGCAGGTTATGCTGGCTGAGCGCGCCGTGAAGCATCCGCACGAATGCCTGAATATCGGTATTCCTCGCCGCACTTGTCAGCGCCAGATGCCGTCCGCCTCCGTAGATAGCACATGCGTCCAAAGTCACTGTAAGCGGGCATGCCCTGATCGATCCGATTGCAGTTTCGATCCGGGGAATGAGATCGTAGGGCGGCTTGTCAAATTCGTCCATCAACAGCAGGCTCACATGCAGCAAATGCGCCGGGTGAGGTTGGCAGTTGGTGCGACCATGCGCATGCTCGCAAGCCGCCTTGTATATCTCCTCGGCCAAGGAGGGCGGCGGTTTCAGTACGAAAAAGAGTTCACTTCTCCGCCGAGGCGCGAAGTGCGGTTGTCCGGATCGGTTTTTCTCAGGAACATTGCCTGTCAGCGGCAGGCATGGCTGGTGGTACGGCAACTCTGCACCTCCCATTATTCATCAACGCGGGATCATGCGGATGACGCAGTATAAGAGAATTCAATTGACAATAAAGAACAAAAAGAGAACATAGGCAAGCGATCTAGGCGATCGCAAATCTTCTGGTGCAAGAAACGGGTTGATTGCCTGTTCATGACATAGGATTCTGACAGGGGAAATCACACGAACGGAGTGAGCTCATGTCCGGACATCGATATGCGATCTTCGAAACCGCTGGCGGCTTCTGCGGCATTGCGTGGAATGTTGCCGGTATCACCCGTTTTCAGCTACCGACAAGCAGCGAGTTGTCGACCGAGAACCTTCTCCTGCGCCGGATCGGTGACGGTCAAAAATCGCCACCGCCCGTGGAGATTGGAGAGACGATCGCGCTGGTGAAACGGTATTTCGCTGGCGAGCGGATTGATTTCTCCGAGATCCGCCTCGATCTTGAAGGCCAGGATGAGGTCTTCAGGAATATCTATGCCGCAGCCCGCCGCATCGGCTGGGGTCATACGAGCACCTATGGCACGATCGCCAAGGAACTCGGCCTTGGGCCGGAGGCTGCGCGTGATGTTGGCCAGGCCATGGCGAAAAATCCGGTGGCGCTGATCATACCTTGCCACCGGGTACTGGCCGCCGGCGGCAAGCTCGGCGGTTTTTCAGCCTCTGGTGGATCGACCTCGAAACAGCGTATGCTCGAGCTTGAGGGTGTGCGTTTCACGCCGCCGGAGCCGGCACAGCAATCCCTCTTTTGAACTTTTGCCGACGCTCAGTGCGCCAGCAGAAACTTGTACCCCGTGAAGGCGACGATCAGCACAGAAGCACCGATCATCGCAATCTTGCCAAGACGCTTCTCGATGAAGTGCCGAATGCCTTCGCCGTAGCGGCGCAACAGCCAAGCCAGGAGGAAGAAGCGTGCTCCGCGCGTGACGAGCGCCGACATGATGAATAGCCAGATGTTTACATGCACCGCACCGGAAAGGATCGTCACCACCTTGATAGGCGGCAGATGCGCGAAACCGGAGGTCACCAGCATCAGCAAGATCGTCTCGAAGGTGATCCCGGCTTTAAGCTCGTTGAACGTGTCGAGCTTGCCCCAGAATTCCAGGATCGGAGCGGCGATCGCATCGAAGGCAAATGAGCCGATCCACCAGCCTGCAATGCCGCCGAGAACCGAAAACACCGTCGCGACCAGCGCATAACGCCAGGCACGTTCGGGCCTCGCCAGCGCCATGGGCAGGAAAAGCACGTCGGCGGGCACGAGAAAGATTGAGCTTTCGACAAAGGCGATGACGGCGAGCCAGACTTCCGCAGACTTGCGGGCGCTGAGCGCCATCGTCCAGTTGTAAAGGCGTTGGAGCATGGGAAGATATCCAGAGCTTGGGGGAAAACTCGAAGGTGATGAAAGATGCCGTGGAGGGAGCGCTATTGTCTGTCTGCCCTATCCATCCACAGATGCGGTTGAACCGCAACCTTAGACCTTGAAGCTGATAGTTATCTGAACGGTCTTTCTCTTTTGGAATTTTGAACAAGCCACGCTTGTCTCGGTATCCAAATTTCCCGAAAATGCCTTCCCATGACGGAAACAGGCACAGTAAAATACGCTATCGGCGCGCCTCACGGTGAAAGCGCGCCGATAGATTTGTCAGTCTGTTATTCCCACTCGATCGTGCCGGGCGGCTTGCTCGTCACATCGTAGACCACGCGGTTGATGCCGCGGACTTCGTTGATGATGCGGGTCGCCGCGCGGCCGAGGAAGTTCATGTCATAGGGATAGAAATCTGCCGTCATGCCGTCGACCGAGGTGACAGCGCGCAGTGCGCAGACAAAATCATAGGTACGATAATCGCCCATGACGCCAACGGTCTGGACCGGTAGCAGCACGGCAAAAGCCTGCCAGATCGTGTCGTAGAGACCGGCCTTGCGGATTTCGTCGAGATAGATCGCATCCGCCTTGCGCAGGATATCGAGCTTTTCGCGAGTGATTCCACCGGGGCAGCGGATCGCGAGGCCTGGACCCGGGAAGGGGTGGCGGCCAATGAAGCTCTCCGGCAGGCCGAGTTCGCGGCCAAGCGCGCGGACTTCGTCCTTGAAGAGTTCGCGCAGCGGCTCGACGAGCTGCATGTTCATGCGTTCGGGCAGGCCGCCGACATTGTGGTGGCTCTTGATCGTAACCGAAGGGCCGCCGGAGAAGGAGACGCTTTCGATCACGTCCGGATAGAGCGTGCCCTGTGCCAGGAACTTCGGAGCACCCTTACCATCGGCAGCGATCTTGGCGGCTTCCGCCTCGAACACTTCTATGAACAGCCGGCCGATCGTCTTGCGCTTCACTTCCGGGTCGGTTACGCCTTCGAGCTGACCGAGAAACAGGTCGGACGCGTCAACAGCCACGAGTGGTATATTGTAGGCGTCGCGGAACATGCCGACAACCTGTTCGGTCTCGCCCTGACGCATTAGGCCGTGATCGACATAAATGCAGGTCAGCTGATCACCGATCGCCTCATGTATGAGGATCGCTGCAACGGACGAGTCCACGCCGCCGGACAGGCCGCAGATGACGCGTTCGTTGCCGACCTGGTCCTTGATCTTGCGGATCATCTCGGCGCGGTAAGCGGCCATGGTCCAGTCGGATTTCAGGCCGACGATCTTATGCACGAAGTTGGAAAGAAGCTTTGCGCCATCCGGCGTGTGCACCACTTCCGGGTGGAACATGGTCGTGTAGTAGTGGCGGCTCTCGTCGGCAGCGATGGCGAACGGGGCGTTCTCGGAGGTCGCGATAACCTCGAAACCGTCGGGCAGCTGTGTCACGCGGTCGCCGTGGCTCATCCACACCGGGTAACGTCCGCCCTTTTCCCAGAAACCGTCGAACAGCGGGCTCGATTTCTTGACTTCCACATCGGCGCGGCCGAATTCGGCGGCATGACCACCTTCGACGACGCCGCCGAGCTGGGTGCAGAGCGTCTGCTGGCCATAGCAGATGCCGAGGATCGGCACGCCGCTGTCAAACACGGCCTGGGGTGCGCGCGGGCTGCCTTCGGTGGTCACCGAAGCCGGGCCACCGGAGAAGATGACGCCCTTGGGCGCGAGCCTGTCGAAAGCTTCGGCGGCGTTCTGGAAGGGATGGATTTCGCAATAGACACCCGCTTCGCGGATGCGGCGCGCAATCAGTTGCGTCACCTGGCTGCCGAAATCGATGATGAGGATGCTGTCGGGATGAGCTATCTGGGTCATGGCGAGCCTTTAATGAAGAACCCCGATTTTTGCAACTGCTCAGAAAGCCAAATTGCCGCTTTCTAGGGCGTTTCCTAATCTGTCGATGACGCCAGCCAGCTTCTCGTCGATGACATGCAGATATTCAGTCCAGTTATCGACATGCTTCAGCTCCGCCTTCCCGTCGGAAATCCCGCGCAAACCGATCAGCGGAATACCGAACAACTGGCAGCAGCGCATGATGGCGAAGGTTTCCATGTCCACCATGTCTGCAGCGATCAGATCGTAGGCAGCGCCAGAGACGATGTTGCCGCCGGTGGAAAGCGCAGCCTCGGGCACGCCTGGAATGCGAAGTGGCAGCGGAATGATCGCCGGATGGTCGAGAAAGGGCGTGCGACCTTTCTCGAAACCGAGCGGCGAGGCGTCCATGTCGCGATAGGCAACGGAGGAGGCCTGATAGACTTCCGTTTGTTCCAGCGTCCGGGAGCCGGCCGAACCGAGCGACACGATCAGATCCGGCATTTCGTTTTTCGCCTGCAGCTTCGTCAGCGCGTGCGACAGCACGATCGCGGCCTCGATCGGACCGACGCCGGTCATCAGCGGTTTGATGCGAGACTTGAGGTGCGGCCCATATTCGGCGTCGACGGCCATGACGAATAGCACCACATGCCGGCCGAGCCGTGTCAGTTCGAAACTCATTCCACCACGTCCTGACGATCGCGGATGACCATCATCGACGTGGTCATGGAGGCGATCAGTTTTGCCGGCCCGTCGCCGATCGCATAGGCACGGCCATCGGCCACAATGATCGTCGATCCGGGCTTGGTGACCTCGCCACGGAAAAGGAAACGCTCGCCGCGACCGGGCGAAAGAAGGTTGACCTTGAACTCGATCGTCAGAAGCGAAACTTCCGGCGCAATCACCGTATAGGCGGCATAGGTACAGGCAGTCTCGAGTGGTGCGGAAATCACCCCGCCATGCAGGAAACCGTGCTGCTGAGTAAGCTTCTCATCGAAAGGAAGCTCGATCTCCACCATGCCCTGCTGGATGCGCGTCAGTTCCGCGCCAAGCATCTCCATGGCGTTCTGCTTGGCGAAACTGCGCCGTATGCGTTCGTGAAAGTCGCCTGGATCGGTAATCTTCATGGTCTGCCCTTGGTGTCGCGGCGAAACTGGCATGCTGCAGGCGGATCGGCAAGCGCGACAAAATGACTATTATCAATTCAACAGAACGATCGAAAGGTTCAATACTGCGGCAAATGCAACCCAGAATGCGTAAGGCACGAAAAGCCACGCGGCCTGCCGGTTGGGTCTCCAGCTCATCACGATGAACAGCAGGATGAAGGCCAGCATCGGCACGATGATGACGAGGCCGAGAAGCGGGCTTTGCAGGCCGAAAAAGGCTGGCGACCAGAAGATGTTGAGAAAACCCTGTATGGCGAAGACGATCAGCCGGCCGGTATTGTTCTCATCGAACCATGTCGTAGACAGCGCAACGCCGATCATCACGTAGAGACCCGCCCAGACCGGTGCGAAAACCCAGTCGGGTGGATTGAAGAACGGTTTGTTCAGCGACTGGTACCACTCGCCCGGTGTGTTGGCGTAACTGCTGAGTGCACCGATGGCAACGCAGGTGACAATGAAGAAAGCAAAGGTCAGTATTTTACCCATGGCGAGTGATCTAGGGTCGCTGCAACCTGAGTAAAGATCATTTTATCCGGATAATGTGCTGGTCCCAGGCGACGTCGCTAAGTGTGCCGTTGAAATTGCCATCATAGGATGACACGGCAATGCCGTGGGCAGCGGGTGCCACGCCGGCTGCCTCGCGAACATCTTCTTCCGCCAGCACAAGACCGGTTTTGGCATCGAGCATGACCGATGCCCCACCGATCGGAGACGTCAGGCCGACGATGTTTTCATGGCGATTGACGGCGATTGCGCCGACATAGTTGGCAAGCCGCGCCGTCGTCTCGTCCGGCAGAGAGAGAAGCGCAATATCCTCGCCCTTCGAGAACCAGCCGGCAAGCGGCGGTGTTTCGTTGCGTGCGCCTTCCCACTGGCAGGCAAACCAGATGCGGCCATTGTCGGCTATGTCCAGATGCCGGCTGGACAGTTGGCTGAGCGAGGAGGGCATCGGGTGTTTCTGGATCAGCGCACCGCTTTTGGCATCGAGCATCACCAGTGACGGCTCCATCCGGTCGAGATTGAGCTTGGTGCGGCCGAAATCCGGATGGGTCTCGATGCCTCCATTGGCGATCACCAGAAGCGCACCGTCATCCGAGACGGTCATGTCATGCGTTCCGATGCCATGGGCGTCGAATTCGCCGATCCGCCGGAATGCATTGCGGCCATCATAGAGGCCGATCATGCCGCGATTGCCGTCGAAATCGTTCTCGCTGGCATAGAGAATGGCGCCATCCGGCGAGAAATGCCCGTGACCGTAGAAATGCCGCCCCTCCGGTGCGGTGATGACGATCGGTTCGGCCTGGCGTGACGGATCAAACACCATCGCAAACGTACCCGGCCTGCGCGCAAAGGCGACAGAGCGGCCGGTCACGGAACTGAAAGCCATGCCGTGGGCGCGGGCAGGGAGGGCCACCCGGTCGATGATCTCGCCCCGTTCGGAGATAGTGGCGATGCCGAAAAAGCCGTCCGGCGCCCGGAAGCCCGAGGCGTAAACCGCGTCGGCGCGCTCCAGTGCATGGAGCGAGCGCGGCGAGAGGGCGGCCGCAAACCCTATCCCGGCAGCTTTGAGAAATGCGCGACGGTCGATCGTCTCGCCACACCAGGCCATGTCAGTCCCCGTCGGCGAAGGAGAAGCCGGATGAGAGGCCGATTGCGCCGCCATATCCGTCATTGAGCTTGGCGATCACATCCTTGCCATCGGCAAGCAGCGTGTCGAGTTTTTTCCGCTCGCCCGTGTCCTCCACTGCCTTTTCGAGGTCCGGCATTACCTCGCTCGCAAGCGCGGCCATGGATTTCAGCTTCTCTTCGGTGGCGGATACAATCGCTCGGTCCTTTTCCGGCAGAAGCTCGACCATGCCGGAAGTCGTCAGGAGTTGCGACAGCCCGTCGAGATTGGCCCTCACCATCGGCCAGGTATTTTCCGAACGCCAGAACAGCGCCTGCTTGGGGAATTTCGCCTTGTCCGCCCCCTTGTAGAAAGTCTCGATCCGCTGGTCGCGCACCGCTTCTGCACCATGCACGAGAATGCCGAGCAGTCCAGTGATCGCTTCGCCGCCGGTCCGATAGATGGGATTGTTTGCTCCCGGCTGTTCCCAAGCCTTCTGAATACCGTCCGGTGCATCCCAGATGCCGGATATCTCGGCGGCGACATTCCCGATATTTTCGGCAACTGCGGCGCTGTAACGGCAACGGAAATCATTTCCGGAAATAAGCGTATCTGAGCCCGTACCGAACAGAAGATATTCCAGTGCGCCCAGCCCTTGCGTCGCGACGCTCTTGGTGGCGAGCGTCTTGGCATCGGTGGCCGTCTCGTCGGATTTGGAAAGAACTGCCTGGACCTGTTTCAGGCCCGTGCTCTTGCGGTCAGGATAAAACAGGATGCGCTCGAACCTGTTCTGCTCGATCACGGGGCCGGTGCGGACGATCTCGATATGCGCCCAACTGGCCGCGAGCTTGCCGAAGCCGGCCTTGGCCGCATCGTAATTGGTTTGAGACGGTGCTGCGCAGAGTGTCTTCATCGTCGCCGTCATGTCTTCAGCGGATTTTTGGAACGCGTCATACCCCGGCCGTATGAAGCCATCCACTGCGGCCATCATCACCTTCGTCACGGTTGCTACCGGCAGTTCGACGGTCGGCGCGGTATCAGCCTCCTGGGAAAACGCGGCGGAAGCGAATGCTGCGGGAAGCAGTGCGATCAGGCTGGTGGCCAAGGTCTTGCGCATCAGAGCGACTCCAGGAAGGTAATAAGGGCGGTGCGATCCTCTTTGTCCATGGCTGCAAATGCGCTGCGCGCGGATTCCGCCTCGCCACCATGCCAGAGGATCGCTTCGGTAAGATTGCGGGCACGCCCGTCATGCAGGAAGAATGTGTGGTTGTTGACGGTCTTGGTAAGCCCGATGCCCCAGAGCGGCTGGGTGCGCCATTCCTGACCGTTCGCCATCCCCACCTGCTGACCGTCCGCCAGCCCTTCGCCCATGTCATGCAGCAGGAAATCGGAATAGGGCCAGATCAGCTGGAAAGCATGTGCCTTGTTGCCGGCATCGCGGCGGGTCACGAATTTCGGCGTGTGGCAGGCGGTGCAGCCGGCCGAATAGAACATTTCCTTGCCCTTCAGTACCATCGGATCGTCGATATCGCGACGCGCCGGCACGGCAAGGTTTTCCGAATAGAAGGTGACGAGCGACAGCACCGGATCGGGCGCTTCGACCGGGCCGAGCCGCTCCTGCACGCCGGTCGGCATGGCAAGACAGGTGGCCTGCGCCTTGGTGCAATCGCCATGCGAGAACGGCGTGTCGGGTGTCGAAATGCCGATATCGCCGGTAAACGCACCCGAGGATTGGTCGCGGATCGAGGCATTCTGCGCCTTGAAGCCGAACCGCCCGAGTTTCAACTCGCCGGTCATGTGGTCGCGCACCAGCGCCGCCTTGCCGGATATGCCGTCGCCGTCCTTATCGTCTGGATCGGCCTTCGCCAGGATATCGGCCTCGTGGATAGCTTGGATAAGCCCCATGCCGATCATCGGCGGTGCAATACGGGGCGACAGCGTTACATCGCCTTCAAGCGGCCCGTAACCGAGATTGGAAACCGAATAGGTCGGCTTGCGCAGGCTGACGACTTCGCCGTCAACAAGCGTGACCGGAACTTCCTCGTAGGAAATCTCCATCTTCCCTTCTGAGGCAAGCCCCGGAACGGCCAGATCCTGAAACTGCTCGCCATAGACGGCGTCAGGAAAGTTCAGCTTGCGGTAATCGCCGATCGCCTCGCGCTCCTCGTCGGTGCGGGCAGGCCGCGCCAGCCGCAGGAACATCGAGGTTGCGTCGGCCGCACCTTCCGGCGGATGGCCGCGGCCATCCTTCAGGTGACAGCTCTGGCAGGCGCGCGCATTGAACAGCGGCCCGAGACCGTCGGAGGCCTGGGTGGAGGAGGGCGACGACACCCAGAGCTTGGTGAACAGCGCGTTCCCCAGCTTGAAATTCTGCTCTTCCTCGAAGGTGATGTTCGGCGAAAAATGCGAGAACGCGTCGCCATTGACGATCGCTTTGGTCGTAGCAGCGCCGCCGGACATGGTCTCGAACTGTTCGGCCTTGGAAAAATCCGTGGTCGGCTTGGTCACGCCGGTGACGCGTTTCAGATCCTTCGGATTGAGATCTGTCCGCGCTTTAGGGAGCAGGCTGTCGCTGCTGGTGGCGATCAGCGGCACCAGCACGAGCGCGCCGGAAAGCAGAGGCAGCAAGTATGGGAAGGCTCGGAATGCGCCCATGGGTGGATCGGGCCTCACCCGGAAGCGAGGCCCGCCTTTTCTTCGATCATTTAAAGACAGCGTCAGGATTATCGAGGCTGTCGGAACCTTCAAGCTCGATCTTGCCGAGATCCAGCGATGCAATGACGCGTTCGATGCTCTTGGTCTGATCGATCAGGCCGTCGATTGCCTTCTGCACGACCGCATTGCCCTTGGCATTGTTCTCGCCGATCATCTGGTCATAGGCTTCGACCTTCTGGGCGCGATCCTTCATGACGTTCATCGCCGCAAGCGTCGCATCGAGTTTGCCCTTGATTTCCTTGTCGAGCGCCTTGTCCTTGGCGGCAACGAGATCGGAAAGCGACGGCCCCTTCATCTTCGTGCCGTCCACACGGGTATATTCACCCGTATAGGCGGACTTGATGCCGATCGCGTCGTTGAGATGCGATGCATAGGTGTTGTCGGAGAAGCAATCATGTTCTTCTTCCGGATCATGCAGCAAAAGGCCGAGCTTCATGCGTTCGCCGGCAAGCTCGCCATAGGAAAGCGAACCCATCCCGGTCAGGATTGCGGTGAGGCCCGCATTGCCATCGGCCTCGACATTCTTGGTGGCGTCGCCATCCGGAGCCCAGGCTTTCACCATGTCGCCGAGATCCGCGACAAGCAGGGTCGATGCGGCCTTGAGGTAGGCGGCACGACGGTCGCAATTGCCGCCGGTGCAATTGGCCTTGTCATAGTCGGTATAGGGACGCTTGCCCGCACCCGCCTCGGTACCGTTCAGATCCTGGCCCCAAAGCAGGAATTCGATGGCGTGATAACCCGTCGCGACATTCGCCTCGATCTCGCCCGCCTCGTGCAGGCTCTGGATCGTCTCCGGCGTGATCGCGGTAAGATCGACCTCTTCGCCGTTGATCTTGAGCTTCGGGTTGGCGATCACATTGGCGGTGTAAAGCGCGTTTTCATCGCTTTCGGTGCCGTAGGATGAATCGACATAGTCGATCAGGCCTTCGTCGAGCGGCCAGGCATTCACCTTGCCTTCCCATTCGTCGACGATCGGATTGCCGAAGCGATAGACTTCCGACTGCTGGTAAGGTACGCGGGCGGCAATCCATGCGGCCTTGGCGGCTTTCAGCGTTGCGTCGCTGGGCTTGGCGATCAGGGCGTCGATCGCCTTGTCGAGAGCCTGCGCCGTCGTCAGCGAGTCCTCGTATTTCGCCTGCGCCAATTCGGCATAGTGCTTCAGCACGGCGGCCGGTGTAGTTTCTGCGCGGGCCGGTATCGACGTGAACACTGTCGAGGCGGCAAAAAGCGCCATAGCGGCGCCGAGCAAGGTTTTACGGGTCATGTCCCTCTCCTTCGCGGCGTCGATCCCACGACGTCGCCAATGAGAGTTCTTGGCGCGAATTAAAAGTGGTGTCAAATGTTCTAGTTTAGAACGATTTGAAGCTTTGGTTGATCAGCGCAGCCGAAATTTACACCTTGCGTTGCATGCGGCAGAAAAAGAATCCGTCCGTATCGGTACTTGCGGGTGACAGCGTGATCGTGCCTGCAGCCGCAACGCGAGGGCTGGGCGCCTGAGAGCCGAATATTTTCGTCCAGTCGTCGGCGACGGAGGTGATCGCGAAGGCCGGGTTCCCGGCGCAGAAGCGCTCGACCTGACGGTCATTCTCTTCCGGCAGCACCGAACAGGTGACATAAAGCAGTGCTCCGCCGGGCTTCACGAACTTTGCCGCCTCGCCAAGCGCGTCCTGCTGCTGGGCGATCCGCTCGTCGAGGTTTTTCTGCGTCAGCCGCCATTTGGTGTCCGGGCGACGGCGCCATGTGCCGGTGCCGGTGCAGGGCGCATCGACGAGAACGGCATCCAGCTTGTCCTTCAGGGCATCGAGCTGGCGCGGGTCGTCATGAACCTGAACATTGCGGGTGCCTGCACGGCGCAAGCGCTCGATGATCGGTGCCAGCCGCTTGCGGTCGGCATCATAGGCGTGAACCTGGCCCTTGTTGTTCATCGCAGCCGACATCGCGAGCGTCTTGCCGCCGCCGCCGGCGCAATAATCCAGCACTTGGTCGTGTTCGCCGGGCTGAACCAGATCGGCGACGATCTGTGAGCCTTCGTCCTGAACCTCGAACCAGCCTTTCTGGAAGGAAAGCTCGGCCGTAACATTCGGCAGGCGCGATGCGCCTTCGCCGGCTGCGATGCGGATGCCGTTGCGGGCGATTGCGGCTGCCTTTGCGCCGGAGCGCTCCAGCGCTTTCACCACCTTGTCGCGGTTGGCCTTCAGCGTATTGGCGCGAAGATTGAGCGTCGGGCGGTCGGCAAGCGCTTTGGCTTCTGAGAGCCAGTTCTCGCCAAAATTGGTTTCGAATGAAGGCTGTACCCAGTCCGGGATATCACCCTGCACATTCAAAGGCGCATCACTAAGATTACGGCTGGAGAAAGCGGCAATATGAGCGTCGGTCAGTGCCGGCGGTGCAAACTTGTCGTCGGCAAATTCGGCTGCAAGCGTCTCGGTGGTAAAACCCCACTGGCGCAGCAGAACGGCATAGGCAAGTGCAACGGGGCTTTCGTCATCCATTAGCCAGGCATGGGAAAGCCGCATTCGAAGCGCGTCGTAGACGATGTTGCCGATGGCTGCCCGGTCGCCGGATCCGGCGAAACGGTGGGCAAGGCCCCAGTCTTTCAGTGCATCCGCCACCGGGCGTTTGCGTGCTTCTATATCGGCCAGAACTTCAATTGCTCCGGCTACTCGCCCGCCCAGTCGCATGTGATACTCCGTATCGGTTGAACCCGTATGGAGCCGGTCGTAACCGCGATCGGGCAGAAGGGCAAGGGGGAGGCCTGCCGCAGCAAGGCCTGTACCTTGAGTTTGAATTGCCGAATGGCTTAGCCGTCGACGCCCTTGATGCCCTTGCCTGCGACCTTCTGGGTGTCGGCAACAATCTGATAACAGACCTGCGCGGTACCGGATGACACCATGCCGATGTTCTGGGCCGCAGCCTTGGATACGTCGATAACCCGGCCGCGGATGAATGGTCCGCGATCGTTGATGCGCACGATCACGCTTTTGCCGTTGCGCTTGTTGGTCACCAGTACCTTGGTGCCGAAAGGCAGCGAGCGATGCGCGGCGGTGAGCTTGGCCGCATTCATCCGTTCACCGGATGCGGTCTTGGAAGTGAGAGCATACCAGGATGCGTGTCCGCATCCGGGCGCCGCATTGGCTGGCGCCTGGCCGAGTAGTGCAAAAGCAGCAATGGCGGCCGTGGCGGCAGTTAGGCGTCGAACTATTTTCAAGTCGGTCGTCCCCGTCGTTAAGTCCCTGCACGTTGCGTGCAATTGGCTTAGGCGAGGCGAAAAATGGCGAAAACGTGGGATTTTATATCACGGAGTGTTAATGACCGTAACATTTGTGATTACATTGCTATCGATCTTTTTAACGAGCCGGCTAATTGATGTTGGAATAAAACCTTAGGAATCAGTCGGTAAACGGAATCACGTTCCTGCAAGATTCCGTGATGCGCCGCGATCACAAAATGACACGAAAAAAATTTGTTGTCGCATAGTGATTTCTGCCCAAATTGGACAGATTATGTGGCGCTTTGCCGTAAGGATTAAGAAATATTAACTCGAAAGATGCCTAAGGATGGAAATTTCAACCGTTTCAAAATGGGATTTTCAGCCGCGCCAGGTGGTCTCCGACCACATTTGGGCGAGGGAAATGTGGTAATTGGGGAATGCAAACTGGAAACCCAGCGAGCGGATTTTTTCATTCGAGACACGCTTGTTGGCGCCATAGAAAGAGCGTGCCATGGGCGTCATGTCGGCGCTGTCGAAATCCACTTCCGCTGGCGGCTCGACACCCATCAGGCGGGCGGCCTCCGTGATCACATCCTGGGGCGCACAGGGTTCGTCGTCGGTCACATTATATATGCCGGCAAGATTACGCTCTGCGAGAAACAGCGTGGCGCTGCCGATATCCTCGACGCGGATACGGTTGAACACCTGGTCCTTCTTTATGATGCGGCGTGCGGTGCCACGGTCGAGATTGACGAAGGCGTTGCGCCCCGGTCCATAAATGCCGGAAAGACGCAGCGCCGCGACCGGCACGCCCGCAATGCGACCCTGCTCGGCCCATGCCTCTTCGGTGCCGACCCGTTCGATCGACCGACCGAGGATCGGGCTTCCCGGCGTTTCTTCCGTCACCCAGCCGCCGCCATGATCGCCGTAAACGCCGACTGTCGATAGATAACCAATCCATTTCAGCTTCGGGCAGAGCGCCGTAAGCCGTCCGGAAACGAGTTTCAGCAGCGGATCGTGCTCCTTGCCGGGCGGGATCGACTGGATGAGGTGGGTGACATCCCGTAGTGCCGCCAGCAATTCCGGGCTGAATGCAGTGCCGTCGAAAATGTAAGGCTTGATATGATGCGATGCGAGCGCTTCGGCGCCTTCAAGCGTGCGGACCGTACCGGCAACGGAAAAGCCCTTTTCTGCAAAGGCTCTCGCAATCGCCTTGCCCGAATAACCGCATCCGAAAATCATCACCGTCATCAATCCACTCCTGCCATCTGCCATTCCCGGCGAACCTCGGGATCATTATCTGCTGCGCGGCCTCTCGCGAATGCGGCAAACGCGCCATCGTCCATCAGCTGCCTCAAGGCCCAGACCGCCATGCCGCGCACGATAGGAGAAGCGTCATCGGCAAGAAGGTGACATTGCGCGATGAACTGGCGATCACCGGAATTGCCGGCTGCGATCAGCACATTGCGAACAAAACGGTCGCGCCCGATACGTTTGACCGGCGAACCCGAGAAGAAGGTGCGAAACGCCGGATCGTCCAGCGTCAGCAGAAAGGCGATCGATGGCTCCTTCAGATCATCGCGCGCCTTGAGCTTCATCTCGGATGCGCTCGCTGCAAACTTGTTCCACGGACAGGCTGAGAGACAGTCATCGCAGCCATAGATGCGATTGCCGATCAGCGGCCGGAATTCCACATCGATCGGCCCTTTGTGCTCGATCGTCAGATAGGAAATGCAGCGCCGCGCATCCAGCCGGTAAGGGGCCGGGAATGCGGCTGTCGGACAGGCATCGAGACAGGCTCGGCAGGAGCCGCAATGATCCTTTTCCGGGCTATCGATCAAAAGCTCGGCGGTGGTGAATAGGCTGCCGAGAAACAGCCAGGAGCCATGGCTGCGGCTGACGAGATTGGTATGCTTGCCCTGCCAGCCGAGGCCTGCGGCCTCCGCCAGCGGCTTTTCCATCACGGGCGCGGTGTCGACGAAGACCTTGACGTCTTCGCCCGCACGCGCTGCAAACCGAGTGGCGATTTCCTTCAATCGCCCCTTGATAACGTCATGATAATCGCGATTGCGCGCATAGACTGAGATCGCCGCCTTGTCCTTCATGGACTGGAGATAGCGCGGATCCTCCTCGGGGCCGTAGTTCAGCCCGAATATCACAATCGAACGCACTTCGCTCCAAAGTGTCTTGGGATCTGCGCGGCGCTCTTTCGTTTCCGCCATCCAGTCCATCGTGCCGTGATGGCTATCGTCGAGAAATACGGAGAGCCTCTCCGGTGCACGCGGAATGCTTGTCGGCAGGGTGATGCGACAGAGATCGAAGCCCTGAGCGATGGCTTCCTCGCGAATGAAGGCGGTCAGCTTCTCCCGCCGGCGAAGCGCCTTATCGTCTCCGGCTTTGTCGGCGCTAGAAATCGAGGTCCGCATAATGGGAGACCGGGGTCAGGCCGCGAATGCGCTCGGCAAGCATCGGGCGGAAGGAAGGGCGCGATTTCAATCGCTGGTACCAGTCTTTGGCGATAGGGAAATCCGACCATTCGATTTCGCCGAGATAGTCGAGAACGGAAATCGAGGCCGCAGCAGCCAGATCCGCATAGCTCAGCCGTTCACCGGCAAGCCACTGGCGGGAGCCTGCAAGCCAGGACAGATATTTCATGTGCTGACGGATATTGGCGCGCGAGGTGCGCAGCGCCTTTGAATCCGGCGCGCCGCCGCCCTGCGCTGCTGTCATCTGCAGCTTGTAGACCCGTTCGCGGGTCAACGGCCGGGTCACGTCCTGCTCCATCTTCTGCAGGAACCATTCCGTCAGTCGGCGGATTTCAGCGCGGTGCCAGGGATCTTCCGCCAAAAGACGGCGCTCGCGCTTCAGCACGCCATGGGTTTCGTCGAGAAACTCCATCAGCACCGAGGGACCACAGAGCACACGCATGCTGTCATCGACATAGACGGGAAGCGTCGCTGCCGGGTTGATGCTCAGGAATTCCCGCCTCTTTTCCCATGGCTGCTCCTCTACCAGATCAGCCTGAAATCCGTACTCGGCAAGGATCAGGCGAACAAATCGCGAGGCGGACGACATGGGATGGTGGTAGAGGGTGGGCATCGGGCTTCGGCTATCGTGTGCGGGGTGTGGGTGGCGTAGGCTTATATCGCGCCCGCCTGACTTAAGGTCAGCTATATGGACTTGATAGGGCCAACACAAGCAAGCGGCATAAATTCGCGACAAGTCGCAAACTGCCTGCATTTCGTCAGCAAATAATTAAGAACGATTGCAATTGCTGGTAAACGTGCGAATTGCGGGGCTTGCGGCCGGTTTTCGTAGGGCTCTCGGCTACGCCGCCATTAAATATGAGAGCTAATCCGGGATGGCGTTCGGCGCTAAAGAAAGAGCGGCTTGTCGCCGCTCTCGTGTCTCGCTTAGCGAGGAATTGATGCCGTGGCGCACGGGTCGACGCCGTAAGCCGGAGCGCAACCTTCCTTGCCGCTTGCGGCGGTCTGGGGCGCCATGAAAGAGCCCGCGAGAATAACAAGTGCCGCGCATGCAAAGAAAAGGGCGATAGGCTTGCCCATGAAAGACGCCTTTCAAACAGGTGATTTGCAGTGAACTAATTTCGTGCGACCGATTTATTGGTCACCGCTTCTGAATTCAATAACGGTTTTTGCTAAACCTGCGGTTAACGCACACTCATTCGCGTGTGAGGACTTTATGCCACATCGACAAATGTCAACTTGCATAAATCCAAGGCTTTAGAGGTGTCTGCCCGATAGGCAGGCACCTGAAGCGCACTGAATGAAAAATGATGAAAGCTAAGCTCAGGCCGCCTTGCCGCTGCCGGTGAACTGGCCCTGCGGGCGGAAGTGCACGAGGTAAGATGCAAGGATTGAGCCGGGAACGACTGGACGAATGCCAAGCCCGCAAAGCGTGCGGCCTTCCTTGATCGCGCTTTCGGAGACGACGTTGTCGCTCTTCAGCAGTTCCACTTGGTCCGCAGTGACTGGCGGTTTTACGAACGGGATCAAGGATGCGATGCTTCCGATCATCGAAGCGATGCCGAAGGGCAGCGAAACCAGCGCGCGATCGCGGCAGGTCACGCGCAGCACGGTCTCGAGACAGTCACGGAAAGTCATCACTTCGGCGCCGCCCAGTTCATAGGTCGTACCGGGCGTCAGCGTGCCATCGACTGAGCGGCCGACGACTTCGGCGACATCCTCGACATAGACCGGCTGCAGCTTGGTCTTGCCGCCGCCGATTAGCGGCAGTGCCGGAAGCTGGCGAGCCATGGCGGCAAACCTGTTGAAGAAATTGTCTTCCGGCCCGAAAACGATCGACGGCCGCAGGATCACGGCGTCGGGGATCAGGGAGAGGATGCTTGCTTCGGCGCGGCCCTTGCTGCGGGCATAGGAGGAGCCGGAATTGGCGTCGGCACCGATCGCCGAAATATGGGTGAACTTGGCGCCGGCCTTGGCGGCAGCTCCTGCAATCGAGCGCGCCCCGGTGTCCTGGATCGCATCAAACGTGTTGCGACCGCTCTCGAACAGAATGCCGACGCAGTTGACCACATGGGCCGCGCCTTCCACGGCGCGGTCAATGGACTGGCGATAGCGAAGATTGGCCTGAACCAGCGAAATCTGGCCGACATATCCGGCCGGCAGAAGGAAACCCGCGAGATCCGGGCGGCGCACAGCGACCCGCACGCGATAACCGCGCTTTACCAGCGTCCGGACCACATGGCGACCTACGAAACCCGATCCTCCGAAAACGGTAACGAGCGGCGGAAGATTGTTCACGGTCATGGTCTGCCCCGAAAGCTGTCTCTTACTCATTGGTCTTTAGCTTAAACCTCAACGTGGTGGAAGAGACTTGCGCGCCCCAGATGTCGCAAGTCTCCTAGAGCATCGACACGAAAACCGGAATCGGTTTCGGAAAGTACGATGCGCAGGTTATGAAGCGCCGTAGGCGTGTCAGATCCCCTGCACGACCACCATCTCGCCATCGGCGACTTCCTGCCGGATTTTTGCGGCAATCTGGTATTCCGGCGAGTTGTAGCAATCGATAGCGGCCTGCATCGACGGAAACTCGATCACGACATTGCGATGGCGTGACGAGCCTTCGAGTTCTTCCGCTGCGCCGCCGCGCGCCAGAAAATGGGCGCCATATTTCTCGAATGCCGGTTTTGCAGCTGCCACATAATCCTTGTAGCGCTCGGGATCATGCACATCCATTCGTGCGATCCAATATCCCTTGGTCATCAAATATCCTCCTCTCCAGTTTAGGTATATTCGAGATCGGGCGAATCAGGAGGCAAGTCAATATGGTGCGCTACGCATTCCCTTTGGCAGCGAGTGTATTTCTGGCGATCGGCTCGCTGATATTCACCGGATCATCCGATGCGCGGGCCGATGCCTGCCCGGCAAACGTCATGGATGCGCTTCGTGCGCCGGCCAAGAAGGATTCAAAACCGGTCGATATTCGATGCGACGTCAGCCTGAACAAGGGAGACAAGATCACCCAGCGCATCACGTTTTCGGGCAGTCGTGCTTCTGGCGTGGTTTTCGATTGCAACGGCGCGATGATTGACGGCACTGGAACCAAGGCGAGGACGGTGCTGATCCAGTCCCGCAAGGGAAGCGACGGAAAATGGGACGTGCCGACCGACATCACCATTCGCAATTGCCAGATCAAGGGTGATCTGCGCATCCAGGGCCTGGGCAATAACGGCCAGGCAAAGGAAGTGAAGGCATCCTCGAACCGGGACGGACATACGCAGCGGGCGCAGGCGGCAGCGCCGACCGGCGTCCTGCTCGACAACATTACATTCTCTGGCAGTGTCGGGGTGCCGCTCTATCTCGCGCCCGGCGTGACACGAGTCACGCTGCAGAATTCCCGCTTCACCGGCAAGGCAAGCTCGACCATCGTTTATCTCGATGCGGAATCGGCCGGAAATGTCATCACCGGCAATACGTTTTCGGCCCGCCCCGAATGGCGGGAAGTCATTGCCGTCGACGGATCGGCGAACAATCGCATCGAGAACAATACATTCGTGAACCCGCTCAGTGGCGGTATTTATCTTTACCGCAATTGCGGCGAGGGCGGCACGTTCCGCCATCAATCACCGCAGGGCAATACCATCCGCGGCAACACGTTCCAGTATCAGGTGCCGGTCGCACGTCCTGCCGTGTGGATCGGCAGTCGGGAAGGACTCAGCATGTTCAACAGCTATTGCCTCGTCCAGCCCAAGATGTTGCTCGGGGGTCTGGATCACGATGACGGCGCTAACAACAATACGGTTACGGATAACCGCCTGATCGGCGGCTCTCCGAACCTGATTGTCGATGACGGTGCACGCAATCGGGTCGCTAACAATCGCTAGTTAGCTACGCGTATCAGGCGTCGTTTGCTGGCCAGAGAGCCTCGCGCATTTCGGCAAGAATTGCTTCGGCGGATGCTTTCGGGTCTTCAGCCTTGACGATAGGGCGGCCGACGACGAGATGCGTCGAGCCTGCTTTCAGGGCGTCGAATGGCGTCACGACACGTTTCTGGTCGCCTGCATCCGCGCCTTTCGGGCGAATACCCGGCGTAACGATTGCCATGTCGGCGCCGACGATTTCGCGCACGGCGGCGGATTCTTCGGCCGAGCAGACGATGCCGCCCATGCCGGCGTCGCGTGCTTGCGCCGCACGGGTGCGAACCAGCTGCTCCGGCGTCTGCGCATAACCGGCTTCGGTCACGTCCGCAGCATCCATCGAGGTCAGCACGGTGACGCCGAGCAGGCAGAGATCCGAACCTTTGGCAGCTTCCACCGCGGCCCGCATTGCCTTGGGATAGGCGTGCAGCGTCAGCATGGTCATGCCCATCTTCGCAATGTTCTCGACACCCTTCGCCACCGTGTTGTCGATGTCGAGAAGCTTCATGTCGAGAAAGATCTTCTTGCCGTCCTTGGCGAGGTCACGGGCAAATTCCAGTCCGCCGGCAAACACCAGCTGGTAGCCGATTTTGTAGAAGGAGACGCTCTCGCCGAGCGTGGCGACCATTTTTTCGGCTTCGGAAACGGTCGGGATATCGAGGCCCACGATCAGTCGGTCACGCGCTTGCATGTTGGTCATTCCCCTTGCCATGTTTCTATCGGGGTCCAGTCGCACGAGATGGTCCGATCCGCAAGGGAGAAGCAGAAGAGATTTCCGCCGCCGCCCGGCTGATCTTGGCTTCTTGTGATCGGGATCTGCAGCAGATGGCACTTCAAAAGTGTGCCGACGCCGCCATGGCCGACAAAGGCGATCGGCATGTCGGGATTGTGGTCGGAAAGGATGCGGTCGAAAGCCGAAACAATGCGGGCCTGTGCATCCGCGGCCGTTTCCCAGCCCTTGAAGCTTTCCGTCGGATTGGCGAAGAACCAGTCTGCCGCCGCTTTGAATTCTGGCGGTGCGAGAAAGCCGGTCGCCGACCGGTCGTTCTCATGCGTGTCCGGGGCAAGCATGATCGAGACGTCGGCAACGGCCGCCAGGATCTCGGCCGTTTCGATCGCCTTGGTCTCGTCGCTCGAAACGATCCGGCCAAGCTTTTGCGCCCAAGGCTGCTGCGCAGCCTTCTCGGCGCGCTGCCGGCCGATATCCGAAAGGCTCCATTGCGGCACCGGTACATCAGGATCGATGCGCACCTGAGGGTGAGTGATATAAAGGCCGAAGGTCATGTCGGTCAAAACTCCAAAGCGGGTCGAAATCGATCCCGCTTACCTCGGCCAGTTGACGCGCGTGTGAATCAAGTCCGGGTGTAGGTCCACAACTGCGCCGGCGGTATATTCCGCACGACGAAATCGTAATGCTTGATCTTGTAGCGATCCGGATTGGCGATGATCGGCGAGACCGGGCCATAGGTGATCTGCATCACTGGCCTACCTGCCGGCATGCGGTCGAGCAGGTCTTCCAGAAGCGCGATACGGCTTTCCATCGGAAAGCTCAGCATCGGGATGGCGGAGATCACACTGTCGAAGATGACCGACTTCATCTCGCCAAGCGTCTTGTCGAGTTCGAAAGCGTCACCATTGATGAAGTGAACGCCTTCATAGGTCTTGATCAGGTTCTGGTAGAAATCCGTCGAATATTCGATCGAAACCAAGTTCTCCGGCGCAATGCCGCGTTCCAGGATCGCCTTGGTGATGACGCCGGTGCCCGGGCCGAGTTCAAGCACGGGCAGGCCCGATGAAGGGTTGATGACGCTCGCCATGCGCTTGGCGGTGACGGAAGAGGTCGGGCAGATAGCGCCTACGCTTTTCGGGCCATCCATCCAGCCCTTGAAGAAACGGATTTCCTCGTCGAACTTACGGCCGAGCCGTTCCTTCAAGCGTAATTCCATCTAGTTACCTCTCCCGGTTTTCAAGCCTATTTGGTCGTCCGGCCGCAGGGGTCAAGGTCGATGACGCAAAGGCAGGCAAGAATGTCGCAATTAGAAAACGGCATAAAAAAGGCGGCTCGAAATTTCCGGCCGCCTCGATTGTCTTAAACGCGCATTGGCATAAGCACGTAGAGAGCATCGTCTCCCGCGGTATCTCTGACCAGTGTCGGCGAACCCGCATCCGCAAGCATGAAGATGGCGTCGTCGCCCGAAAGCTGGGCCGTGATGTCGAGCAGATATTTTGCGTTGAAGCCGATTTCCATCGGATCGTTTTCATATCCGACCGCGACTTCTTCCGTGGCGCTCCCCGAATCTGGATTGTTGACCGTCAGCATCAGCTGGCCGTCCGTCAGGGCAAGCTTTACCGCACGGCCGCGCTCGGACGAAATGGTCGAAACGCGATCGACGGCCTTGGTGAAGGTCTGGCAATCGACGCGCATTTCCTTGTCGTTGCCGGTCGGGATGACACGCTGGTAATCCGGGAACGTGCCGTCGATCAGCTTCGACGTCATGATGATGTCGGCGATCGATAGACGGATCTTTGCGTCGGAAACCTCGACGGTGACCTGTGCTTCCGGATCGTCGACCAGCTTCTGCAGCTCGCCAACGGTCTTGCGCGGAATGATGATGCCCGGCATGCCTTCCGAACCGGAAGGTGCCTGCACGTCGGCGCGCGCCAGACGGTGACCGTCGGTCGCAACGGCACGCAGCTTCAGGTCGCCCCCGGCCTCGATCGTGTGGAAGAAGATGCCGTTCAGGTAATAACGGGTCTCTTCCGTCGAGATAGCGAACTGCGTGCGGTCGATCAGCATCTTGAGATCGGTCGCCTTCAGCTTGAACGTGTGGCTGAACGAACCGGCGGTCAGATCCGGGAAATCCGTTTCCGGCAGGCATTGCAGCGAGAATTTCGAACGGCCGGATTGGACCGTCATCGAGCCGCCGTCCGGATTGGTGGCAAGCAGAACTTCCGAACCGTCCGGCAGCTTGCGGACGATTTCGTAGAGAAGATGCGCGGGAACCGTGGTGGCGCCGGCCTGCTCCACCATCGCCGGAACGGCTTCGGTGATTTCCAGATCCAGATCGGTTGCCTTCAGTTCGACGCTCGCGTCGGAGGCGCGCATCAGCACGTTGGAAAGGATCGGGATTGTGTTGCGGCGCTCGACCACGCGGTGCACGTGGCTCAACGATTTCAGAAGATTGGACCGCTCGAGAGTAATACGCATGGACTCAACCGCTTTCGACCTGGGCGTCCCGGGAGGTGGGGCACCTGATATTCTTCGGCTTTCGCAAGCCGGACGATGTGGACGGGCAAAATGGCAGAGATCGACCTTTCAACGCAAGAGGATAAGCGGGGTGTCAGCTTCATTTCGGCACTCGCGACGGAGCTGCACACAGAAAACTTGGCCTTCTGCCGCTTGCAGGCCGCCATCGCCTTGACCATAAAGGGCTTATGATCATCCAACTGAATTGAAAAGCTCGTGGCTGGACCCTCTGAAGCGACCCGGGGTTACCGTGTTGCCAACACTTTCGTGCCGTCGCGCCCGCTGGAGCCGGCGCTGTATCTGGTTGCAACGCCGATCGGTAATCTCGGCGACATCACGCTACGCGCGCTGGAAACGCTCGCCGGTGCCGACGTGCTGGCCTGCGAGGACACGCGCGTCACTCGTGTGCTTCTTGACCGTTACGGCATCGCCAACAAGCCCTATGCCTATCACGAACATAATGCCGACGAGATGGGGCCCAGGCTGCTGGCGGCGCTGGAACAGGGCAAGTCCGTGGCACTGGTCTCCGATGCCGGCACGCCGCTTGTCTCCGATCCGGGTTATCGGCTCGGCCAACTGGCCATCGAAGCGGGCCATCGGGTAGTCCCCATTCCCGGCGCTTCGGCGCCTCTCGCCGCGCTGGTTGCTTCCGGTCTTCCGAATGATGCTTTCCTGTTTGCCGGGTTTCTGCCGGTGAAGGAAAAAGGACGCCGCGACCGACTGGCGGAACTGTCGAAAATTCCAGCAACGCTTATATTCTTTGAATCTCCGCATCGCATCACCGCGACGCTGGCCTCCGCCGCCGATGTTCTGGGGCCGGGCCGCGCGGCTTGTGTTGGCCGCGAACTGACCAAGGCCTTCGAGGAGATCAGCCGCGCGTCGCTCGGAGAGCTTGCTGAAGCCTTCGACGGTCGCAACGTCAAGGGTGAGATCGTCTTCCTCGTCGGGCCGCCTGCCTATGATGATGTGCCGGCGGCGGTCGATGTCGATGTATTGCTGGAGGAGTTGTCGTCTTCCATGCCCGCGGCAAAGGCCGCGGCGGAAGCAGCACGTCTGACAGGCCTTTCGAAGCGAGACCTCTATCAACGGCTGGTCACCATGAAAGATGCCGCCATGAAGGACAAGGATGAAGGCTGATGGGCCGAGGAGCCGAGGACAGGCGGCATAAACGCCGGCGCGCCGAACGGCGCGGCCACGTCTCCGAATATCTCGCAGCTCTCTATCTTCTCTTTAAAGGGTATCGAATCCTGAAGTTCCGATACCGGACACCGCTCGGCGAAATCGATATCGTCGCCCGCAAAAACACTCTTATCCTGTTTGTCGAGGTCAAGGCGCGCGCCCGAGAAGCTGACGCGATCGATGCGGTCGGTTACGGCGCCCAAAGGCGGATAAGGGCTGCAAGCGATATCTGGCTGTCGCGCCGCTGTGACGCCCATCTTCTATCCTGCCGTTACGATATTATCGCCGTCCTGCCCTGGCGTTTGCCCCGGCATTTTCCGGATGCTTTTTGACGGTGTTGTGAAGTTTTTGCAAAGCTGTGCAAACGTCACAAATCTGAAACAGAATTGTTAAGAGCCTGTCACGACCAGGCCCTATTGCGGTCCTCGATCCAACCAAGGCGGAGAGGACGAAACCATGACCATGATCAAGAAGTTTTCGATGGCCGCGATGGCAGTTGCAATGTCTGCAACCTCCTCGCTCGCAGCAACCAACATCACCTGGTGGCACGGCATGGGCGGCCGTAACGGTGAAGTCATCAACGAAGTGTCGCAGAAGTTCAACGCTTCGCAGACCGCTTGCGCTCTGACTCCGATCTCCAAGGGCACCTACGAAGAAGCTCTGGCAACCGGCATCGCCGCTTTCCGTTCGGGCGAACAGCCGAACATCCTTCAGGTATTCGATGCCGGTGCTGCCACCATCATCAACGCCAAGGGCGCAACCGTCGCCGCCGAAGACCTGATCAACAACGTAGGTTACAAGTTCGACCGAAATGCGTTCATCGAGGGCGTTCGCTATTTCTACGCTGACTCGAAGGGCAAGTTCATCGGCATGCCGTTCAACTCTTCGGCGCCTATCATGTACGTCAACCCGCAGGCTTTCGAAAAGGCCGGCGTTGCCGTGCCGAAGACCTGGGAAGAGTTTGAAGCTGTTGCTCCCAAGCTCAAGGAAGCCGGCTTCATCCCGATGACCGCTTCGCAGCTCACGTGGCAGTTCACCGAGAATTTCTTCTCGCGCCAGAACATCCAGTTCGCCAACAACAACAACGGTTACGACAGTGTTGTCGACACCAAGATGAACCTCACCGACAAGAACCTTGTCATGATGTTCGAAAAGCTGAAGGCCTGGTCTGACGCAGGTCTCTACAAGTTCTACGGCGCAAGCTGGAACGACAACCAGAAGCCTTTCGAAGAAGGCAAGGTGGCCATGTGGATCGGTTCTTCCGGCTCCTTCGGTGGCCTGCAGAAGACCGCTTCCATGCCGTTCTCGGCTGACTTCCTGCCCTACTGGTCGAGCATCAAGGGCGCCGGCACGAACACCTTCATCGGTGGTGCTGCTCTCTTTGCAATGGCCGGCAAGCCGGAAGCCGAAAACAAGTGCACGGCTGACTTCTTCCAGTTCCTGACCTCGCCGGAAATCCAGAAGTTCTACCACCAGGCTACCGGTTACGTCGCCATCACCAAGGCTGCTTACGAACTGGCCAAGAAGGAAGGCTACTACGAAAAAAAACCGGTTGCTGAAGTCGGCATCAAGCAGCTGATGCTGCCGTCGGGCGAATGGTCCAAGGGCTACCGCCTCGGCTTCTACCCGCAGATCCGTTCCATCATGGAACGCGAATACAACAAGATCTTCTCGGGTGAAACGACCGTCCAGAAGGCCTTCGAAACCATCGAGAAGGAAGGCAACGACCTCCTCACCCGTTTCGCCAAGACCGCCGGCTGATAGCCATCTCCCATCATGGTCCGTCCGCTCTTTTCAAGGGCGGGCGGGCTCTTTTGTAATTGCAAGAAAGGGGAGAATTCGTGGCCTATACGACGTCACAACCGCAACCCGGTGGTTTCCTGTCCCGCCTCGGCTACCGGGGGAACGCACGCAGCAAGAAGCCTGCCGTTGCAGCAGAAGAAATGAAGCGTGTGCAGTTCACCTCGCCCGTTCTGCCCTATCTGTTCCTGTTTCCGCAGCTCGCGGTAATCTTCATCTTTTTCTACTGGCCCTCGGTCCAGGCGGTAAGCTCGTCCTTTTACCTCGAGGACCCGTTTGGCTTCGGCTCGACATTCGTGGGCTTAAGCAATTACACCGACGTGATCTTCAGCTCCGAATATCAGTCGATCGCGCTGTTTACCGCCGTCTTCACTGTGCTCGTCACCTTCCTGTCGCTCTCGCTGGGATTGCTGCTCGCCGTCAAGGCCGACCGTGTAATCCGCGGGGCCTCGACCTACAAGACGCTGCTGATCGCCGTCTACGCCATTGCAGCACCCGTCTCGGGCCTGATCGGCATGATGATCTTCGACCAGCATGTCGGCCCCTTCGTGAAGATGATGTCTTATTTCGGCTGGCACATGCAGGTGGGCCTGAACTATTACGACACGGCCTTCGCGATGACCGTGGTCGCCGTCTGGAAGCAGATCCCCTACAATTTCATCTTCTTCCTGTCGGGCCTGCAGAATGTTCCCGTCTCCGTGCGCGAAGCGGCGATGATCGACTGCCGCTCGGGCCTGCGCCGATTCTGGACGGTCATCCTGCCGCTTCTGGCACCGACTGCATTCTTCCTTCTGACCATCAACGTCACCTACGCGCTGTTCGACACGTTTGGCATCATCGACGTTATGGTCAAGGACAAGCCTGCCAACAACCCGGTGACGCTGGTCTACAAGGTCTATGCCGATGGTTTCCGCGGCAACGATATTGGCGGCTCCTCGGCGCAGTCGGTCATCCTGATGATCGTCGTCTTCGTCCTCACCATCTTCCAGTTCCGCTTCATCGAGCGGCGCGTTCACTACAATTGAGAGGATAAGGCCATGTATCGCACCAAGTTTTCCGATCACCTCGTCCTCATTCTCGGCTCGCTGTTTCTCTGCATGCCGGTCGTGGTCGCCTTCATGACCTCCACCCACACGGCCGCCGACATTCACATGAATGGCCTGTCGCTCGCCTGGGGTGACAATTTCATCGCCACCTACGAAAAGGTCCTGACACAGAAGGGCGGCTTTACCGGCGATATCACCGGCGCCCGCATGGTGATGAACTCGCTCATCCTCGGCATCGGTTTTGCCGCAGGCAAGATTGTCCTGTCGATGCTGGCCGCCTATGCCATCGTCTATTTCCGCTTCCCCATGGCGACGCTCTCCTTCTGGGTGATCTTCACCACGCTGCTTCTACCGCTCGAAGTGCGCATCATGCCCTCCTATCAGGTCATGTCGAACCTGGGCCTGTTGAACAGCTACACCGGCCTGATCGTGCCGCTTCTGGCGTCCGCCACCGGCACCTTCTATTTCCGCCAGTTCTTCAAATCCGTACCGGAAGAACTGCTGGAAGCGGCACGTATCGATGGCGCAGGTCCATTCAAGTTTTTCATCGACATCCTGGTGCCGATCTCTCGCACCATGATCGCCGCCATCTTCATCATCATGTTCGTTTATGGCTGGAACCAGTATCTCTGGCCGATGATGATGACGACCGACGAGAGCTTCTTCACCCTGATGCGCGGCATCAAATCCATCCTGCAGGTTTGGGTCGGCTCGAACATTCCCGATTACAACGAGGCATTTGCCCTGGCGGTTCTCGCCATGCTTCCGCCCGTAGCAATCGTGGTGATTTTCCAGAGCTGGTTCATCAAGGGCCTGACCGAAAGCGACAAGTAAGGAACGATAACAATGGCCGCGATCGACATCAGCAGCGTTGGCAAGATCTATAATGGCGGCGTACGTGCCGTCACCGACATCAATCTCGACATAAAGGACGGTGAGTTCATCGTCCTGGTCGGCCCTTCGGGCTGTGGCAAGTCCACGCTTCTGCGCATGGTCGCAGGCCTGGAGGCCATTTCCGAAGGCACGGTGAAGATCGGCGACCGCGTGGTCAACCAGATCGAACCGGCCGACCGCGATATCGCCATGGTGTTCCAGAACTATGCGCTTTACCCGCATATGACGGTGCGCCAGAACCTCGAATACGGGTTGAAGAACCGCAAGACGCCGAAGACCGAGATCGACGCGCGCGTCAATGAAGCTGCCCGCATGCTGGAAATCACCCAGTATCTCGATCGCAAGCCGCGTGCGCTCTCCGGTGGCCAGCGTCAGCGCGTCGCCATGGGTCGCGCCATCGTCCGCAAGCCGGCCGCCTTCCTCTTCGACGAGCCGCTGTCGAACCTCGATGCCAAGCTGCGCGTCTCCATGCGCGGTGAAATCAAGCGCCTGCAACGCCGCCTCGGCACGACCTCCATCTACGTCACCCACGACCAGCTGGAAGCGATGACGCTGGCGGATCGCCTCGTTGTGCTGAACGGGGGACAGATTGAACAGGTCGGCTCTCCGCTGGACGTCTATCACACCCCCGCCTCGACCTTCGTGGCAAGCTTCATCGGCTCTCCGGCCATGAACCTCGTCAAGGCGGAACTGCAGGGCGACAGGCTCGCCATCGGCCCGTCGCAGATTTCGCTGGGCGGTTATGCGCCCACATCCGGTGCCGTCACGGTCGGCCTGCGCGCCGAGGACCTTCGCGTGGTATCGTCCGATGGAGGCATGCAGTTTACCGTCGAATATGTCGAGGAACTCGGCTCGCAGCGGCTGGCCCATGGACTGGTCGGCGATCAGGCGGTTACAATCGCACTCTCCGGCGAAGCCGAGATTTCCGACAACATGCGGATCGCAATCGACCCGTCCAAACTGCATTTCTTTGACGCCGAAACAGGCAAGCGACTGGAGGCTTCTGTGCCCGCCAGGGCCCCTGCCGCAGTGGCCGAACCGGTCGCCTGAACGACCGGATGCGGATGAGTTTAATCTGTGCGGTCGGGATTGTTCCCGGCCGCATTGCTTTCGAGCCTATGCCATCCTAAATCAGGCAAGCCCAAATTCAGGCGGCATCTTTATCGGGGACGAAACTAATGGCGCATGTTCGCAAGGTCGCAATCCAGATGGACCATATTTCCAGCATCAACATTGCTGGCGATTCCACCTTCGCAATGACCTTGGAGGCGCAATCGCGCGGCTACGAGCTTTTCCATTACACGCCCGACCGCCTGACCATGCGCGACGGCAAGATCTTTGCGGCCGTCGAGCCACTGCAGGTGCGCGACATCAAGGGCGATCATTTCACCCTCGGCGAAAGGCAGCGTGTGGATCTCTCGCAGATGGACGTCGTGCTTCTGCGTCAGGATCCGCCATTCGACATGGGCTATATCACCTCGACCCATCTTCTGGAGCGCATCCACCCGAAGACACTTGTCGTCAACGATCCGGCCTGGGTGCGCAATTCGCCGGAAAAGATCTTCGTCACCGAATTCGCCGACCTGATGCCGCCGACGCTGATCTCGCGTGATCCTGAAGAAATTGCCGCCTTCCGTCACGAGTTGGGCGATATCATCCTGAAGCCGCTTTACGGCAATGGCGGCGCCGGCGTCTTCCATTCCGCCCGCGACGATCGCAACTTCACCTCGCTTCTGGAAATGTTCGGCCAGATGTATCGCGGCGAGCCCTATATCGCGCAAGGCTATCTGAAGGAGGTTCGCAAGGGCGACAAGCGTATCCTGCTCGTCGATGGCGAGCCGGTCGGTGCGATCAACCGTGTGCCAGCGGAAACCGACAGCCGCTCCAACATGCATGTCGGCGGCCGCGCCGAGCCTACCGAACTGGCGACCCGTGAAAAGGAAATCTGCGCCCGTATCGGACCGGCTCTGCGCGAGCGCGGCTTCATCTTCGTCGGCATCGACGTGATCGGCGACTACATGACCGAAATCAACGTAACTTCGCCGACAGGCATCCGCGAAGTGAAGAAATTCGGCGGCGCCGATGTCGCAAGCTTGATGTGGGATGCGATCGAAGCCAAGCTCAACTGAGTTTAGTCTTTGATTCGACAGAGAGGCGCCTGACCGGGCGCCTTTTTTGTTTAGTTTGTTCGATTTTTGTTCTTGTTTAAATTTCCGCGCCGTGTCAGCTTATGGTTGTATTGGGGCGAAGGCAAGCCGTGGGGGCAGGGCCGTCGTTCCGGACATGATCTGTGGGAGCGATTGGCATGGTTTCACGCGTCAGTACCATTGCATTCCAGGGCATAGAAGGTGTTCCCGTCGACGTACAGGTCATGGTCGGCCCGGGCAAGATGGGCATGCATATCGTTGGCCTGCCGGATAAGGCGGTTGCAGAAAGCCGCGAGCGGGTGCAGGCCGCACTCCACGCCTCCGGCCTCGCCATGCCGTCTAAAAAGGTTACCGTTAATCTCGCGCCGGCGGATCTGCCGAAGGAAGGCTCGCATTTCGATCTCGCCATCGCACTCGGCCTGATGACGGCACTTGGTGCTATTCCAGGGGATGCGGTCTCCGATCATGTCGTCATCGGCGAATTGAATCTCGACGGCACGCTGGCTGCGGTCGCCGGTGCGCTCCCGGCGGCGATCAGCGCCAATGCCGTCGGTAAGGGTTTGATCTGCCCGGCGGATAGCGGATCGGAAGCGGCTTGGGCCGGACCAGATGTGGACATCATCGCGCCGCGCAGCCTGATCGCGCTCGCCAATCATTTTCGCGGCACGCAGGTCATATCGCGTCCGCAACCGGCAATCCGCGCTCTGCCGGCCAACCTGCCGGATCTGGCCGAGATCAAGGGACAGGAAAGCGCCAAGCGTGCCTTGGAAGTCGCGGCGGCTGGCGGACATAATCTACTTTTTGTTGGTCCGCCTGGTTCCGGCAAGTCGATGCTGGCGGCACGACTTCCCTCTATCCTCCCGCCGCTTTCGGCAGCCGAACTGCTGGAAGTCTCGATGATTCACTCGATTGCCGGCCAGCTTTCGGGTGGAAAGCTTTCGGATCGTCGACCCTATCGCACGCCTCATCATTCGGCGACCATGGCGGCGCTCGTCGGAGGTGGCTTGCGGGCAAAACCGGGCGAGGCATCGCTCGCCCATCACGGCGTCCTGTTCCTCGATGAGTTTCCGGAATTCTCGCCCCAGGTGCTGGATGCCCTGCGCCAGCCGCTGGAAACCGGCGAATGTGTCATCGCCCGCGCCAATCACCGTGTTTCCTATCCGGCCAGCATCCAGCTTATCGCGGCGATGAACCCCTGCCGCTGCGGCATGGCGGGTGAGCCCGGCCATTCCTGCGCCAGAGGTCCGCGCTGTGCCGCCGATTATCAGGCGCGTATCTCCGCCCCGCTGATGGATCGTATCGATATCCGCATCGATGTGCCGGCAGTGTCGGCTTCTGACTTGATCAGGCCGGCACCTGCGGAAAGCAGTGCCGATGTCGCCAAGCGCGTTCATGCCGCGAGAGAACTGCAGCAGGATCGTTATCTGGCGGCAGGCCTGTCTGGGCCGCTCACCAATGCGCGCTGCTCCACGGCACTCATCGAGAAGGTGGCCGAGCCTGATCCATCCGGCCTGCAATTGCTGAGGGATGCGGCGGAGAAACTGAAATTCTCCGCCCGCGGATATCATCGGGTGCTGAAAGTGGCTCGCACGCTCGCCGATCTTGACGGCAAACCGACCGTTGGCCGGCCGCATCTGGCGGAAGCGATTTCCTACCGCATGGCCAGCGAGCGGCTGGCCATCGCGGCGGCTTGAGTAAGGCGACTTAGCCGCCCAGCCCGTCGAACAGCGCGGTCGAGAGATAACGCTCGGCGAAGGAAGGGATGATGACGACAATTGTCTTGCCGGCGTTTTCCGCACGGCTGCCGACTTGGATGGCAGCCTTCAACGCGGCACCGGAAGAGATGCCGACCGGCACGCCTTCAAGGGCGGCCACGTGGCGGGCGGTCTCCAATGCGTCGTTGCTCGCAACCGTGACGATCTCGTCATAGATTTTCGTATCGAGGATTTTCGGCGCAAAGCCCGCACCGATGCCTTGGATCTTGTGCGGACCTGGCTCGCCGCCGGAAAGGACCGGAGATTCCTTCGGCTCGACGGCAATCACCTTGACGTCAGGCTTGCGGCTCTTCAGAACCTGACCGACGCCGGTGATTGTGCCGCCGGTGCCGATGCCGGCAATGAAGATATCGACCTTGCCATCGGTATCGTTCCAGATTTCCTCGGCAGTCGTCTTGCGGTGGATTTCCGGATTGGCCTCATTTTCGAACTGCTGCGGAATGATCGCATCGGGCAGCGTGGCGGCAAGCTCTTCCGCCTTGGCGATCGCGCCCTTCATGCCCTTCGGGCCTTCGGTCAGCACCAGTTCGGCGCCGAGAAGCGCCAGCATCTTGCGTCGCTCGACCGACATAGTTTCCGGCATGGTCAGGATCAGCTTGTAACCCTTGGCGGCTGCCGCAAAGGCAAGCGCAATACCCGTATTACCCGAAGTCGGCTCGACAAGCGTCGTCTTGCCCGGCGCGATCTTGCCCTGTGCTTCCAGGCTCTCGATCATCGCGACGCCGATACGGTCCTTGACGGAGGCAATCGGGTTGAAGAATTCGAGCTTGGCGAGGATCGTGGCCTTCACGCCCTTTTCCTTCGCCAGCTTGTCCAGCTTTACGAGCGGCGTGTCGCCGATCGTTTCGGTGATCGAGGAATAGATCCGGCCGCGGCCCGGCTTCTTGTCCGACATTGTCGTTTCTCCACTAGAACAGGTGACCGAAAATAGTGTCCGATGGAGAAAGAGGCGAGGATGAATTTGTCTTGTCGCATCGAAAAAAGGCGAAATATCCTTCTCCCGACAGGCGGCGTGGCGCAATCGCATGCTGCAAAAGAGGCAATCTTGACAGCTATCAATGCTGGCGCGGCCGGAAAGCGGCGTCAGACCCCGGTCGAACCGAAGCCGCCTGCACCGCGCACGGTTTCGGTCACGTCGCTGATCTCGGCGACGCGCACCTGCGTTACCGGCGCGATTACCATCTGGGCAATCCGCATTCCGCGACTAATGATGAAGTCTTGCTCACCGAGATTGATCAGCAGCACCTTCACTTCGCCACGATAATCGCTGTCGATCGTACCGGGCGTATTGAGGCAGGTGATGCCGTTCTTGAACGCTAGACCGGAGCGGGGGCGAATCTGCGCCTCATAACCGGCCGGGATCTCGAAAATGAAGCCGGTCGGCACGAGTGCCCGTTTTCCCGGTGCAAGCGTCATGGGCTCGGCGTCGGCCACCGCCGCACGAAGATCCATGCCTGCCGCACCGCCGGTTTCATAGGAGGGCAGGTCCAGTCCATCGCCATTCTCCAGGCGGATGAGATTGAGCTTGGGCGAAGAAGAAGTGTGAGCGTTCATCTCCTCATTAGCCCGGTGATAGTCGCCGGGGTCAAACACGAATTGAAACTTATCCACTAAGTCGCTAGATACGCGGCAACTCGAAGGATTGTTGCTGACATGGCCGAAACTCTGGCAGAGGCGGTTTCCCGCCGCCGTACATTTGCGATCATCGCCCACCCGGACGCGGGCAAGACGACGCTGACCGAAAAGCTGCTTCTGTTCGGCGGCGCCATCCAGCTCGCTGGTGAGGTCAAGGCGAAGAAGGATCGCATCCAGACGCGGTCCGACTGGATGAAGATCGAGCGCGAGCGCGGCATCTCGGTCGTCACCTCGGTGATGACCTTCGAATATAACGACAAGGTCTTCAATATCCTCGATACGCCGGGTCACGAAGACTTCGCCGACGACACTTATCGCACGCTGACGGCGGTGGATGCCGCCATCATGGTCATCGATGCCGCCAAGGGTATCGAGCCGCGGACGCTGAAACTTTTCGAAGTCTGCCGCATGCGCGATATCCCGATCATCACCTTCGTCAACAAGATGGATCGTGAAAGTCGCGACATTTTCGAAGTCCTCGATGAAGTCGAGGAAAAGCTGGCGCTGGATACCGCCCCGATCACCTGGCCGATCGGCCGCTCCAAAAGCTTCTGCGGCTCCTATCATCTTGCCGAAAACAAGGTTCGCGGTCCCGACAGCGAAGATTCCATCTCCGTCAACGGTCCGCAGGCGGTCGCCGACCGTCTGCCGGAAAACGAGCGCGCGGCCTTCGTCGAAGAAGTGGAACTCGCGCTCGAAGCCTGCCGCCCGTTTGATCGTCAAGCCTTTCTCGAAGGGCACATGACGCCGGTCTTCTTCGGTTCGGCGCTCCGCAATTTCGGTGTTCGCGATCTGATCAACGCATTGGGTGATTTCGCCCCGCCGCCGCGCGACCAGGTTGCTGATATCCGCACCGTTCATGCCGCCGAAGACAAGATGACGGCCTTCGTCTTCAAGATCCAGGCCAACATGGACCCGAACCATCGCGACCGTATCGCGTTTGCCCGTATCTGCTCCGGCAAGCTTGAACGCGGCATGAAGGCCAGGCTTGCCCGCACCGGCAAGCAGTTGGGCCTCACGGCACCGCAGTTCTTCTTTGCTTCCCAGCGCCATATCGCTGATACGGCCTATGCCGGTGACGTGGTTGGCATTCCGAACCACGGCACGCTGCGTATCGGTGACACGCTGACCGAAGGTGAATCGCTGGTCTTCCAGGGTGTTCCTAACTTCTCGCCGGAAATCCTCCGCCGCGTGCGGCTAGGCGATGCGATGAAGGCGAAAAAGCTCAAGGAAGCCCTGCAGCAGATGGCGGAAGAGGGCGTCGTGCAGCTCTTCCAGCCGGAAGACGGCTCGCCCGCTATTGTCGGCGTGGTCGGCGCGCTGCAGCTCGACGTCTTGAAGGAACGGCTTTCGGCGGAATACAGCCTGCCGGTCAGTTTCGAAATGTCGCGCTTCTCGGTCTGCCGCTGGGTTTCGTCGGACAACAAGGTCGACATGGAAAAATTCATCACCGTCAAGCGCGGCGATATCGCCCGCGACCTCGATGGCGATCCGGTTTTCCTGGCGCAGGATGCGTTTTCGCTGCGTTACGAGGCCGAGCGTTATCCTTCGATCAAGATGGCCGCCATCAAGGAATATCACGTCGCCAAGGCGGCGTGATCCCGATCAATCGATCTTCAGCTCCGACCTGCCGCTTGTCAGGTCGGAGACAAGCCGTGATACGGTTTCGATCTCTGTCTCCGGAACCCGAAGATGCAGGTCGGCTCCGGTTGCGGTAAACTGCTCCTCGGCAATCGCAAGGTCAGCGATCGCCTGAAGCCGCGCCTTCACGCGCGCCAGATCAGAGAACTCGACACGTACAAGCCCTTCGACGGAAGGTTTCAGCTCGATCATCGGCGCGTTTCTCAGGCAACCCGCCGCCGTGCCGCCATAGGCGCGCACAAGGCCTCCGCTACCGAGCAAGATCCCGCCGAACCAGCGGGTGACGATCACCACGACATTGGTCAGCGACTGGCCGTCGATTGCAGCCAGTATAGGTTTGCCCGCCGTACCGCTCGGCTCCCCGTCATCGGAAAACCGATAGGCCGCACCGGTCCGCCATGCCCAGCAATTATGGTTGGCGTCGGCATCGGAATGCGTCGCGAGCGCTGCCTTCGCTTCCTCTTCGTTCGCAACGGGAAGCGCGATCGCGAGGAACCGGCTTTTCTTGATGATCTGCTCGAATGTGGCGGCTTGCTCTAGCTGGAACATGCCAGAGCTTTAGCGTCTCGCCCTTGGCAAGGAAAGTGACAGCCTTTCCTAGCCAGGTCGGGCTCGTTTAATCCGCTGTCAGATCCTTGAGGAAATCGTCGCACCAGCGGTTGATGTCGTATTCGAGCAGGTGGTTCATCATCTTTTCCCACCGCTGCTTGCGCTCGTCGAGCGACATGCTGAGACCACGTGCGATCGCATGCGCCGTCCCTTCGATATCGTAAGGATTGACCAGCAGCGCGCCTGTCAGTTCGCGGGCGGCGCCGGCGAAACGGGAGAGAACCAGCACGCCCGGATCTTCCGGGTCCTGCGCCGCGACATATTCCTTTGCGACAAGGTTCATGCCGTCACGCAGCGGCGTGACGAGGCCGATCTTCGCAAGGCGGTAGAGGCCGGCGAGAAGCGGCCGCGGCACGGAGCGGTTCACATAGCGGATCGGCGTCCAGTCCACCTGGCCGAGAGCGCCGTTGACGCGACCTGCCTGCTCGGCGACCGTGCGCTGCATCTGCTCGTATTCCGGAACCTCGGATCGCGATTTTGGCGTGACCTGCAGATAGGTGACCTTGTTCTGGTAGGCCGGGTTCAGCCGCACGAACTGTTCGAACGCATCGATACGCTGGGTAATGCCCTTGGAATAATCCAGCCGGTCCACGCCGATGATGAGATCGCGGCCCTCGATGCTTTCCTTGGCTTTCTTCACCATCGTATTGCGCGATGCCTTCACCGCATATTTGGAAAAGGCTTCGGTCTCGATGGAAATCGGATAGGCGCCGCCCTTAAAGGTCCGGCCATAGGTGGAGAATTTATTGCCTCCCTCCAGACGTTCGCCAATTCCCTCGCGCACCAGTCCGCCGCCGAAGTTGTCGAGATCGAAATCCGTGTGGAAACCGACGAGATCATATTGCGACAGTCCGCGCATGATCTGTTCGTGCACCGGCATGGCGAAAAGCACATCTGCCGGCGGCCAGGGGATGTGCAGGAAGAACCCGATCTTGTTCTTGAAGCCCATCTGCCGCAGTTCGGAAGCAAGCGGGATCAGGTGGTAGTCATGCACCCAGATGATGTCGTCTTCCTTCAGAAGCGGCGCCAGCTTGTGGGCGAAGAAACGGTTGACGCGGAAATAACCGGCCATTTCCTTGCGGCCATATTCCGCAAGGTCCAGCCGGTAATGGCAGATCGGCCAGAGCACCCGGTTGGCAAAACCGTGGTAATATTCCTCGACATCCGTATCCGTCAGATCCGTCAGCGCATAGGTGATGTTGCCATGCTCGCGGATATCCAGTTTTTCCGGCTCACGTTCGCCGCTCGAATTGCCGGACCAGCCCATCCAAATGCCGCCGCGCTCTTCGAGCGCCGCCTGCAAGGCAACGGCAAGACCGCCGGCCGGCGCATCGCCAGCCTTTTTGGGAACGGTGACACGGTTCGAAACGACCACAAGGCGGCTCAAATTAAATTCCTTCCAATGATGAAGTACAGCCGGCGCATTATCGAGAAAGACCAGCCAGAATATCGCGCAGCTCGGCTGCGGAAGAGATAAGCATCGCCGCCTGCGTGGTTTTTCCGTCAGGCAGGGTCGCCTCGCCGATTCTGATCGACAGCCCGCCAAGCGCATTGGCGGTCGCAAACATGGCTTCGTCGGTCAGATCGTCACCGATCGCAACCGGTAAGCGGCCTTCAAAACAGGGTTCGCTGAGGAAGTGTCGTACGGCTTCACCCTTGCTGGCTCGCGCCGGGCGAAGTTCGATCACCATCTTGCCGCGCTGCAAAATGAAGTCGCTGCCTGCATCGATGGCGGCGCGTTCCATCAGCGCTTCAAGCTGGGCCTGAAGCTGCGGGGCCTGTCGGTAATGCGCGCCGATTGCGGCCCCCTTGTCCTCGATCAGCACGCCGTCCAGTCCTGCGGCCTCTGTCGCAAGGCGTTCCTTCAGCACTTCGAATTCCGGTGTCGCGGTGACACGCTCAATGAGGCCATCCGACATCCGTCGTTCAGCGCCATGAAGGCCCGCGATCGGAAACCGGTAGGGTTCGAAAAGCCGGTCGGCATAAGGTAGGGCGCGACCTGTCACCAGCGCCAGAGCGCCACCGAGTTTTTTAGAGATCGTGTGAAGAGTGGTGGGGAGATTCGGTGGAACGACGATCCCGTCGGGCGTGGCTGCCAGATCGATCAGCGTCCCGTCAATATCGAGGAACAGTGCCCATCGGTCGAAGTCTCTGAGAAGACCCGAAACCACTGCTCCGGATGGTGTGAAACCGGAAGAATCCCGGGCTTCACGTGGCTTTGCTTGTTGCGACATGGGTTCTTATCTAGGCCGAGGTGGAACATCGGCAACCCTTGATGCCACGGAATGGCCGCAAATGGGGCGGTCTGTACGGTACCGTGCACGCAAGCCGAAAAGCGTTGCAGGCACACAACAGTCTTAATGTGCGTTGCAAAACGTGAAGTTTCTCCCGTCGCATTTCCGTCACGAATACTATTAGCTTAACTTTTCATTAGGCGAATAACCCGACCCTCCTTCCAATGCGCCGCGTTTGGCCGCGATCTCTATCGGAGTTAGAAATCCATGTGCCGCTGGGCTGCCTATCGAGGCGAACCGCTTTATCTGGAAGAGCTTGTTTCATCACCTGCCCATTCCCTCATAGAGCAATCCCATTGTGCAACCCGCGCCAAGACGGCGACAAACGGAGATGGTTTCGGCATCGCCTGGTATGGCGACAGGCCTGAGCCGGGTCGTTATCGCGACGTTCTGCCAGCCTGGTCCGACTGCAATCTGAGGAGCCTCGCAAGGCAGATCCGATCATCGCTTTTCCTCGCTCATGTCCGCGCAGCAACAACGGGCGCAACCCGGCGCGACAACTGTCATCCCTTCGTTCACGGCCATTGGTCGTTCATGCATAACGGCCAGATCGCCAATTTCGATCGCATTCGCCGCCGCCTGGAAAGCATGCTCTCCGATGATCTGTTCAGTGCACGAACCGGCACGACCGATAGCGAAATGATCTTCCTTCTCGCGCTGCAGTTCGGCCTCGATGCCGATCCGCTGGGCGCAATGGAAAAGGCCGTGGCCACGGTCGAGGCGCTGTCGATGGAAAAATCCGGCGAGGCGCTGGTGCGCTTTACCGCTTGTTTCTCTAACGGCAAGCAGCTTTACGCCGTGCGTTACGCCACCGATCACAAGCCGCCGACGCTTTATGCAGCACCTATGGCCGGCCCGGCAGGAGCCAAAAGCGGTTATTGCCTCGTCTCCGAACCGTTGAACGACGAGGCCGATACCTGGGTGGAAATCCCGGATGGCAGCGCCGTCAAGGTCTGCCCGGATGGTATGCAGGCGCTGCTGTTTCAGCCGAAGCTGCTCGCAGAGGCCGCCTGATCTTCACGCCACGGGTAGCGTGATCCCAAGTTCCAGCCGCAGTTTCTTCGTCAGTCCGGCAGCCACCAGTTCGTAGGAGCGGGTCACGTAGTGCACGAGTTCATCCTCGGAAAGTGGCGCACTCGCCTTGATCTCCACCCATTTGCGCTTGGCGAAATAGGGTGCCTGGCCGATCCCGTCGAGCGCCGTCAGGATCTCGAAACTTTCCTCTGAACATTTCACCACGATGCGAGCCTCGTCGCCCTCGCTCAGAAGCGTGAACACCTTGTCGCCCACCTTGGCGACATGACTGTCCCACTGGTCGACGAATGTCGTTCCCGGCAATGTCTTCACGAAGGCGTCGAAGCCTCTGCGGGTGAACCGGTTCATGGTTTTCGCTCCTCCTTAGCTCTGCAGCTTGGAAGCGATCAGTGCCGCCAGCCGTCCGGCAACCTCATCTTTTGCAAGATCGGGCCATTCATCGATGCCCTGAGCTGAAATGATCTTCACGCGGTTTCTATCGCCGCCCATCACGCCGGTTTCCGGCGAAACGTCGTTGGCGACGATCATGTCGGCGCCCTTGCGCTCCAGCTTGGCGCGGCCGTTTGCCTCGACATTCTGCGTTTCGGCCGCAAAGCCGACAACGAGCTTCGGGCGCTTCGCATGGTGGCCGACGGTTTTCAGGATATCCGGATTTTCCGCCAGCTGCAGCGGGGAAGGGGCCTCGCCCGGCTGCTTCTTTATCTTCTGGTCGGCGGAAGAAACCACGCGCCAGTCTGCAACGGCCGCCACCATCACCGCGATATCCGCGGGCAATTGCGAGGTGACGGCATCCAGCATCTCGCTTGCCGTCTCCACATGAACGGTCGTCACGCCGGCTGGATCGGGGATCGTCACCGGGCCGGAAACCAGCGTAACTTTTGCGCCGAGCTTTGCCAGCGCTGCGGCAATAGCATGCCCCTGGCGGCCGGAAGATCGGTTGGCGATGTAGCGTACCGGGTCGATCGGTTCATGGGTCGGGCCGGACGTAACGATCGCGGTTCGGCCTTCAAGCGGTTTCGCTCCACTATCGAGAAGATCGATAACCGCGGCCGTAATCTGCAGCGGTTCGGCCATTCGCCCGATACCTGCCTCATTGCTTTCCGCCATTTCGCCTGCCATCGGGCCAACGAAGGAAATGCCGTCCCGCTTGAGAACATCGACATTGCGGCGGGTTGGAGCCGCATTCCACATCTTCGGGTTCATCGCAGGTGCGACGAGAACCGGCCGGTCGGTCGCAAGCAGAACGGTGCTCGCCAGATCGTCGGCCAGGCCATGCGCCATCTTCGCCATCAGGTTGGCCGTGGCGGGTGCGATCAGAACGAGATCACAATCGCGCGCCAGCCTTATGTGCCCGACATCCTGCTCGTCTTCGCGCGAAAACAGTTCGGTATAGACATGGCCTGAAGACAGCGCGCCGACGGCAAGCGGCGTGACGAATTCCTGCGCCGATTTCGTCATCAGCGGCCGGACTTCCGCGCCGCGCTCGCGCAGCCGGCGGATCAGGTCGAGGCTCTTATAGGCCGCGATGCCGCCCGAGATGATGAGGAGAATGCGCTTGCCGGAGAGTTCCATAGTCTTGCCTGCCATTGAAGTGCCAGGAAGCTAAGACCTTGTCCTCAAAGTTGCAATCGCCTTTCCATCAAGTGGTGAACGGCGCGTCGGGAACGGCTGCGGATCCACTTGCCTGCGACAATCCGCTGCGTTACCAGTTCTTATGGCCGGGTGCGGCCCGCCGCCCGCGGCTTCCAGCCATGGTGAATGCATCCACCGACCATCATCCTCGACCATCCGGTCAATGATGACGAACGGATCAGCAATGCGGGCACTGATTTGGCCGTTCGTCCGTTGAAAGGATGATGTCATGCGCGATTTCCGCGATGCAAAACTGATGGCAAAAAGCCTGCGCGAGGCGCTTGCCGAACAGAATGTCGAACTCTCCCACAGCAAGGCACTGGAACTGGTCTCGGCCCAGTTCGGCTATGACGACTGGAACATTCTTGCCGCAAAGATCGATGCGGCAGTACCGACGGAGCGAAAAGATTCGATCTCCATCCAGCCCGCCATCCCGATCTTCCGCATTTTCGATGTGACGAAGGCGATGGAATTCTATCGGGATTTTCTCGGTTTTACCGTGGACTGGGAACATCGCTTCGCTCCCACCGCCCCGCTCTATTGCCAGATGTCGCGCAGCGGCATGCTGATCCATCTCTCCGAACATGCCGGTGACGCCTCGCCCGGCGCGCGCGTCTTCGTGCCCATGTCTGGAGCGGCCGCCTTCCAGAAGGAGTTGATCGGCAAAAACTATCCCTATATGCGGCCGGGGCTGGAGCAGGCGGACTGGGGGCTGGAGGTCACCGTCATCGACCCATTCAGCAATCGCATCACTTTTTGCGAGCGCGAGACAAAGGGCTGAACCATCCTTAACGCAATTCCGGACGCAAAACCGGTTCCCACTTTTGCTGGAATTGCTTAGTTTGCCTGAACAAGCCCGAAAAGATTGAGGGCGATCGGGGATCGTTGTTCCTTCATCACGGCGATCCCCAGTCGCGCCACCAGTGGCGGTCCTTCTATCGGTCGAAACACGACGCCGTCGATTTCGATCTTGGCAAGTGATTTGGGCACGATCGACACGCCAAGTCCCGCCGCGACCAGATTGACGACCGAAGGGATCTGCGGGGCTTCCTGTGTCACCGTCAGCTCGAAACCGGCTTCCTTGCAGGCCTGCAGGATGTCTGTATAGAGGCTGAGGCCCATATTGCGCGGAAAGATGATGAAAGGCTCGCCGGCAAGGCTTGCGAGCTTCACGCGGCTTTGTGCCGCAAGCGGATGACCGACGGGAAGCGCCACCAGCATCTGTTCGTCCGCCATGCGTTTCAGCCGCACACCCTTCGGATCCTCCAGCCCCGGCCGGATGAAGGCGACGTCGAGCTCGCCTCGATTGAGCTTTTCCATCAGCCAGTTGCTGTTCATCTCGATCAGCGACAGGGCGACCTCCGGCCATCGCGCCCGAAACTGCCGGATGATGGTCGTCACGGCCGGGTTGAACGTCGCCGAAGCCGTAAAACCGAGCGTCAGACGCCCCGTTTCGCCACGCGCGGCTCTTTGCGCCGCAAGTTTTGCGTGATCCGCCGCCGCAAGCGAAATCCTGGCCTCTGCAAGAAAGGCGACACCGGCCGCCGTCAGTTCTGCGCCATGCGCCACCCGGTGAAACAGCTGCGAGCCGATCTCCGTTTCGAGGTCACGGATCTGCTGGCTGAGCGGCGGTTGGCCAATGCCGAGTTTTGCCGCGGCCCGGGTGAAATTCAATTCTTCCGCGACGGCGACGAAATAACGAAGATGTCGAAGCTCCATATCCAAAACCTATCACGAACGCGTCCTCCATATATTGGACACATGAACGCATGCTGGCTAGATTCGGGGTATTCCAGAAGGTCTTTTTTATCATGCCGTCCGCCGCCGCCAGCCGTCCTTTAGCTTCCGAAATCGATATTCTAGAACCCACGATTGCCCCGCCTCAGTCAGATCCTCCCAAACAATATCTGACGCGCGGTACGCCAGGCTACCGAAAGGCTAGCCTGGCACTTTTCATGTCCGGTTACTCGACCTTTGCGCTGCTCTATTGCGTACAGCCGCTGATGCCGATCTTTGCCGACGAGTTCAAAGTCAGCCCGGCCATGAGTTCGCTGTCGCTGTCACTGTCGACGGGCCTGCTTGCGCTGGCCATCTTCTGTGCCGCCGCGATCTCCGAACGTTTCGGTCGCCGCAGCCTGATGTTCTGTTCGCTGATGGGCGCGTCGCTCTGCACGCTTGCCTGCGCCATCATGCCGAGCTGGAACCTCATCCTCGTGATCCGCGCGCTGGAGGGCTTGCTGCTCGGTGGCGTTCCGGCCGTTGCCATGGCCTATCTGTCGGAAGAGATCGATCCCAAGGGCATCGGCGCCGCGATGGGCCTCTATATCGCCGGCAACGCGCTGGGCGGTATGTCGGGCCGTGTCTTTACCGGCATTCTTGCCGAGTATCTGTCCTGGCGGGTGGCGCTCGCCGTCATCGGCGCTTTCGGCATTGCTGCCGCCATCGGTTTCTTCACCATGCTGCCGCCGTCGCGTAACTTCAAGCCGCGCCGGTCCAATGCCAGCCACCACGTCTCGGCCTGGCTCGGCCACGTCAGGAAAGGCCCGCTGGCACTGCTCTTTTTCATCGGCTTTCTGCTGATGGGCTCCTTCGTCACCATCTATAATTATTCCGGCTTCCGGCTGGTGGTCGAACCCTATCATCTCAACCAGACCGAACTTGGCCTGATCTTCACCGCCTATCTCTGCGGTGTCGGCTCTTCATGGGTGGGCGGCACGCTGAGCGACCGTTTCGGCCAGTTTCAGGTGATGATGGCAGGTATCATCCTGATGTTTGCCGGGCTGATGACCACTCTGGCGTCACCGCTCATCCTCATCATTCTCGGCATCGCCATGCTGACGGCGGGTTTCTTCATGGCCCATGCGGTCGCAAGCGCTCTCATCGGGCGTCTGGCCGGAGCCAACAAGGGGCATGCCTCCTCGCTTTATCTTCTGGCCTATTATCTGGGCTCCAGCATTGCCGGTTCGATCGGCGGAAAATTCTGGAGCGCCGGCGGCTGGTCGGCGGTCATCACCTTTACCGGCATCATGCTGGCGCTAGCGCTGGTTGCCGGACAGACGGCCTACTTCCTGAGCTGCCGCAAGGCTAGATAAAAGCCATTGCTATCCGCTGGTCCGGACAGCTCGGATCGGCTGGGTGACCAGCTTGAAATCCGCCATTTCCTTTTCCGTCAGATAATAGAGCCGGTCGGGCGGCGTCTCCAGCGCATGCAGCCACAGGCCGGAGCCGATGCCCATCTCTTCCAAATGCCGGGCAACTCGCGCGGTCGTCGATTGCGCGCTCGACATCGCCTGTTCCGCTGAAGGCCGCTCGCGGCTGCCGTTGAACACCTGATGTACGCCGATGACCGCATCCTTTTCCGCGATACGCTCGGTGCCGCCTGAAAAGGCGATCGGGCAGGACGAGGCGCAAAGCCCGCGTGAAGCGATCCGGGTCTGCAGCTTCTTCTCGCGGATGAGTTTTGACATCGCAATCGCGTCATCCACCGAACCGCCCGGCGAGTTCAGCTGCACGGTCTTTACATATTCCCCGCGTGCCTCGATTTCCTGCGCAAACCGTCCTGCCGCGCCCGGATCGATCGTCCCTTCCGCCATCAGTACGCCGCCAGGTTTGAGGTCGAAGGTCATCGCCTTGCGCAAAACCTCGCTCGGGCTTGCTGGCTCGACCGGTGGAGCGGCAGGACGCCCGTCGGTCAAGGCAGGCGGCAACACGGGCTGATCGTCATGCATCGGGTCGAAACCCGGCAATTCCGCGCTCGCAGTTGCGATTTCGCGGACATCGATCACCAGAAAGGTCGCGGAGGCTGCGAGCAGCACATAGAATACGCAGCGCATCAATACGCCGTCGTCGATCCGGCGGATGGCTTCACCGATCGTCATGCAGCCTGTCCCTGCCGCGCGAGCGCGGATCGAGATTGGTGATATTGTTCGGCTCTTCGGTTGTGCCTTCGCCCTCCGCCTTGCTCTCCTCCTCAGCCCTCGCGACCGCAGCCTCCAGATCGACGCCATTGGCCGAAAGCGCGCGCTGGATTTCCAGCGCCCGCATCAGTTCTGCCGCGGTAATACGCTCGGCATAGGGCAGTTTCTCTTCCTGTTGGCGGATCGAAGCGTGTGCGACGGCGAGAATGAACACCATCACGCCCGGCAGAAGATCGATAGAGATCGCTCCGGCCCAGGCGGGAATGAAGTCTTCGGCATAATGCAGCACGGCTTCAGCCGAAGACAAAGGCACGAAGCGGCGCTCGGTCACCGGCGCGCGCGAAAGGATTTCGTCTGCGGCCTTGGCAAGTGCCTTCGACTGTGCGGCAACAGAGGCTCTGACCGTCGCCATCACCTGATCCTGCCGGTTGACCAGATTGGCATCGCTGCCATCGGCGACAGGCGCAATGAAGCCGAGCGAGAGATCATCTGCCGCGCGGCGGATCGATGGGGCAATCGATGTCTGGGCGAGCGAACTGATGACGCCGGTCAGCGCCACCGCTTCGGTCGAAAACTGGTCGGCGCGCGGCGCGATCAGGCCGGGTGCCGAGATCAGCGAACGCATCGTTTCAAGCCGCTTCTGCCCCTGCTCGAAAAGCTCGGCCACCTGTTCGCGCGAGCCGTTGATATTGGCTTCGAGCGATTTCATTTGCCCGGACATTTGAGTCAGAAGCTGCACGACACTGCCTGATCCCGTAGTGCCCGTCAGCGATCCCGACTGCCGCTCGACGGCGGCAAGCTGGGTAAACCGTTCCGAGGCGCGCTGGATATCCGGCAGCAGGCCCTGCACGGCAAGCACGTTCTGGTGGGCACGGTCCAAGTCTCCAGCGTAACCTTCGACCGTTTCCGAGAGATGCTGCTCGACGGCGGCCGAGCCGGCAAGCGCCGCCGCATTCAACCAGCTCGACATGGCAAGGATCATGGCCGCACCGGCCGCCATCACGAACAGCATCGCGGTCTTGCCGGTCCGGCTGGTGATATGCGGATAAAACCGCGCCATGTAGGACCAGAAGGCATAGATGCCGACCGAGACCGAAACCGAATAGATGATCGCGGCAAAGAACACGCCGGTCGGCGATCCGTCGAGGATCGAGCGGACGCCGAGATAGGTGTAGACGCCCGACGCCAGCGCCAGAACGGCAAGCGCGAAACGAGTCATGGTTTCGACGGCCGCGACACCGTCCTTCAGGCGTTGCGTAGGACCCAAGGCCATCGGCAATCTCCGGGAAGAGGAATGTATTCCTTAAAGAGGTATGAAGAAACCGGCGGAATCAAGACGGCGCTGTGGTGCGGCAATGACGAAAAGCCCGCAAACAGAGGCTTTTTCATCAAATCCGGTTCAAGTCTCTATTCCTTGCATGCCGAGACCGCCGAGTGCGAAGAAATCATCGATCGCATGGATGGGGGAAATCGCGATCAGTCGTGCCAGGAATGCGTCGGAAGCAAGTTCCTCCTCCACCGCTTCCACCTCGGCGGAGAGGGCGCGATCGATGCTGTAGAATGCCGCGTGTCTGCGCACCACCTCGTATATAAGCCCCACCGCGCCGCCCGGCTCGTCGCCATGCAAATCCATCGCCTGTGCAGCCAGCAGCGCCTCCAGTCCCGCGAGACGTCTCACAGCCCGGACCTGTCGCTCGAAGCGTTCTACCACAAGCGGCAGGAAGGCTGCCTCGTCCTCCATGCCGCCGGCAACGACGATCGACTGTGCCGAAACCGGATTGCTCATCGAAAGAACCCGCGAATAGATATCGCCGGCAAGCTTGATGATCGGCCCGAAGCCGGTGGCGATCGCACCGGGTGGCACCAGATTGACCGGCAGACCGCGCCGCTGGCCGTTGCCCAGAAGGACGCAGCGGTTGAAGGAATTACGCGCCGCATGCGCCATGCACAACACAGCCGATTCCATCAGCACGGTCACATCGAGCGGCAGCGATCCACCGGACGTCAGCACCCGACCGTCGGCGATCACCGGATTGTCGTCGGAGCGTCCGGTCGCCGCGAGGATCTTGTGGCCGGACGTCAGCACGCTTTCGAACACTGCGCCGAAAACCTGCGGGATCATTCGAAGACTGAGCGGGTCCTGCACATGGGTGCCGCTTGGCCACGCCCAGCCCTGAGAGGCATTCAGCAGCCAGGAGCCGATCATCGCCTCGCGCGGCGTGCCCACATGGGTGACGGCGAGCCAGGGATCGCGGGACGCACCCATGGCGCCGGCTGCGGTGAGGCCTGTAGCCAGCAGCACGCGCAAGGCGCCGGCGGCTCCACGCATGATCCGGGCAGCTGCGGCGAAACTGACCGAATTGACGCTCAGCGAGGCGAGACCGTCGCGGGGTGCCATCCGCTGGGAGCTCAGGCCCGCTGCCTTGAAAGCCTCTTCCGCCGGCATCCTTCTGCCCCGATAGACGGCTTCCCCGACACCAGTCAGAACGGCGCCTATCTGCCCCATCAACCCGATATCGGCGCAACCGATCGAACCAGTTCGGCGAACGATGGGAATGACGTCTGCTTCCAGGAGTGCCAGATAGCTCTCCACCAGCTCCGTCGTGCAGCCGACATAGCCGGTCAGCGCCGTGTTGACCCGCATTGCAATAGCGTTGCGCACCACCTCTGTCGGAAATGGATCGCCGGTTCCGAAATGGTGGGCGCGCACCAGGCCGAGATTGAACTGGTCCAGTTCGTCGCTCGACCATTCGATATCCTTCATCGCGCCGACGCCGGTCGTCGCCCCGTAGACCGGCATGCCGTCGGCGATTGCCTGTTCGAGCACGGCCCTTGCGGCCCGAACGCGCGCCATGCCGTCCGGGTCGGCGCTGACTGAGGCACGTCCATCGCCGATCACCAGAAGTTCGGCAAAGCCGAGCGGCTGCCCGGTTAGCTGGAGGGGGAATTTCGCTTCGGACATCTGCTTTGCCATGCTCTTACCCTAATGGAGATCGGCGGCCGCGGGATATCCCGAAATGCGAACGGATATGTCGCGCGAAAACCCTCAGAGCGTCACGGCGATATAGACGAGCGTAGCAGCAATCACCCAGAGCGCCCACCGGCCGTAACGGCTGTGCCGTGCCTCCGCTTTTCCGATCGCCTCTGCCGTCTCGGGATCGAAGCGCAGGCCGTTTTCGCTCATATGGACCAGTTCCTGGTGGAACTTGCCCGTCTGTGCCGCGATTTCGGGTGCCGCCTCGGCAAGCTTGACGATCGCCTTCAAACCATCCTTGACGTCGGAGACCACCCGTTTCGGGCCGAGATTGTCGCGGATCCAGTCGCCGACGACCGGCTCCGACGCCTTCCACATGTTGAAGCGCGGGTTGAGCATGCGCGACACGCCCTCGACCACCACCATCGTCTTCTGCAACAGGATCAGTTCCGGCCGAGTCTGCATCTCGAAAAGATCGGTCACTTCGAACAGCAGCGCCAGAAGACGCGCCATCGAGATCGTTTCGGCCGGCTGTCCGTGGATCGGCTCGCCGATCGCCCGGATCGCCTGCGCAAATGCGGCCACGTCGTGGTGGCCGGGCACGTAGCCGGCTTCGAAATGCACTTCGGCAACGCGCATGTAGTCGCGGGTGATGAAGCCGAACAGGATCTCCGCGAGGAAGCGTCGCTCCTTCTTGCCGAGCCGCCCGGTAATGCCCATGTCGACCGCAACGATCGTGCCGTTAGCTTCCACGAACAGGTTGCCCGGGTGCATGTCGGCATGGAAGAAGCCGTCGCGCAGCGTGTGTCGCAGGAAGGACTGGATCAGCACTTCGGCAAGTTTTTCCAGATTATGACCGGCGGCGCGCAGCGCCTCGACATCGTTCATCTTGACGCCGTCGATCCACTCCATGGTGATCACGTCGCGCCCCGTCCGTTCCCAGTCTACGGTCGGTACGCGAAAACCCGGATCATCCTTGGTGTTTTCGGCAATCTCGGAAAGGGCAGCAGCCTCGAGGCGCAGGTCCATTTCCATCTTGGTCGTCTGTTCCAGCGTCCGCGTCACCTCGATCGGGCGAAGGCGTCGGCTGGAGGGCAAAAGCCGCTCCTGCATGCGGGCAACCACATACATGCCTTCGATGTCATGGGCAAAACGCTGGCGCACGCCGGGGCGCACGACCTTCACTGCAACCTTTTTACCGTTGACGGTCGCCGGATGAACCTGCGCGATGGACGCGGCCGCAATCGGCTCTTCAAACGACGTGTAGAGGTCTTCGATCGGGCGGCCGAGCGAGGTCTGGATCGCGTTCTTGGCGGCATCCGTCGGGAAAAACGCCATCCTGTCCTGCAGCATGGCAAGATCGACGGCCCAGTCGACGCCGACGACGTCCGGGCGGGTGGCGAGGAACTGCCCGATCTTCACATAGGACGGCCCGAGCCGGTCGACGGCACGCGTCAGCCTTTCGCTGCGCGCCTGCTTCTTGGCGCGAAAACGTGCCAGCGGCTCCAGCATCGATTTGGCGAAGCCGACAGCTGGCGGCATGTCTTCGGTCGGAAGCGCGGAAACCACGCCTTCGCGGACAAGGACCCAGCCGACACGGGCGAGCCGGAAATAGGCGCCGATCGTGCTCATGCGCTCAAAGCTTCCAGCCGGAATGCAGCGCAGCGATGCCGCCGGTGTAATTGGTGTAGCTCACGCGGGAAAAGCCGGCGGTGCGGATCATCGCGGCGAAATTTTCCTGGTTGGGGAACTTGCGGATCGATTCCACCAGATACTGATAGGGTTCGGCATCGCCGGTAATCATCTTGCCGAATTGCGGGATCGCCTTGAACGACCACTCTTCATAAAACTTGTCGAGCAACGGCATTTCGACCTCGGAGAATTCCAGAACCAGCAGACGCCCGCCACGCTTCAGGACGCGATAGGCTTCGGACAGCGCCACATCGATGCGCGGCACGTTGCGGATGCCGAAGGCGACCGTATAGGCATCGAAGGAATTGTTTTCGAAAGGAAGCGATTCCGCATTGGCCTCGACGAAATCGAGATTGTCGGAGAGCTTCTTCTTAGCGGCACGTTCAGCGCCGACGGCAAGCATCGAGCCGTTGATGTCGAGCACCGTCGTATGCGCCTTGCGGCCGGACGCCTCCACGATGCGGAAGGCGATATCGCCGGTGCCGCCGGCAACGTCGAGTGTCTTGTAGCCTTCTTCCTTGCGTGGGGAGAGGGAGGCGATCATCGCATCCTTCCAGACGCGGTGCATGCCAGCCGACATCACGTCATTCATGATGTCGTAGCGTTTGGCGACCTTGTGGAAGACGTCGTTGACCAGACCCTGCTTTTCTCCGTCGGCCACCTGGCGGAAGCCATAGGAGGTTTCCATTCCGCCATGGGCGCCGGTTCGGGCTTCGGTCATCGGGTTACTCCTTAAGGTCTTGTCCTTGGGCCTCCGATGGTAGCGAAACCGATTATGGATCGCTATGTGGTGGATGGCCCGGTCGGTAAATCAATTGTCCGTCCGGTCTATAGATCACCGGCGCGGTTGTTGAAACAGGAAGTTAGGTATCCATGCCCGAATTGCCAGAGGTCGAAACCGTCAGACGCGGGCTTGCCCCGGTCATGGAAGGCGCGCTCGTGACGCAGCTTCAGCAGAACCGCCCGGATCTGCGTTTTCCGTTGCCGCAGGCCTTTGCCGAAAGGGTATCCGGCCGCCGCATAATCTCCCTCGGCCGCCGTGCGAAATATCTGCTGATCGATCTGGAAGACGACCTGACCTTGATCAGCCATCTCGGCATGTCGGGTTCGTTCCGCATTGAGGATGCCGTTCAGGGCGATTTTCACCATGCCCGCTCGAAAGACAGCAAACACGACCACATCATCTTTCATGTCGAGCGCGACGGAAGAGAGCAGAAGGTCATCTATAATGATCCGCGCCGCTTCGGCTTCATGCATCTGTGGAAGCGCAGCGAACTCGATCTTTACCCGGCCTTTGCCGAACTCGGCCCGGAACCGACCGGCAATGCGCTCGATGCGGATTATCTGGCCGGTCGCCTGAGCGGCAAGAGTCAGCCGCTGAAGGGCGCGCTTCTCGATCAGACGGTCATCGCCGGTCTCGGCAATATCTATGTCTGCGAAGCCCTCTGGCGCTCGCACCTGTCGCCGAAACGCCAGTCGGGCACGCTGGTAACGCCGAAAGGAAAGCCGAAGAAAGAGCTGCTGGCTCTGACCGAGGCGATCCGCGCCGTCATCGCCGATGCGATTGCCGCCGGCGGATCGTCCTTGCGCGACCATATCCAGACGGACGGATCGCTGGGTTATTTCCAGCATTCCTTCTCTGTCTATGATCGCGAGGGTGGGGCTTGCCGCATGCTTGGATGCAACGGTACCGTTGAGCGCATCGCGCAATCCGGCCGATCAACCTTTTATTGTCAGGCCTGCCAGAAATAAGCCGCTGCAGACACGGGAGGATACCTCTATGACCCTAGAAGCAGACTTTGAGACGATCTTGACCGAAACCCGCGGCGCGGTGGCGATCATCACGCTGAACCGCCCCAAGGCGCTCAATGCGCTGAATTCGGTTGTCATGACCGAGCTGACTACGGCACTGAGCGCCTATGATAAGGATGAGAGCGTTGCGGTTGTCGTCCTCACCGGCTCTGAGAAGGCATTCGCAGCCGGTGCCGACATCAAGGAAATGCAGTCGCTCGACTTCGTTGATGCCTATCTCGGCGATTTCATTTCTGGCTGGGATGCAGTTGCTTCTTTCCGCAAGCCGCTGATTGCTGCCGTCTCGGGCTTTGCTCTTGGGGGCGGCTGCGAGCTTGCAATGATGTGCGACTTCATCATCGCATCGGATACGGCAAAGTTCGGCCAGCCTGAGATCACCCTTGGCGTCATTCCGGGCATGGGAGGCTCGCAGCGCCTCACGCGTGCCGTCGGCAAGGCCAAGGCGATGGACATGATCCTGACTGGCCGGATGATGGATGCGGCGGAAGCTGAGCGTGCGGGACTCGTATCGCGTGTGGTGGAGGCGGGCGTACTGATGGATGAGGCCCTGGCCGCCGCCGACAGGCTCGCGGGTTTCCCGCGAGCCGCCACATTGATGGCCAAGGAGGCCGTCAACCGATCCTTTGAGGCCACACTGGTCGAAGGATTGCGTTTCGAACGCCGTGTATTCCAGTCGCTGTTTGCCACTGCCGACCAGAAGGAAGGCATGGCTGCCTTCGTCGAAAAGCGCAAACCCGCCTTTTCCAACCGGTAGAGGCTTAAAAAGCGCGTTGACTGGGGCGGGTATTCCCGCTATATGCCCGCCCACAGTTGGGAAAGCCTTTTATGCGGCTTCCTCTATTGCTCCCGAATTGCTGGATGATGGGTCGCAGGACCGGCGGCAATGGTGGAGTGTTGGTTCGAATTCGTAGAGAGGCATGAAATGGCCAATACAACTTCGGCGAAAAAAGCGACCCGCAAGATCGCTCGCCGCACCGCAGTCAACAAGGCTCGCCGTTCGCGCGTTCGCGGCTTCATCCGTAAGGTTGAAGAAGCCATCGCAACCGGTGACGTTTCCGTTGCTGCAGAAGCACTCAAGGCTGCTCAGCCTGAGATCGCTCGCGCCGCTACCAAGGGCGTTCTTCACAGCAACACGGCATCCCGCAAGGTGTCCCGTCTTGCTGCCCGCGTGAAGGCACTTTCCGCCTAAGCCGGCTATCAATTTCAAAGTTTTAGGAAAGCCTGGTCTAACGACCGGGCTTTCTTTGATTCTGCCTTTTCAACCGGTCGTTGCTCGGCTCAATAACGGTTTCGTGTCATATGCGTGACAAGGAAAATGCAGGTTTATTAGAGACTTACGGGCATTAGTTTGGCTTTTGCCTTCATTTGACCCGGACCTTCGAGGGTCAAAATAGAGTCAAGCGATTTTTTATTTTTCCTGTGAATCGCGATGGTTGTGGCTGGCCAAATTTGAATCCCATTGATTCAACTGCGATTCTTTATGACAGCCCCTGCGGCATTCTAAACACGCAGCAAGAGTCAACGCCCGGCGCTTAATTTTGGGTAAAAAACACTGTTGATCTTGCCAGGTGATCCTGCCTAAATGGCTTCCAGCAAGGGGCTCGGGGACAACTTCAGGAGCTTTCGCTGACAGTCTCAATCAAGAGAAGGTCGCGGACGTTTCATGTTCTTTGCTGCGGGATAAGAACTCCCGTTTTCCATAAACTTAGGGTTGCAAACCGGAAAGTGCATACTTTTCGGCCGCATTCCTTTTGTGTCCGCAGCCCGCCTCGGCGGTTTGTGGGCATTCCGCACTCATGATGTCTCGTACGAGGATGAGACATTGGAGTGACCCGTATCGACCGGCCTGAACGAGGCGGACCGGAAGATGAGCTTCGTTCTGGCGGATGAAGCTGGGAAAATTAAGGGGACGATTTAAAGCCTTTCCTTAGCGGGAAGGGTTCGGTGAAATTTACGACTATGTCTGGCGAAATCAGTTCGCCGGGCTTCCATTCAGAAGGCGGCAAATAATGCAGATCAATACCGTATCGACACGGGCACTTGGTGACAGCGACCGTGCTCGACAGGGATTCGATACAGTTTGCTCCCAAGCGGCAGGGGAAACAGCGGAAATGCAGCATGATGCTCTTTTCGAGCGGTTCAGTGCGCGATTGAAGGCGCAGGTCGGTCAGGATGTTTATGCAAGTTGGTTTGCGCGTCTTAAGCTTCATTCTGTATCAAAAAGCGTTGTGCGGCTCACCGTTCCGACGACCTTCCTGAAATCCTGGATCAACAACCGGTATCTCGAGCTGATCGAAGGCCTCTTCAAGGAAGAGGATAAGGAAATTCTCAAGGTGGAAATCCTGGTCCGCAGCGCAAGCCGCGCGATCAAGGCTCCCGGTGCTGTCGAACAGCGGCCGGCACCGGTCGAGAACAGCGCTACAACCAGTTTCAATCGCGCTTCGCAGCCGCGTGAAATCGGCAAGATCGCAGCCTTTCCGGCGCCGCTGGCTGCAGCCTCGACTGCGACGCGCAATGCGCACTCCGGACCGTTGTTCGGCTCTCCTCTTGATAGCCGTTATACGTTCGAGACCTATATCGAAGGTTCTTCCAACCGCGTGGCGCTTGCCGCCGCAAAGACGATTGCCGAAGCCGGTGCAGGCGCTGTCCGCTTCAATCCGCTATTCATTCATTCGAATGTCGGTCTCGGCAAGACACATCTTCTTCAGGCGATTGCCAACGCTGCCGTCGGCAGCAACCGTAACCCGCGTGTCGTCTACCTGACGGCTGAATATTTCATGTGGCGTTTCGCTACTGCGATCCGTGACAATGATGCCCTGACGCTCAAGGACAGCTTGCGCAATATCGATCTTCTGATCATCGACGACATGCAGTTTCTGCAGGGCAAGATGATCCAGAACGAATTCTGCCACCTCCTCAACATGCTGCTCGACAGCGCAAAGCAGGTTGTGGTGGCAGCAGACCGTGCACCGTGGGAGCTGGAATCGCTCGATCCGCGCGTCCGCTCGCGTCTTCAGGGTGGCGTTGCCATCGAGCTGGAATCCCCGGAATACGAAATGCGTCTGGAAATGCTCAAGGGCCGCCTGCAGACGGCCAAGCAGGACGATCCGTCGCTCGATATTCCGGCCGAAATTCTCAGCCACGTTGCCCGCAACGTCGCCAGCAGCGGCCGCGAACTGGAAGGTGCCTTCAACCAGCTTCTGTTCCGTCGTTCGTTCGAGCCCTCGCTTTCCATCGAGCGTGTTGATGAGCTTCTGGCGCATCTGGTTGGTGCCGGCGAGGCAAAGCGCGTCCGTATCGAGGATATCCAACGCGTCGTTGCCCGTCACTATAACGTGTCGCGGCAGGAACTCGTTTCGAACCGTCGCACCCGCGTCATCGTCAAGCCGCGCCAGATTGCCATGTACCTGGCGAAGACCATGACGCCGCGTTCCTTCCCGGAAATTGGCCGTCGCTTCGGCGGACGCGATCATACGACCGTTCTTCACGCGGTGCGCAAGATCGAGGAATTGATCGGCGACGACAGCAAGCTTGGCCATGAGGTCGAGCTCCTGAAGCGCCTGATCAATGAGAACAATGCATGATCGGCTGCTGAGCCAAATTTGAAGACCGGATGGGTCGTTCCGCAAGGAGCGGCCCATTTTTTCACGATCCATAATGGGTGCTCTCGACGATCGGCTCTTGACGAGTCGAGCCCGCAAGTCGAACTTCTCGGAAAATGCCGGTAATCGACCAAGAGGCTCTGCATGTTCCTGTTATCTGTCGCTATGATCTGGGGCGTTGCCTGCATCACGCCGGGACCGAATACGCTTCTGGTAATCCGCTACTGCCTGACGGCACCGCGCAAAGTGGCGATCTCTGCGGTCATGGGGACTATTACCGGAACCCTGTTCTGGGGCATCGCCGGATGGCTCGGCATCAATGCTCTTTTTCAGGCGGCACCCTTTGCCTATCTGGCTTTGAAAATTGCCGGCGGTCTTTATCTGATCTGGCTCGGCATTCGTGTGTTTGTTGACGTTAGAAAGGCGCGCAGAGCACCAGAGGCCATCCCAGAAAAGGCCGATTTTTCGCTGAAGACTGCTTACCGCATGGGATTGGCGACCAATCTCGCCAATCCGAAATCCGCGCTTTTCGTCGCCTCGCTCTTCGCCGTCACCATGCCGGCCGGCACGCCATTTCTTTACGGTGTTGCTGCGATCGGGGTAATGGTGACCGTCTCGGCGCTTTATTATAGCTGCCTCGTAGCATTGATTACCCATCCACGAGTGGCGGCGGCTTACCTCAAGGCAAAACGGAAGATCGATCTCGGCGTCGCAACGGTGTTTGTCGGTTTCGGCACGAAGCTTCTCCTGTCGCAGCGGTGAGCGACAATGCATGGTAAGGACGATCCGACATCGCTCTTCTACTCCCACAACGCGGCAACATATGCGGCGGCACTTTCGGATGCGAGCCTGAAACGGCTGGATGCCTTTCTTGCGGGGCTTTCTGCAGGAGCAACCATTCTGGAACTCGGCTGCGGCAGTGGCCGCGACAGCGCCGTCATGATTGCCCGCGGTTTTGATGTCCTGCCCACCGATGGCATCCTGGAGATGGCAAGCGAAGCTTCATCGCGTCTTTCGATCCCCGTTCCGGTCCTGCGTTTTGAGGATATCGATAAGGTATCGGCCTTCGACGGTATCTGGGCCAATGCCTGCCTGTTGCACGTCCCACGTAGCGAGCTTGGCGGCATTCTGCGGAAGATCCATACGGCCCTGCGCCCGGGCGGAGTGTTCTACGCCAGTTTCAAGGCAGGCGAAACCGAGGGGCATGATACCTTTGGCCGATTTTTCAATTATCCGTCAAGGGATTGGCTTCAGTTGAAATACGAAGCCCTGCCTTGGAAATCGATAACAATGGAAGAGCAGTCGGGCAGTGCTTACGATCGCAAGCCAACCGAATGGCTCCACGTAACTGCCGTCAAGTCTTGATGCAGGGCGAACTTAGTGAAGCTTAGCGCGTTCGGTTGCAGTAATTCTTTCGAGACATCTAATCCTCCCCCTTTGTTTTAGAGAAAGGCGCTACATGTTTGATCGTATCTCTGGAGGAAGGCAATGAATGAAGAAGCGCGCGCCCGCATTGCGGCGAACGACAAGTTGTTGAAAGCCGTCATCACCCTGCTTGCCATCAAGGATCCAGACCTGCTGGACGAACTCGACATCATCTTCGCGCTTGCCGATGAAGAAGGCAGCGCTTTGGCCGAAACGGATCGCAGAACGCGGATCCATCTGAAGCAGGAGCTGGAGCTTATCCGTAATCTGGCAAGCTCCGCTCTGGAGACGACCCACTGAAGAGCCGTTCGCACGCCTCAGTGACGATGCTTGATATCAGGCGTCGCCGCCGGACGTAGCGGCTTCGGTCTTCGGGCCGCCCTTGGCAACACCGACCATGGCCGGGCGCAGAACGCGGTCGCCGATCGTGAAGCCTGCCTGCACGACCTGCACGACCGTGTTGTTCGGAACGGCCGGGTTCGGAATTTCGAACATCGCCTGATGGAAGTTCGGGTCGAACTTTTCGCCCTCTGCATCGATCTTTTTCACGCCGTGACGCTCAAGAGCCGAAAGCATGGCGCGTTCGGTCATTTCGACGCCTTCAAGAAGGGTCGTCAGCGTGGCGTCCGCGCCAGAGCGCTGGTCAGCCGGAACTGCATCGAGAGCACGGCGAAGGTTGTCCGAAACGGCCAGCATGTCACGTGCAAAGCCGGAAACGGCATATGACTTGGCGTCCTTCACATCGCGCTCGGTTCGGCGGCGCAGATTGTCCATTTCGGCAGCAAGCCGGAGGAAGCGGTCGCGCAGTTCGGAATTCTCGGCCTTAAGCACATCCAGCGGATCCGGCTCGGCTGCAACCTCAGCAGCTTTCTCTTCGGCGGCACCGTCAAAATCGGCTGCTGCAGCTTCGACCTCGTTATCCGCGAAAGCTGCTTCAGGTCCGGTTTTCTTGGTTTCGTCGGTCATGACGTTCTCCGATTGATCTGTATCTTGAATTTGCGCTCGATATCGAGGTTTGCGGGCAAAAAATCAAGGCTTGGAGGACGAAGGAGCTGACTTACATCGAGCCGCGCGACAGGCGAGCGATCAACTGGGCCGTATAATCGACCATCGGTACAACACGCGAATAGTTGAGGCGGGTTGGTCCAATCACGCCGACGGCCCCGACGATCCGGTCCTCGCCATCGCGATAGGGTGCGACGATCAGCGATGAACCGGATAGCGAAAACAGCTTGTTTTCCGATCCGATGAAAATCCGAACCCCGGACCCGGCTTCGGCAAGCTCCAGTATTTCGATCAGGCTGTCCTTCTTCTCCAGATCGTCGAACAGCAGCCGCAGCCGGTCCAGATCCGAAGCCTCTCCCAATCCCTCCAGAAGATTGGCGCGGCCGCGAACGATGAGCTGGGTCGGCTTGCCTTCCTCGCTGTCGCCTGACCAGACCGCTAGGCCTTTCTCGATCAGATCTTGCGCCAGAGCATCGACTTCCGTCTGCACCTCCTGCTTCAACTTCTTGATCTGCCCCCGGAATTCGGGAAGCGTCTGGCCGGTCAGGTGTGCGTTGAGAAAATTGGCAGCTTCAGTAAGCTGTGAAGAGGTCACCCCTGCCGGCAAATCGATGATGCGGTTTTCGATCTGATTGTGATCGCCGACAAGCACAGCCAGGGCCTTTGTCGGCTCCAGCCGGATGAATTCCACATGCTTGAGGATCGGGTCGCTTTTCGTCGTGATGACGATGCCGGCTCCGCGCGAGACGCCTGACAGCATCAGGCTCGCATCCGTCATCAGGTTTTCCAGCGTCTGGTCCCTGTCGTTGGGACGCACCTGTCGATCGATACTGGCGCGTTCCTCATCGGAAAGGTTGCCAGTCTGCATGAAGGCGTCGACAAAGAAGCGCAGCCCGCTCTGCGTCGGCAGCCGACCTGCGCTGATATGCGGTGAATAGATCAGGCCCAACTGTTCGAGATCGCTCATCACATTGCGTACCGATGCCGGCGACAGCGACATAGGTAGCAGGCGCGACAAATTGCGGGAGCCGAGAGGCTCGCCATTTTCCAGATAGCTCTCCACGATACGACGAAAGATCTCGCGTGAGCGCTCGTCGAGCATCGATCCGACATCCATGCCTCTACCCGCAGAAAAGCTCATATCCTTAAGTAACCTCGATTTGTTCGCCTCCGAAATATAGTTATTGCAGCGGAGGCCTCAAAAGGGAAATCGCAGATGTCGTGCCAATTGTCACGATAAGGCGCGGCCAAGGCTTTTTCTTTGCAAATGAAGCCCGCGCACCTTAGAAGGCGGGAAACGCTGCAACAGATGAAAACGGCAACAATTCGCCTGTCATCCAATGCGGAAAATCAAAGGATCATCGCATGCTTGGGCGTCTCGCCTGAAGATGCGATGCGCTGATATAGGGAGTGATCAATGCGGCCTTCAGGCAGACCAGTAAACCAGATGCGCAAAGTGTCTTTCGAGCGCAACTTCTCCAAACATGCCGAAGGCTCCTGTCTGGTGAAGTTCGGCGACACGCATGTGCTGTGCACCGCAAGCCTTGAAGAAAAGACCCCGCCGTGGCTGCGCAACACTGGCAAGGGTTGGGTAACCGCCGAATACGGCATGCTGCCGCGCGCCACCGGCGACCGCATGAAGCGGGAAGCCACGTCCGGTAAGCAGGGCGGTCGCACGCTCGAGATCCAGCGTCTGATCGGCCGTTCGCTGCGTGCGGTCGTCGATCTCGAGGCGCTCGGTGAAAAGCAGATCACCATCGACTGCGACGTCATCCAGGCCGATGGCGGTACCCGTACGGCGTCCATCACCGGCGGCTGGATCGCGCTTCACGATTGCCTCAAGTGGATGGAAACCCGCTCGATGATCAAGCTCGACAAGGTCCTGAAGGGTCACGTCGCGGCAATCTCCTGCGGTATCTTCGCCAACCAGCCGGTGATCGACTTGGATTACCTCGAAGACTCCGCTGCGGAGACCGATGCGAACTTCGTCATGACCGGCGCGGGCGGCATCGTCGAAGTGCAGGGCACAGCCGAAGGCAAGCCGTTCAGCCGCGAGGAATTCCTGCAGCTTCTGACGCTCGCCGAAGCCGGCACGCAGGAACTGGTTGCCATGCAGAAGGCCGCCATCGGCGCCTGAAAGGTGGAGCGGTGATCGAAGGCATACTCGAAACCGCACTTTACACCGACGATCTCGACGCGGCGGAGGCTTTTTATGGCGGTGTGCTGGGGCTTGAAAAAGTCCTGCGCGCCGGCAACCGCCACCTCTTCTTTCGCTGCGGAGAGATGATCCTGCTGATCTTTGATCCGAAGGAGACGGTAAAGCCGCCGTCTTCTGACGCGCTCCCTGTTCCGCCGCACGGCGCAACCGGCCCCGGTCACCTCTGTTTCCGTATGCGTGCGGAGGCGATTGACAGGATGGTCGAAAAGCTCAACAAGGCAGGCATTGTGATCGAAAGCGATTTCCGCTGGCCCAACGGCGCCCGCTCGATCTATTTCCGTGATCCCGCCGGCAACAGCCTGGAATGTGCAGAGCCCATGCTCTGGAACCTGAAGTAGGAATTTTCATGCGTAAGCTCGAGACCAAGACGATCGTTGTCGCAAGCCACAACGCCGGCAAGATCAGGGAGATCGCCGAGTTGATCGGACCATTCGGTTTTTCGGCAAAGTCTGCCGCGGAACTGAAGTTCGAGGAGCCGGACGAAACCGGCACGACATTCGAGGAAAACGCCACGATCAAGGCGCTCGCATCGGCCAAGGCTTCGGGCCTTCCGGCGTTGTCGGATGACAGCGGCATCGTGATTGATGCTCTCGGCGGCGCACCGGGCGTCTATACGGCCAACTGGGCCGAGCGCGAGGATGGCAGCCGCGATTTTCAGATGGCGATGGAAAAGGTCGAGAAAGCGCTGCAGGAAAAGGGCGCTGATACGCCCGACAAGCGCACCTGCCGTTTCGTCAGCGTGCTCTGCCTCGCCTGGCCGGATGGCCATACCGAGCTGTTCCGCGGCGAGGTCGAAGGTGTGGTCGCTTGGCCGCCGCGTGGCACCGCGGGCTTCGGTTACGATCCGCTTTTCCAGCCTGAAGGCTTTGAAACGACCTTCGGCGAGATGACCAGTGAAGAAAAGCATGGCTGGAAGCCGGGCGACGAGCATGCCCTGTCGCACCGTGCCCGCGCTTTCAAACTCTTCGTCGAAACCTGCCTGGGGCCTGATCCTTCGTGAACGCCGTAGCCTCCAACCTGCCCAATACGCTGCTTCCCGACACGGGTGAGCCGGGCTTCGGCGTATACGTCCATTGGCCGTTTTGTGCTGCCAAGTGTCCCTATTGCGACTTCAACAGCCATGTCCGCCATCAGCCGGTGGATCAGGCCCGTTTCACCGCCGCTTTCCTCAAGGAGATGGAAACGATGCGGAAGATGAGCGGCCCGAAAGTCGTGACCAGCATTTTTCTTGGCGGCGGTACGCCGTCGCTGATGGATCCTTCAACCGTCGAGGCGATCCTCAACGGCATTGCCCGTCACTGGAACGTTCCGGATGGCATCGAGATTACCATGGAAGCCAACCCCTCCAGTGTCGAGGCGGAGCGATTTCGTGGTTATCGGGCAGCCGGTGTCAATCGTGTATCCATGGGCGTGCAGGCCCTCAACGATGCCGATCTCAAATTTCTCGGCCGGCTGCATGATGTGGCGGATGCTTTGAAAGCGATACGGCTGGCGCGTGAGATTTTTCCGCGCATGTCCTTCGACCTTATCTATGCCCGGCCTAGGCAGACGGTTGAAGCGTGGGAAGCCGAGCTTAAGCAGGCAATTTCCTATGCGGTTGACCATTTGTCCCTCTACCAGCTGACGATCGAGGAAGGCACGCCCTTTTACGGATTGCACAAGGCAGGCAAGCTCATCGTGCCGGACGACGATCAATCCGCCTTGCTTTACGAGGCAACGCAGGAAATCACCGCACGTCACGGCATGCCGGCTTATGAAGTGTCCAATCACGCAAAGCCCGGCGCCGAGAGCCGCCATAACCTGACCTATTGGCGTTACGGCGATTATGCCGGTATCGGGCCGGGTGCACATGGTCGTCTTACCCGTGGCCGTAACAAGATTGCCACCGCCACCGAGCGCCGTCCCGAAACCTGGCTTGAGCGTGTAGAAGCCGAAGGCCACGGGATGAACGATCAGGAAGTTCTCGGCTACGATGAGCAGGCAGACGAACTGCTGCTGATGGGGCTGCGCCTCACCGAAGGCGTCGATCTCGCCCGCTGGCAGGAACTCTCCGGCCGCGATCCGGATCCTGTCCGGGAGCAGACTTTACTGGAACACGGGTTTATCGAGCGTCTCGGCAATTCGCGTCTGCGCTGCACGCCAAAGGGGATGCTTATCCTAGACGCGGTCGTTGCTGATCTCGCCTGCTAAAAGCAATATCGGCAAGAGTGGAAACCGGTTTTCCGTCAGGAATCGCGGTAAAAATAGACAGGCCTGTTTCGCGTTTCGAAGAAACGCGGAAATGATCTGATCAATCGATTTTCATGAAAAGGAAAGCGGCATTCAAGCCGCGTTATTAGTCTGCTCTTCATTGAGGAAGGCATAGATCGCGGAGGCGGAATCGGTCTGCCTCAGTTTCGCGGCAAGATCCTGGTCACGCAGCACGCGTGCAATGCGCGAAAGCGCCTTGAGATGGTCGGCGCCAGCGCCTTCCGGAGCAAGAAGAAGGAATACGAGATCCACCGGTTCGTCATCCAGTGCCTCGAAATCGACAGGGCTCTCCAACCGCGCAAAAATGCCGCTGATCGATGAAATACCGTTAAGCTTCCCATGCGGAATGGCGATGCCATGTCCCACACCCGTCGATCCCAGCCGCTCGCGCTGCAGGATGACGTCAAAGATTTCCCGTTCGGAAACGCCCGTCAGCTTGGCGGCCTTAGTCGCCAATTCCTGCAGGAGCTGTTTCTTGGAGGTCGCTTTTAAGGCAGGGATAATCGCATCTTGATGCAGCAGATCTGCCAATGCCATTCGTTTCTTCCTTTGTGCCGCGAAGGCAGGGGAAGCGTCGTTGCCGACGCCTCCCGAGTTTCGTTAGTTCTTGATATTGGTGGAGTCGATCCAGCCAATATTGCCGTCGTGGCGCCTGTAAACGATGTTCAGCTTCTCGTCACCGGGGCTACGGAAAAGAAGCACGGGTTCATCCGTCATATCCAATGCCATGACGGCCGTCGCAACTGACATCGTTCTCAGCTGCTTGGTAGTTTCGGCAACGATCGTCGGAGCAAAATCGTCCGGCACATCGTCTGCCTCTTCAGGCACCCGGTCCATGACCGTGTAAGCCACTTCGGCAAAGCCGTTCTGCTGGTTGGTGCCAGCGTGATGATCCTTTAGACGGCGCTTATAGCGACGCAGACGCTTCTCTATACGCTCGGCGGCAGCATCGAAACTGCCCTGCGGATCATTGGCTTCGCCTGCGGCGTGAAGCACGATCCCCGTATCGAGATGCACTTTGCAATCGGCAGAAAAACGTGGGCCGGATTTCTCTACGATAACCTGGCTTGAATAGCCTCCATCGAAGTATTTGGTTATGGCCTCCCCGATATGGTCCTCGATCTTTTGGCGGAAAGAATCACCGATTTCCATATGCTTACCGGAAACACGCACACTCATGGAATTATTCCTTCTTGTCGTGACTTGCGTGTTCCAGTCTACGCCAAGCCGCTCTCTCATCCAAGCCGTCCGAACCGATTGCAGCAAAATAGCGCTACCTGTCCTGCCTTGCGCGGAATTGTGGGGAAGCCCCGCTGGCGGCGGCGCTTCTAGCCTTCGTTGGAAAGGAAGTCAACGTCTCGACCTATGGATGCATCGCACGCTGGTCACAACGTGGCTACTCTGGCCGCAGCGCGCTTCTCTCGCCGGCGCTGAACCGACGAGGGAATGTTCATGGCTTCCCGATACTTGGCGACCGTGCGGCGGGCTAGGTCTACTCCTGCCTGCTTGAGGCTGGTCACGATGTCGTCATCGGAAAGAACGGCGTCAGCAGCTTCCTGTGTTATCAGCATCTTGATTTTGTGGCGAACGGCCTCGGCGGAGTGGCTGTCGCCACCTTCATCGGCCGATCCGATCGAAACCGTGAAGAAGTATTTGAGCTCGAACATGCCCCGCGGCGTCAGCATGTATTTGTTCGAAGTAACGCGGCTTACCGTGGACTCGTGCATCTTGATGGCTTCTGCGACGGTCTTCAAATTGAGCGGGCGCAGGTGATCGACACCGTGCATGAGAAAAGCGTCCTGCTGGCGGACGATCTCTGTTGCGACCTTCATGATCGTCTTGGCGCGCTGGTCCAGGCTGCGGGTCAGCCAGTTGCCGTTCTGCAGGCAATCGGAAAGAAATGCGTAATCTCCGCTGTTTTTCGGGCAGTTCTTCGATACCTGTTGAAAATAGGTCTGGTTGACCAGAACGCGTGGCAGGGTTTCCGGATTAAGTTCCACCGCCCAGCCGCCGATATTGGCAGGACGGACGACGATGTCCGGCGAAATAACATCAGCGACCTGAGTTGCGAAATCTGCACCCGGCTTCGGGTTCAGTTGGCGAATTTCAGCAAACATGTCGATGAGGTCCTCGTCATCGACGCCGCATAACTTTCTGAGATTTGCGAAATCACGCTTCGCCAAGAGGTCCAGGTGGCGGACCAGGGTATCCATGGCGGGATCGAGCCGATCCCTTTGTTTAAGCTGGATCGCCAGGCATTCGCCGAGTGAACGGGCAAATATGCCGGGTGGATCAAGTGTCTGCAGGCGCACCAGTACTTGCTCGGCGTACTCGGTCGTTATGCCGAGCCTGGCAGCGATCTCGTCGAGGTCGGCCTGAAGATATCCTGCATCGTCCAGTTCTTCATTTAGCTGCTGGGCAATAAGGCGATCCTGCGACTGTTTGAGCAGCAGCGGGATTTGCTGGCTGATGTGCTCCCGTAGGCCGACTTCGCTGGCAATGAAATCGTTGATATCGTAATCATCGCCGGCATCACCCGCTGGCATCGATTTCCATTGGCCCATTAGCTCGGGCGCATCTCCTCGCCGCTCGGGCGGGTCGTCGGGAAAGACGTTTTCAGTGCCGCCGTCCAGGCCTTCGCCAAACGTTTCTGTAATGACGATACCCTGCTCGTCCCGCCATGCTCCCGCATCGACATCGGCTTCTGCGGCAATGTGATCCGTTGTGTCGCCATAGCCCAATTCTGCGCCACTTTCGCCGTCCGATGGCGAAATTTCGAGCAGTGGGTTCTTTTCTATTTCCTGCGCGATGAACTGGTTCAGTTCGAAATGCGTCATCTGCAGCAGCTGAATCGACTGCATCAGCTGCGGAGTCATCACAAGCGATTGGGTCTGTCGCAGGAAAAGGCTGGCGGTTAAACCCATGGTGGACGCTAAACTCCCAAAACACCCGGCCGCGCACTCATTGCGTGGCCGTCATGCGCATCTGGCACAAGAATTGCTTTTTTGAGAGATTTGGTCAAGCGCCGAGGTGGCGGAATTGTGACGCTATTTTAAAGGCTGAACTTGTCGCCAAGGTAAAGTCGACGGACATCCTGGTTATTAACGATGTCAGAAGCCCGGCCGTGGGTCAGCACTTCACCCGCATGGATGATATAGGCTCTATCGATAAGGCCGAGCGTCTCACGCACGTTGTGATCGGTTATCAGTACGCCAATGCCGCGTGCCGTCAAGTGTCGGACAAGATTCTGGATATCCGATACGGAAATTGGATCGACACCTGCAAAAGGTTCGTCGAGCAGCATGAACGACGGGTCTGTTGCCAGTGCCCGGGCAATTTCCAGGCGGCGTCGTTCGCCGCCCGATAAGGCCACGGCTGCAGACTTGCGGAGCTGGCTGATGTGAAATTCTTCCAGCAATTCGTCGAGCTTCGCTTCTCGCTTGTCCCGGTTGGGTTCGTGGACCTCGAGCACGGCACGGATATTGTCTTCCACCGACAGCCCGCGAAAGATCGAAGCCTCTTGCGGCAGGTAGCCGACACCAAGCCGCGCCCGGCGATACATCGGCATGCGCGTTACTTCATTGCCGTTGATCGCGATCATTCCCTCATCGACCGGAACAAGGCCGGTGATCATGTAGAAGCAGGTTGTTTTGCCCGCGCCATTCGGCCCGAGCAGGCCAACGGCCTCCCCACGGCGCACGACCAGCGATACGCCGTTCACAACGCGTCTTGTGTCATAGGTCTTGGAAAGTCCATGCGCGACGAGGGTCCCCTCATAGCGCGCCTTGTCGCGTGCGATAAAGGGTTCGGGCGAAGGCGTTTTCCTTGCCGTCAACTGGGGGAGAAAAGGAAGTTTCACGTTATGAGTCTATTGTTTAGGCCGCGACTTTGGGTCGAGCATGATTTCAACGCGACCACCGCAGCTGTCGAGCTTGGCTTGGCCGCTCGCCATCTGCACAGTCAGCTTGCAGCCTTTGAACACATTCGGTCCATCGGAAAGCACAACCTGCTTGCCGGTTAGCACAAACGTCTGGCTCGCCATGTCGAACTGGCCAGCTTCGGCTGTCGCTTGCTGTGTACCCGAACTCAGGAAAACCGTATCATCGAGAAAAATCTTGTCGATGTCGGCGTTGCCGCTGGAAATCGACGCCGCACCGCCGTCGCCATTGGCTTTCTCTTTGTACTGAACGGTCATCTTGCCGGCCTTCAGTGTGGTTGTGCCCTGCACAACATTCACATTACCGGTGAAATAAGCCTTTTTTTCCTGATCCTTGATCTCCAGCTGGTCGCTCTGGATCTGGATAGGCTGATCGTTCGACAGCTTGAGACCGCTCATGTTGCTCGTTGTAGACTGAGCAAAGGCGGAAACACTGAGGCAGGAAAACATGGCCACCGCGGTCGCGGCAGGAATGCTGAGTGAAAAACAACGATGCATCATGGCGGCCGGGCTCTATTTGCCTTTGTTGCGGATGGCTGCGGGATCGAGATGGACCCGAACCTTACCGGTGAAGTTGAGGGTATGCCCCTTATCGGTGATCTTCATGGAATCTGCAACAATAGAGCCTTGGCTCATCGAGATATTAACCGCATCGGGCGTGTTCATCGTCCCGCCGGGAATATCGAGATGAGCAGATTGGAAGTGGGCGGTGATCCCGTTGCTCAGATTGACGTCGAATGGTGCAGTCAGATCCAGGATGTCGGCACCACGGTCGAAATCTGCACTTGTTGCGGTTACGCGCGCGATCAGGTCGTCATTGATCGGCACTGCCGCTTTGACGTCCTTGAGCGTGATTTTATTAGGGTTTTGGATGTCCTGAAGAGCTTTGTTGGCCAGCATAGAGTAGCTGATCCCGTCACTGTTGCGGCCGGATATGGCGGGCCGCTCCATGACAATCTTTCCGTCTTCTATCTTGGCGCTCTCGATTGACAGATTTTCTGGCAGATAGGTCCGGACAATGGCAACGCCAATAAAGCCAAGCGAAATTAGGCCCGCAGCCACAGGTAGGAGAATTTTCAGCCGGCTGACGCGCGAAGAATGGGACAGCGCAGCATCGTAAGCGCTTGTCGGCGCCTGTATCGATGCGAGTATGCTTCCTGTCTTTCGTATATGCTGCAGCATGAAGCTCCATTTCGTCGTTTCCGGCGATCTCTTCGCTAGCCGATAGGGCAGGGCGATCAATCGTCGACCGCCAATATGGTTTTTATTCTTCAACAAACAATAATGGAGAACATAAAAACGTGATACGAACCGCTGCAATCGGGCAAATTGGGACCTATGTAAAGCGCTTTAGGCATTAAGGGAAATTTTATGGACCAAATGGCAATCGCGGATCGGCGCCAGTTGCGCCGCAAGCTCAGCTTCTGGCGCGTCGCGGCATTGATCTTTTTGGCGGCCATTGGCTTCGTATCCTATTGGGCAATCGCCGGTGAGCAATCCGGTTCTGCCGTCCCCCATATCGCTCGCGTGAATATCTCCGGAATGATCACGGATGACCGTGAGCTGATCGAGCGTCTTGATCGTGTTGCGGAAAGTAGCCAGGCCAAGGCCTTGATCGTCTCTATTTCCTCACCCGGCGGAACCACCTATGGTGGCGAGCGCCTCTATCAGGCCATCCGCAAGGTGGCCGAAAAGAAGCCGGTCGTTTCCGACATTCGCACCTTGGCGGCATCTGCCGGTTACATGATCGCTACGGCCGGAGACACGATTATTGCCGGCGAAAGCTCGATCACCGGGTCGATCGGCGTCATTTTCCAGTATCCGCAGGCCGATGAGCTGATGAAGAAGATCGGTGTATCGCTCGAGGAAATAAAGTCCTCACCGCTTAAGGCCGAGCCGTCGCCTTTCCATCCGGCCAGCGAGGAAGCCAAGGGCATGATCCGCAACATGATCATGGATAGCTATGGCTGGTTTGTGGACCTTGTGGCCGAACGCAGAAAGCTACCGCGCGACGAGGTTTTGAAACTTGCTGACGGCACGATCTTCACCGGAAGGCAGGCTTTGAACGTCAAGCTCATCGACAAGCTCGGCGGCGACGACGACATTCTGGATTATCTTGATACGCGCGACGTTTCCCGCGATCTGCCGATTGTCGAGTGGAAAAAGAGCGATTCCTCGTCGTCCTTCTGGTTTGCCCATGCGCTGACGGGGCTTTTCCGTTATCTCGGTGTCACTCTGCCGATCACGCCGGATGCGATCGATGGTTGGGGTTCCGGCAAGTTGTTCCTTGACGGTCTTGTCTCGGTTTGGCAGGTTGGCAAAGGTTGAAAATCTAATTTTTTCAGGGGGCAACCGTGATTAAGTCTGAATTGGTACAGATCGTTGCGGCACGCAATCCGCATCTCTACCATCGCGACGTCGAGAACATCGTCAATGCCGTGCTCGATGAAATCACGGATGCGCTTGCTGGCGGTAACCGGGTTGAGCTGCGTGGTTTCGGCGCTTTCTCGGTAAAGAACCGTCCGTCGCGTTCCGGGCGCAACCCGCGTACGGGTGAGAGCGTCTTTGTCGAGGAAAAATGGGTGCCGTTTTTCAAAACCGGTAAAGAGTTGCGTGAGCGCCTCAACCCGGGCATGGCCGACGAGGACGATTGAGCGCGGATATCGCCGCAGGGTCTTGAAACTGTGGCGTCCGGGCCAATCTGCTATGGCTGAATGAGAAATTGCCGGAGTGACCTATGACGAAGCTTAAGCGTATTGTTTCGCTTGTCGTTTTCGTGCCGATTGGCATCGTCCTGATTGTCTTGGCGGTGGCGAACAGGCAGGTGGTCACACTGGCGCTAAACCCGTTCCGTCCACAAGACAGCATATTGTCCGTTTCGGCGCCGTTCTTTGTTTTCGTTTTCCTGGCGCTCTTGGTGGGCATGGTGATCGGCGCTTCTGTGACGTGGTGGAAACAAGGCCACTATCGCCGCCAGGCTCGCGTCGAAGCCAAGGAAGCGGTGAAATGGCAGAAAGAGCATAAGGCGATCGCCGCTCGACGGGGCTGACAGATGGCGAACCGGCCCCGGTTCCTTCCCAGTCTCGCGTAACCGCTGTGATGAAATCCTCCTGACATCGAGGGCTATTTTTTCGGCCCGCAGACCTGAAATAGCCCCATCCTGCTCCCCGCATTTGCTTTCGTCGCGTATGATCGCATGGGCTTTGCCGAATGCGCTGCAGATGCTATCTGCACGAAAATGAAAGCGAAGGATCAACCGTTGAAGAGCAGAGACAAGCGGATGGGGCAGAAGGCTCCTTCTCGGGGCGGCAATGCGCAGGACCGGCATAGCGTCACCGGCAAGCCGAAGTCTCCCGTTGCCGCATCGCGTCCGAAAGCAAGCGACAAGGCGAGCGAGGTCAAGCCCGTCATCAGCCAGTCTGCAGCGCAAACGCGACCGCTTATGGTACGCGAGGGCGATCTGCCGAGAGAAAATGTTCCGATTATTCTTGAGTCGCAGAATGCCGGCGATTTCCATCTGGTCGACAGCGGCAAGGGTCTCAAGCTCGAAAAATACGGTCCGTATTTTGTCGTCAGGCCCGAGGCGCAGGCGCTCTGGCAGCCATCTCTGTCAGCGGACGTCTGGAACAGGGCCGATGCCGTCTTCACCGGCAACACCGATGAAGACGGCATGGGCCGCTGGAAGTTTCCGCGTGAAGCGCTCGGCGAGACCTGGCCACTTTCGCTGCTGGACATCGATTTTCAAGGCCGCTTTACCGCATTCCGCCATATGGGCTTTTTCCCCGAGCAGATCGTCCACTGGACCTGGGTCCGGGATCGGGTCGAAGAGGCGAAGGCAAAGGGCCGCACGCTCAAGGTGCTCAACCTATTTGGTTATACCGGAGTGGCGTCGCTGGTGGCAGCTGCTGCCGGCGCAGAGGTGACCCATGTCGACGCCTCTAAAAAGGCCATCGGCTGGGCGCGAGAAAACCAGGCTCTTTCGCGTCTCGACAAGGCTCCGATCCGCTGGATCTGCGAGGATGCGATGAAATTTATCCTGCGCGAGGAGCGCCGGGGCAGCACTTACGATATCATTCTCACCGACCCGCCGAAATTCGGCCGTGGCCCGAACGGCGAGGTCTGGGAGCTTTTCGAGCACCTACCCGTCATGCTGGACGTCTGCCGTGAACTTCTGTCGAAGAATTCCGTCGGGCTGGTCCTCACTGCCTATTCCATCCGGGCAAGCTTCTATTCCATCCACGAGCTGATGCGCGAGACAATGCGCGGTGCCGGTGGCACGGTGGAATCGGGTGAACTCGTCATTCGTGAGACGGGTATCGACGGCAAGGCCCGTGGCCGTGCCCTATCCACCTCACTCTTCAGCCGCTGGGTTTCCCAATGACAGACGAATTCAGAAAGCCGGGTGCCCGCAAGGTCGGGCAGGTGAAGGAAGTTACCTCGCTCGCCAACCCGATTATCAAGGATATCAAGGCGCTTTCCAACAAGAAGGACCGCGAAGCGGCCGGGATCTTCATGGCCGAAGGCCTGAAGCTCGTCATAGACGCGCTGGAACTCGGCTGGGAAATCCGCACTCTCATTTATGCCAAGGCCGCCAAGGGCAAGCCACTGGTCGAGCAGGCCGCCACCCGCACGGTGGCAAATGGTGGCCTTGTTCTGGAAGTTTCCGAAAAGGTCCTTTCGTCGGTTACCCGCCGGGACAATCCGCAAATGGTTGTCGGCATTTTCGAACAACGCTGGAAGCGTCTGGAAGACCTTGCACCTGGCAGGGATGAAACCTTGGTGGCGCTCGATCGCGTCCGCGATCCCGGCAATCTCGGCACGATCATACGCACGGCAGATGCTGCCGGTGCTTCCGCCGTCATCCTCGTTGGCGATTGCACTGATCCGTTCTCGCTTGAAACCGTCCGTGCCACGATGGGCTCGGTCTTCGCACTTCCCGTGGTGAAATGCTCGGTGGACGAGTTTCTTGGCTGGCATAAGCGTTCAGGCGTCAATGTCGTCGCAACCCATCTTGCCGGTGCCGTCGATTATCGTACGGCCGACTACAAGAGCAAACCGGTCGTCATCCTGATGGGCAATGAGCAGTCCGGCCTGCCGGATAATCTTGCCAAGGCCGCCAATCGTACCGTGCGCATACCGCAGCAGGGCCTTGCCGATAGCCTCAATCTGGCCGTCGCAACCGCCGTCATGCTTTTCGAAGCGCGCCGCCACCTCTTGACGTTGGAAGACAGAACATGACGCAAGGCGTAACACCTCTGTCTCGGCCACTGATTGCAGGCATCGTCATCGTAATTGCGGTCATTCTCGATCAGGCCATTAAGCTTGCGGTGGAAGCTTGGCTGCCTATGCACGAAGCAGTGCCGGTCATCCCGTTCCTGGCGCTCTTCCGAACGTATAATCTCGGTGTTGCCTTCTCGCTTCTATCCGGCATGGAGCGCGAATTCATTATTGGCATGCGCATTGTCATCGTTGGTGTCGTTCTCTGGCTTTGGCGCCGCACCCCGGTTTCGAGAACATTTGCGCATGCAGGTTTCACCCTGATTATCGCCGGCGCCGTCGGTAATCTGATCGACGGTTTGGTCTATGGTCACGTCATAGATTACATCCTGTTTCATACAGAGACGTGGTCGTTTGCCGTCTTCAATCTGGCCGACAGCTTCATAACTATCGGAGCCGGCTTGGTTATTCTGGATGAGCTTATCGGATCGAAATCGGGCGATTAAGTCCCTGTTAAGCCGTCGGCCTAAGGATTGCGAAGGAAAGCCCGTGTAGGCTTAATCCATGCGCACCCTCGCCGAGTTGCAAGACAGATTGACCAAGGCCTTCTCCCAGCCCCATTCTGCTGAAGGGCAGGCGGAGCAATTGTCTGAACTCATCGTCGAGCCGCCCGCAGAAATGGATTTCTTCGCTGCTGTAACCCCGCGGCACCTGAGCCCACTGCAGAACCTTATTTTCCAGTTGAAACGTTTGTCGCCCGGCCGGCACTCGCTGAAGAACCGCCTGAAAGAATCCGAAGCCGCTAGCGAGGCAAAATCGCGCCGCCTTTCGACTGTCGTGCATGAGATCCGAACGCCACTGAATGGCATTCTCGGCATGACACATCTGCTCAGCCAGACGAAGCTGACCGCGGAACAGCAGAACTATCTCAGCGGCATTCGCCAGTCCGGCCATCTCCTGGCCCAGCTGGTCGATGATATCCTCGATCTCTCCACCATGGAGGCAGGCCGTTTCCGGCTGAACACGAGGGCGGAAAATCTCCGCCAGTTGCTGGAAAGCGTAGTGGAAATGCTCTCCCCACGCGCCCACGAAAAACGCATCGAGATCGCCGCGACCTTTGCCGCCGATCTTCCCGAATTGCTGGATTTCGATCCCGCCCGCCTTCGCCAGGTTCTATTCAATGTGATGGGCAACGCGGTAAAATTCACCTCCAGCGGTGGTGTGCTCGTTCGAGTGACCCTTGCTGAGGCTAACGTCGAAATCGCTGTCATCGATACCGGTCCGGGAATGACACCCCAAGAGCAGGCGAGAATCTTCGGTGAGTTCGAACAGGTCGGATCGGTGGAGGCTCGCAGTGGAGGGACAGGCCTAGGCCTCGGCATCGCGTCGCGCATTCTGGCGGAGTTCGACGGTTCTCTTTCGGTCAAGAGCCGTAAGGGTGAGGGCAGTACCTTCACAATTCGATTCCCTGTTCGCCTTGCCGAAGATGTGGCCGCGGGCGAAACCGATAGAAGCGGCATGCTGGCGCGGTCTCGGGTGATCTTGCTTGCACCGCAAGGGCCAACGGCTCAGGCTACCGTTGCAACGATCGAGGCGCTTGGCGGCCGTTGCCGCCACCTTTCCAGAACGCAGGACGTGTCGATGCTGATCGACCGGGCGTCGGAAGGGCAGGCGTCTTTCACGGATCTGATCGTCGATCACCGGCTGGCATCGGATTATGCCTGCGAGCCGCTTCACAAACCTCTGCATCGCATTCTCCTCGTCAATCCGGAGGAGCGGGCCTCGCAGCCGCAGGATCTGTTCGATGCCTGGCTGATCCGCCCCCTGCGAGAGCGGTCGCTGGTCGACGTGTTGAGTGGCCGCATGCGTGGTTTCAGCCGTATCGACAATCAGTCGCAGAGCGTGCCGTCCCATACGGATGGGATCGAAGCATTTGTGCCTTTCGATATCCAAAGCGAGTTGGATATCGTTCTTGCCGAAGATGATCCGGTCAGTGCCATGCTGCTGCGTACCATGCTGCAGAAGAATGGGCACAAGGTTCGATGGGTCACGGATGTCCCAAGTTTCTACAATCTTGTTCGCGCCCCCGGCGCGCCGCCTGACCTGATCATCACCGACCTGAACATGCCGGGTGGGGATCCGTTGGATGTTGTCACCGATCTGCGCGAGGCCGAAAAAACAATGAATAGTCTCGCAGTTCCGGTGATCGTCTTGACCGGCGAAGATCGCGACGAGGCTCTGCAAAACGCGTTGACTGCAGGTGCACAAAGGGTCCTGCAAAAGCCCGTAGAGCCAGCCCGTTTACTCGCTGACATTGGTCATCTTCTCTCGGAGAATAGTGCGCGTCAGCGTCTCCGTTGACGGATTCTTAGCCGCAGCCTATTGTGACAATCGATGTCACGTTCCTGTTGCAGAGACGTGATTAATGGCGGTGATCCAACCGGTACGGGTGACTCACCATGGCAATCGAACTCCTGAACCGCGAATTGACCCTCGATCATCCCTCGACACCGGCGCCTTCCATCGAGAAGAGCGATGTATTCGGCCGCATAGGCTCGTTGGAAACACGGCTTGCGCGCAACAGCCGGGAGATCGATGCGGCACAGTCGGTTCGCTATCGCGTTTTCGTTGAAGAGATGAATGCGATGCTGCCTCCCGAGGCGATGCATCTCAGGCGCGATTTCGATAGCTATGACGATATCTGCGATCATCTTCTAGTGGTCGATAATGCGATTGATGGCGAAATCGAAGATCAGATCGTTGGCACCTACCGCCTGTTGCGCCAGGAAGTCGCAATGGCCAATGGTGGTTTCTATTCCGCCTCGGAATTCGATATCGAGCCGCTCCTGAAGCGCCATCCCGACAAGCAGTTCATGGAGCTCGGCCGTTCTTGCGTCCTGCCCGATTACCGCACGAAGCGGACCGTGGAACTGCTCTGGCAGGGCAACTGGGCTTACGCACTGAGGCACGGCATGGGTGCCATGTTCGGCTGCGCATCCTTCCCCGGTGTCGATCCGCAGGAACATGCACTCGCTCTTTCCTTCCTGCACCAGAACTCACTGGTGAAGGATGAATGGATGGTGTCGGCCAAATCGGATCTCTATCGCAAGATGGACATGATCCCCGCCGACGAGATCAATCCGCGCCAGGCCCTGTCGGCCATGCCACCGCTGGTCAAGGGTTATCTGCGTCTCGGCGCAATGATCGGTGACGGTGCAGTGGTCGACCAGGCCTTCAACACGACCGACGTCCTGATCGTCCTGCCGATCGCCGTCATTTCCGGCCGCTATATCAACCATTTCGGCGCCGACGCCGGCCGCTTCGCCAGCTGAGTGTTATACAACGAGCCGTATCGGCCCGTTGTAACGGGCGATCGTCTCGTCGGAGGTGAGCAGAAGCACGCCTTCGCATTTGGCTTGCGCGATCAGGATCCGATCGAACGGATCCTTGTGGAGGTGCGGAAGCGTTTCAAGCCCGAAGGCGTGGTCACCGTTTACCGGCAATTCTTGAAAACCGTTATCTAACAAAGCGCTATGCAGTACACGTGGATGAACCGGAATATTTTCCCGGCCGAGTGCATGCTTAATGGTTAGTTCCCATATGCTGGCTGCACTGAAAAAAGCGTGTTGTCGGTATTTTCGACAAAGGGTCTGGCCTGTGCGGCAAGTTTCGCACTCATCGCCGCAAGCCAGACCAGAATATGAGATTCCAGCAACAGTTTCATTTATCTTCGCCGCAGAACATGTCTTCAATGTCTTTGGCGAACAGGGTGTCGAAATCATCCGGCACGGAAAACTGGCCATTGAGAAAGCCTATGCGGCGTTTCTTATTTGAGGCGCCTGCGGGAGCGTCCTCCAGTGGAACGACCTTCACCATCGGCTTGCCTGCCTTGGCGATGACGAACCCTTCACCATTCGCAGCCTCTTCGACCAGGCGCGAAAGGTGTGTCTTTGCTTCGTGAATATTGATCGTTTTCATGGCGGGTGCCTCGAGCGGACTTAGTTCACTGAACTTAGTCCGCTCGAACGGGCGTACCAAGAAATGCTTACGACCCTGCGTTGTAGGCGGCGATCGCCGCCATGTTGACGATCTCGCTGTCCTTGGCACCCATTTGGGTGATCTGCACCGACTTGTCGAGACCGACGAGAAGCGGTCCGATCAGGGTTGATCCACCCAGTTCCTGCAGCATGCGCGTTGCAATCGAAGCCGAATGGATCGCCGGCATGACCAGCACATTTGCCGTGCCTGAAAGCCTGCAGAACGGGTACTGCTCCATGCGCGTTGCATTGAGCGCCACATCCGCAGCAATCTCGCCGTCATATTCGAAATCGACCCGGCGGCTATCGAGGATTTTTATAGCCTCGCGCACACGCTCGGAGCGTTCACCCACCGACTGGCCGAAGTTGGAATAGGCAAGCATCGCCACCCGTGGTTCGTACCCCATGCGCCGGGCAACCCGTGCGGCCTCGGTGGCGATATCGGCAAGATCCTCCGCATTCGGTTGGTCATGAACTGCCGTGTCGGCAACGAAGATCGTCCGTCCACGCGCAACAACGAGCGAGACGCCGATCACCCGGTGGCCGGGCTTGGTGGCGATGCAGCGCCGCACGTCGGCAAGTGCAGAGGCATAGTTGCGGGTCGTGCCCGTCACCATTGCATCCGCATCGCCGACGGCGACCATCGTTGCCGCAAAATGATTGCGGTCATTGTTGATCAGGCGCTGCACGTCACGCAGCAGGTAGCCCTGACGCTGAAGCTTGGCATAGAGGTGATCGGTATAGGCTTCGGTCCGCTTCGAAATACGGGCGTTGACGATTTCGATGCCGGGTTGGTCGAGATCGATCCCCGCCTTCTCCGCCGTGGCGCGGATCACGTCATCTCGTCCGAGCAGGATGGCCGTGCCAAGCTCCTGGTTGCAGAAGGAAATCGCCGCCCGCATCACCTGCTCTTCTTCCGCTTCGGCAAAGACGACCCGCTTCGGGAAGCGCCGTACCCGGTCATAGATGCTCTGTGTCGTGGCCGCTATCGGATCGCGCCGCGCAGCAAGCTCGCGCCCATAAGCAGCAATGTCGGTTATCTCGCGACGCGCCACGCCGCTCTCCATCGCAGCTTGCGCAACCGCCATCGGAATGGCCGAGATCAGGCGCGGGTCGAACGGGACGGGAATGATATACTGTGCGCCGAAACGCGGACGCACGCCCTGATAGGCAGCGGCCACATCGTCCGGCACGGCTTCGCGAGCGAGATTCGCAAGCGCCTGCGCTGCGGCGATCTTCATCGCGTCGTTGATCTGGCGGGCGCGAACATCGAGCGCGCCGCGGAAGATATAGGGGAAGCCAAGCACATTGTTGACCTGGTTCGGATAGTCCGAGCGGCCGGTCGCCATGATCGCGTCGTCACGGATGCGCGCCACTTCCTCAGGCGTGATTTCCGGATCCGGATTGGCCATGGCGAAGATGATCGGCTTAGGCGCCATCGAGCGGATCATCTCTTCGGTGAAGGCTCCCTTCTGCGACAGGCCGAAGACCACGTCGGCACCGTTCATCGCTTCTTCCAGGCTGCGGCGGTCCGTCTTGGCCGCATGCGCCGATTTCCACTGGTTCATGCCCTCGGTGCGACCCTGGTAGATCACGCCCTTGGTGTCGCATAGAATGATGTTTTCCGGCGCAAACCCCATCGCCTTGATAAGCTCGATACAGGCGATTGCGGCTGCGCCCGCGCCGTTGCAGACGAGTTTGGTGGTCTTTAGATCACGACCGGTCAGCTCCAGCGCGTTGATCAGGCCTGCGGCGGCGATTATTGCCGTGCCGTGCTGGTCGTCATGGAAAACCGGGATATCCATCAGCTCGCGCAACCGGCTTTCGATGATGAAACATTCTGGCGCCTTGATGTCTTCGAGATTGATGCCGCCGAAGGACGGGCCGAGATAACGCACGCAGTTGATGAACTCGTCGACATTCTCGGTGTCCACCTCAAGATCGATGGAATCGACATCGGCAAAGCGCTTGAACAGAACCGACTTGCCTTCCATGACCGGCTTGGATGCCAGCGCACCTAGATTGCCGAGGCCGAGGATTGCCGTGCCATTGGAGATGACGGCCACCATGTTGCCGCGGGTCGTGTAGTCATAGGCCTTGGCAGGATCGGCAGCGATCGCCAATACCGGAACCGCGACACCCGGCGAGTAGGCGAGTGACAGGTCGCGTTGCGTGGCCATCGGCTTGGTCGGTGTGATTTCGAGCTTGCCGGGGCGGCCATCAGAGTGAAAATCGAGTGCTTCCTGCTCGGTTACCGATGTTCGCGTGCTTGCTGTCTTCTCGTTCACGACCATATCCTCCAGCTTCCTGTGGGCAGCTTCGCCTGAAGCTGCTGCAAATGTTGTCTTCCAAGGGGCTTCACCGATAGTGTCGCGACTTTCCATGCGCAATGAAAATCGGCCCAGTGACCCAGTTTGAACGTTTGTCCATCGACGCCCTGACCACCGACCAGCTCGCCTCGGAGGAAAGCCGTGCCACGGCCACCCCGATGATGGAGCAGTTCATCGAGATCAAGGCGAACAATCCCGGTTCGCTGCTCTTCTATCGCATGGGCGATTTCTACGAACTGTTTTTCCAGGATGCGATTGACGCATCCCGTGCGCTCGGCATCACGCTTACCAGGCGTGGCCAGCACATGGGCCAGGATATCCCCATGTGCGGTGTGCCGGTCCATGCGGCCGATGACTATCTGCAGAAACTGATTTCGCTCGGTTTCCGCGTCGCCGTCTGCGAGCAGGTGGAAGATCCGGCGGAGGCGAAGAAGCGCGGCTCGAAATCGGTTGTAAAACGCGATGTCGTGCGCCTCGTCACGCCGGGCACGATCACGGAAGAAAAGCTGCTTGTCGCCTCGGAATCGAACTATCTGATGACGCTTGCCCGTATCAAGGGCGGCGCCGAGCCGGCGATGGCACTCGCCTGGATCGACATCTCCACCGGTGTCTTCCGCATTGCGGAAACAGAGCCGTCGCGCCTGCTTGCCGATATCCTGCGCATCGAGCCGCGCGAACTGATCATGCCGGATACGATGTTTCACGATCCGGAGCTGAAGCCGGTCTTTGATGTGCTCGGCCGCGTCGCCGTGCCGCAGCCTTCGGTTCTGTTCGACAGCGCCACGTCCGAAGGCCGCATCGCCCGTTATTTCGGTGTCACGACGCTCGATGGTTTTGGCACTTTTTCCCGTACCGAATTCGCCGCCGCCGCCGCCGCCATCGCTTATGTCGAAAAGACCCAGATTTCCGAGCGCCCGCCGCTCGGGCGGCCGGAACGCGAAAGCGGCGCATCGACGCTGTTCATCGATCCCGCCACCCGCGGCAATCTCGAGCTGACGAAGACGCTTTCGGGTGAGCGCGAGGGAACCCTGCTCAAGGCTATCGACCGCACCGTTACCGGCGGCGGAGCCCGGCTTCTTGCCGAGCGGCTGATGTCGCCGCTGACCGATCCGGAGCGCATCAATCTCCGGCTCGATTCCATCTCCTTTCTGCTGGAAGAGCCGTCGCTCTGCTCCGACCTGCGCACATCGCTGAAGCACGTGCCGGATATGCCCCGCGCGCTCTCGCGTCTTGCGCTCGACCGTGGCGGCCCGCGTGATCTCGGCGCAATCCTGACCGGTCTGGAAGCCGCGCGCGGTGTGGCGGCCTTCCTTGATGGATCAATGCTTCCGGAAGAACTGTCCGATGCGCTCGTCGATCTGAAGGCGTTGCCGGTTACGGTTCAATCCCTGCTCGGCAATATGCTGGCCGAAGACCTGCCGCTTCTGAAGCGTGACGGGGGATTCCTGGCTGATGGCGCCAATGCCGAACTGGATGAGGTTCGTGCCCTGCGCGACCAGTCTCGCAAGGTGATTGCCGGCCTGCAGCTGCAATATGCCGATGAAACCGGTATCAAGTCGCTGAAGATCAAGCACAACAACGTGCTCGGTTATTTCATCGAGGTCACTGCCGGCAATGCCGGCCCGATGACCGATACGCCGGAAGCAAAGGCCCGTTTCATCCATCGCCAGACCATGGCGAATGCGATGCGTTTCACCACGACCGAGCTTGCCGATCTCGAAAGCCGCATTGCCAACGCCGCCGACAAGGCGCTGACGATCGAACTCGAAGCCTTCGACCGCATGGTCGCCGCCGTTACCACGGAAGCAGACGCGATCAAGGCCGGTGCCCGCGCGCTGTCGATCATCGATGTCGCCGGCGGTCTTGCCATGCTCGCCGAGGAATGGAATTACCGCCGCCCGATCGTTGATGACAGCCGAATGTTTGCGATCGAGGGGGGCCGCCATCCGGTTGTCGAACAGGCGCTCCGCCGCCAGTCGTCGGGCCCGTTCATCGCCAACGAATGCGATCTGTCACCGAAAAATGGTGGCGAATTTGGCGCGCTCTGGCTGCTCACCGGCCCAAACATGGGGGGTAAATCGACCTTCCTCCGCCAGAATGCGCTGATCGCCATTCTTGCCCAGATGGGTTCCTTCGTCCCGGCTTCCGCCGCCCATATAGGCGTGGTCGACCGGTTGTTCTCGCGCGTCGGCGCGTCTGATGATCTTGCCCGCGGCCGCTCCACCTTCATGGTCGAGATGGTGGAGACGGCGGCCATCCTCAACCAAGCGACCGATCGCTCGCTGGTCATCCTCGATGAGATCGGCCGCGGTACCGCGACGTTCGACGGTCTGTCGATCGCGTGGGCATCGGTTGAGCACCTGCACGAAGGCAATCGCTGCCGCGGCCTGTTCGCCACCCATTTCCACGAACTGACCGTTCTGTCGGAAAAGCTTGGCCGCCTGTCCAACGCCACGATGAAGGTGAAGGAATGGGATGGCGAGGTAATCTTCCTGCACGAGGTCGGCCCAGGTGCTGCCGATCGTTCCTACGGCATCCAGGTCGCCCGCCTTGCCGGCCTTCCCGATAGCGTGGTGAGCCGCGCCCGGGACGTGCTGACTAAGCTGGAAGATTCCGACCGCAAGAACCCGGCAAGCCAGCTGATCGACGATCTGCCGCTTTTCCAGGTCGCGGTGCGCAAGGAAGAAAAGCGCGGTGGATCTTCCAAGGTCGAGGAAGCATTGAAGGCCATCAACCCGGATGACATGAGCCCGCGTGAGGCGCTCGAAGCGCTTTATGCGCTCAAGAAGCAAGCCGGTGCGAAAACCTGATTTGGTTTTCGCACCGCTGCAGGATGGCAAAAAGCGTTTGTTCGGTCACCCCTGATACAACTTGGCATTTGCATCGTGTTCATCTGCTCCTGTAGCCTCGCCCGCGGGGAAACGGGATATGACTGATTTAAATGACCTATTGGCATTATAAGCTTGGCCGGAAACAGGGTGGTCCTGTTTCCGCCGAAGACCTCGGCGTGCTCGCCCGCAAAGGCACGATAAAGCCGGAAACACTACTCTGGCACCCCGGTCTTGCAGATTGGGTCAATGCCTCGGAAGCCTCCGAACTGAGCCTTTGTTTTGAGAGCGACATGTCGGACAAGGAATCAGATCCCTTGCCCGATCCGACGATTGCAGGGCCATGGCCGCGCTTTTGGGCGCGCCTTGCGGACGAAATGATAATCGGGGCGGTAGTAGGATTGCCTTTCGGCTATTTAATCCGGCCACACCTGCCTGAGATTGGCGTAAATTTCCCGGCAGCCGACAACCTTCTAACCATCGTGATGCTTGCTGCCATCACCAGCATCGTTTTGTGGGGGGCGATGACATTGTTTGGCACTACCCCCGGCAAACTGGTTGCGGGGCTCAGGGTGGAAAACAGATCCGGCATGCCGGATTGGCAGTTCTATATGACGCGGGAATTCAGGATCTGGTTCTTTGTCAACACCGTCGGCGTTCCTTATCTTTCAATCATTCCCTGCATCCTGCAATACCGTCGCGTCGCCAAGGGAAGACCTGCCTGGTATGACGAAGGCGCAGCCATTGTCCGAGGAAAAGGCAGGCTCTCTCGCTCTGCTGCCGCAGCCGCAACTGCTGCAGTCACATTCATGCTGACCGTAATGGCGATCGGCTACATGAACATGCTGCGCGCAGAAGAGCGCATGGCCTCCAGTTATCGGTATTGGGAAAATCCCGCCACGGGCAAAAAGGCGGATCTCTGGTCCACTTGGGTCTTTGGAGAAATCAAAGCCGACAGCGGCAAGCTCTATCACTTCACATCTGACAAACTGACGTCCGAAATTCTGTTTGGTTATGAGCCGATGGATCAGCCATCGGTCGATGCGGTTGCTTACGGTGAGGCGCTGCAAAGCGTGATTGCCGAAGACATTTCCGTCAACGGCAAATGGGAACCGTTCAAGCTGAATGGTTTCGATGCAGCACGCGTCACCGGCATTGAGCCGAAGTTGAAGGATGTCAACGTTGAACTGACTGTCGTTATCGTCGGTCGGAGCGCCTGGCGAATGCTTCTGTTCGTGGAAGGTAGGCCTTTGACCAAACTCGCGATCAGGGAGGTTCTCATTCATTCGCTTCTGTCGACAGCAAAGGACATAAATGTCCCGGCGAGCATGCCCTGTGACGACGAAACCTGCTTTTCCGCGCTGCTGTCAATCGTCCGGTTTGCCCCCTCATGAGATGAGGTCTCGCCGACGAGTGGGTTTTTCCGAATGAGATGGTACTTGCAGATACTCTCATCTATTGTGTAGTGGCTGTGAAAAACGCTGAAGCCACTGTCAGGCGGTGGCTGATACGGGTGCAGAGGAGTTCACGCGTGAGCGTTGCCTTCATGAAGGAAGAAAGTGCCGAGACGGCCGCCGAAACGGTGCTGCCTGACCGGCCGATATCAACCCATACGAACCTCGTCACGGAAACCGGGCTGAAGGCACTTGAGCATCAGCTGCAGGCCGCCCGCGATGCCTATGAGGCGACGAACGGGTTGGATGACATCAATGAGCGGCGACGCCAGGCGGCGGGTCCGGCGCGCGACATCCGGTATTTCGCCGAACGGGTCCACACGGCCCAACTCGTCCCGGCGTCTGCATCGAATGCTACAGTCTCTTTCGGCAGCACGGTCACATTCAGCCGCGATGATGGCCGCGAGCAGACCTACCGCATCGTCGGCGAAGACGAGGCCGATCCCAAGGCTGGAACGATCTCCTATGTGTCGCCGGTCGCACGCGCGCTCAACGGCAAGTCCTTAGGCGATCTGGTGACGGTCGGTCATCAGGAACTCGAAATCATCGCGATTTCGTAATCAGCTTTGCCAATCATGGCGCTGCCGTGCTTGTGAAGACCTGCGACTGCGGCTATCTGGTGCGTCTCCTAGAGCAATTCCAGCAGAAATGGGAACCGGTTTTGCGTCCGGAATTGCGATGAAACAAACCAACAAAGGCGCATTCCGGCATGAAACCAGATTATCTCGTCACCCATTCCGGTGGCTTCCATGCCGATGAACTCCTCTCCAGCGTCATCCTGACCCGGCTTTTTCCCGAGGCAAAAATCGTCCGCAGCCGCGCGCCGGAGTGGATCACGCCCGGCAGCGATCGCATCATCTATGATGTCGGCGGCGCTTATGATGCCGAAAAACAGATCTTCGATCACCACCAGCGCGGCGCGCCGCTGCGCGAGGACGAGGCGCCCTACAGCTCCTTCGGCCTGATCTGGAAGCATTATGGTCGCGACTATCTTGCCGCCGTGAATATCCCGACCGCCCATATCGATGCCCTGCACGCCTCCTTCGACAAGAGTTTCGTCCTGCCGATAGACCTGATGGACAATGGTGCGCTCAGCCCGTCCAGCGCCGGTCCTCTTGCCGGCCTCACCCTGTCGAGCCTGCTCGAAACGCTCAAACCCAACTTCGACGATAAGGAGCAGGGTGCAGATGATCGCGCTTTTCATGCAGCGCTCGCCATCGCCCGTGCCTTTGTCGAGGCGGGTATCGGCAAGCGCGCCGCCAAGTTGCGCGCCGAAACGCTCGTTCTTGAAGCGATCGCCGAGGCTGGCGAGGGCCGCGTGCTCGAGCTTCCCATGGGCATGCCCTTCCGCCCGGCAATCGTGAAGGCCGGTGCCGATCACCTTCTTTTCGTCGTCCATCCGCGCGACGGCAAGGACTGGTGCGTTACCGGCATCCGCAAGGCGGATGACGGGTTCGAACTGCGCGCCGATCTGCCGAAATCCTGGGCGGGCCTGACGAACGGTGATCTCGAAGCCGCTTCCGGCGTCAAGGGCGCCACTTTCTGCCATAACGGTCGCTTCATCGCAGCAGCCACCAGCCGCGAGGCAGCCCTTGCCATGGCGGAGATTGCCGTAAAGGAAGCCTTGGCATCGGCCTGAACCGCCAAGACTGGCGAAGCCGGGTTCGGGCTGCCTGCTAGTGCGGGTAGCGCGATCTCCCTTTCGGGTCCGAAGATGATATAGGTTGTCGTAGAATTTTCTTCAGGCTTTTCTGAGCGCCATCGGGATCGTCCATTGCTCGCCATACCGTTACCCTTCATTGCCGGATTGATCTTCGCGCTGGTTCTTCATCACAGCCTCAAGGGCGTGGAAGCGCCTGGAAGTCGCCGGTATTTCGTGGCTTTCCTGATCCTTTATGCGTTGCAGGGCGTGGTCGTCGGCCTGCATTTCGGCTACGGCGTCAAGGCGCTTGCGCCGATCCAGCCGATTACCGCCTCCGTGATGCCGCCACTCGCCTTCCTGGCATTTCGCGGCCTGACGGATGAGACGATACCCAAACCCTGGATCCATCTATGGGCACCGGCTTCAATCGCGCTTTCGGTCGCCTTTCTGCAGGTGCTGGTCGATCCGCTGCTGCTTGTGATCTTCCTCGTTTACGGCACTGCCATCTGGCGTCTGACGCGAACCAGCGATGACGAGGTGATGGCGGAGGCGAGCCTTCAGCGCATGCGTCCGGCTTTGCGCGCCGCGCGTCTGACCGCGATCCTGATGTTCTTCTTCGCCCTGAGCGATGTCGCCGTGGCCATCTATGCGGGTGTCGCCGGTGCAGAAGGAGTTCCGTTTGCGGTGGCGATCATGAACATCGTCGCGCTTGCGGCAACAGGTATTTATTACCTCCTGCCCGATCCGGACCGCACCGCGGTTTCTCCCAAAGCATCGGCTTTGCCCGATCCGGCAGATGCAGCAATCGTCGAGCGCGTCACAGCGGCTCTTGGCGAAGGCGAACTCTACAGGGATGAAAATCTCAGCCTCGCGAAAATCTCCCGCAAGGCGAAAATTCCGGCGCGCGACCTGTCTTCCGCCATTAACCGTGCCACAGGTCTCAACGTCTCCCAGTTCGTCAACAACCGTCGTGTCGGCGAAGCCTGCCGCCTTCTGGATGAAACAAAACAATCGGCGACGGCAATCATGCTCGACGTCGGATTCTCGACAAAATCGAACTTTAACCGGGAGTTTCGTCGCGCAACGGGCATGAGCCCGCGCCAGTGGCGGTCGAGGTCGAAAGCCGAAACCACCGGCTGTTGAACTTCATGCTGCAAGGCAACAACTTGGAAACGACCTGCTGCCATAATTGGTGGTCAAGGTGACCAGAATTCGTTAGAGCAACTCCAGCAAAATTGGGAACCGGTTTTGCGCCCGGAAATGCTCTGGAGCCGACCGGCAAACTGGCATCGGCAGGAATGATATGGCCAGACAAGAAATCAATTTCTCCGAACTTCTCGATGTAGATGCCTTGAAGGCCGAATGCTGCGCGGTGATGAAGACGGATCGTCCGCTTCTGGAGCTGAGGTCGGCGCTTCTGCCTATCATGCGCCGTGCCAGCAACGAGGGCCGCCAGAAGGCGCGTGAACTGCTCGAAAAAGACGGCAGCGGGCTCAATTGCGCCGAGCGTATTTCCTGGGTTCAGGATCAAATCATCTGCGTCCTGCATGACATCGTCGCCGCCGCCGTACATCCGGAAGGCAAGGACATCACGATTGCGGCAGTCGGCGGTTATGGCCGAGGAACGCTTGCACCTGGATCGGATATCGATCTTCTGTTCCTTCTGCCGACGAAGAACTCCGAGGAGATGCGCAAGGCCGTCGAATTCCTGCTCTATATTCTCTGGGACATGGGCTTCAAGGTCGGCCACGCGACCCGCACGGTCGAGGAGTGCATCCGCCTTTCCAAGACCGACATGACCATCCGCACCGCAATCCTCGAAAGCCGCCTGATCTGCGGTTGCGCAACCCTGTTTGCAGATCTGGAGACCCGTTTCGACCATGAGGTCGTGGCTGATACCGGTGCCGAATTCGTCAGCGCCAAGCTTGCCGAGCGCGACCAGCGCCACCAGAAGTCCGGCGACACCCGTTATCTGGTTGAACCGAACGTCAAGGAAGGCAAGGGCGGCCTGCGCGACCTCCATACGCTATTCTGGATCGCCAAATATTACTACCGCGTCAAGGATGCCGCCGAACTGGTCAAGCTCGGCGTGTTCTCTCGTGGCGAATTCCGGCTGTTCGAAAAAGCGGACGATTTTCTCTGGGCGGTTCGCTGCCACATGCACTTCCTGACCGGAAAATCGGAGGAGCGCCTGTCCTTCGATATCCAGCGCGATATCGCCTCGGCCCTCGGTTATCATACGCGTCCCGGCCTTTCCGCCGTCGAGCGTTTCATGAAGCACTATTTTCTGGTCGCCAAGGATGTCGGCGATCTTACACGCATCTTCTGCGCGGCACTGGAAGAACAGCAGGCCAAGGCAGCACCGGGGCTTGCCAATCGCGTCATCTCGCGTTTCACCCATCGTTTGCACAAGATCCCCGGCACCACGGATTTCGTCACCGACCGTGGCCGCATCACGCTCGCTTCGCCGGATGTCTTCACCCGCGATCCGGTCAACATCATCCGCTTCTTCCATGTTGCGGATATCCATCAGCTCGAACTGCATCCGGATGCGCTGAAGCGCATGACCCGTTCGCTGACGCTGATCGACAACAGCCTGCGTGAAAACGAGGAAGCCAACCGGCTGTTTCTCTCGATCCTGACCTCGCGCCGCGATCCGGCGTTGATGCTGCGCCGCATGAACGAGGCCGGTGTACTCGGCCGCTTCATCCCCGAATTCGGCAAGGTCGTGGCGATGATGCAGTTCAACATGTATCACCACTATACGGTTGATGAGCATCTGATCCGTTCTGTTGAAGCTCTCTCGGAGATTGACAAGGGCGAGATGCAGGAAGCGCATCCGCTTGCCACCAAGATCATGCCCGGCATCGAAGAGCGCGAGGCCCTTTATGTTGCCGTGCTTTTCCATGATGTCGCCAAGGGCCGCCAGGAGGATCATTCGATCGCCGGTGCCCGCATGGCCCGCAAACTTTGCCCGAGACTCGGCCTGAACCACAAGCAGACCGAAATCGTCGTCTGGCTGATCGAGCAGCACTTGGTCATGTCGATGACCGCTCAGACCCGCGACCTGCATGACCGCAAGACGATCAGCGATTTTGCCGCTGTCGTGCAGTCCATGGACCGGCTTAAACTGCTGCTCGTCCTGACGATCTGCGACACGCGCGCCGTTGGTCCCGGCGTATGGAACGGCTGGAAGGGCCAGCTTCTGCGCACCCTTTATTACGAAACCGAGATCCTGCTCTCCGGCGGCTTTTCCGACCTGCCGCGCCGCGAGCGCGCGACTGTCGCCGAAGAGGCGCTTTTCGATGCGCTGTCGTCCTGGGACGGGAAGGAGCGGAAGACCTATTCGTCGCTCCATTATCAGCCCTATCTCTTGGCCGTTTCGCTGAACGATCAGGTTCGCCACGCGACCTTCATCCGCGATACCGATCGCGCCGGCCATGCGCTTGCAACCATGGTCCGCACCGATGCCTTCCGGGCGATCACCGAGATCACCGTACTCGCGCCCGACCATCCGCGCCTTCTGTCGATCATTGCAGGCGCTTGTGCTGCTGCCGGCGCCAATATCGTCGACGCGCAGATCTTCACAACGACGGACGGGCGTGCCCTCGATACGATCATGATCAACCGCGAATTCGCGGTGGACGAGGATGAACTCCGCCGTGCTGGCACGATCGGCCGGATGATCGAGGATGTGCTTTCGGGCAAACGCCGCCTGCCGGAAGTCATCGCCACCCGCGCCAAGACCCGCAAGAAGACCAAGGCCTTCGACATCCCGCCTTCGGTCACCATTTCGAACGGCCTCTCTAACAAGTTCACCGTCATCGAGATCGAGTGCCTCGACCGTACAGGTCTTCTGGCGGATATCACTGCCGGCCTTGCCGACCTGTCGCTGGACATCCAGTCGGCCCGCATCACCACATTCGGCGAAAAGGTCATCGATACCTTCTACGTCACCGATCTGGTCGGTCAGAAAGTCACCAATGATAACCGCCAGAATACCATTTCCGCGCGGCTGAAGTCGGTCATGACCGACCAGGAAGAAGAGGCGAAGAAGAACCCGACACCGGCACCGGCCACAGAAGAACAGCCGCCGCGCAAGAGCAAGGCGCGCGCGTGACGGATATTCGACCATGAGCCTCGTCAAGAAATTCGCAACCGTCGGCGGCGCGACGCTCGGCAGCCGCATCTTCGGCTTCGCCCGTGAGACGGCGATGGCGGCAGCGCTCGGCACAGGGCCGATGGCGGACGTCTTCTATGCCGCCTTCCGTTTTCCGAACCTGTTTCGCCGGCTGTTTGCCGAAGGCGCCTTCAACGCCGCCTTCGTGCCGCTGTTTTCGAAAGAAATCGAGGCCAACGGTGTCGAGGGCGCCAAGCGCTTTTCGGAAGAGGTCTTCGGGGTGCTCTTTTCGGCGCTCCTCCTCATCACCATTGTCATGGAACTCGCCATGCCATGGCTGGTGCGTTTCATCATCGCGCCGGGTTTTGCCGACGACGCCGAAAAGATGTCGCTGACCATCCGCATGGCGGCGGTCATGTTCCCCTATCTGATGTGCATGTCGCTGACGGCGATGATGAGCGGCATGCTGAATTCGCTGCATCATTTCTTCGCAGCGGCAATTGCGCCCGTTTTTCTGAACGTGGTGATGATCGCCGCTCTGGTCTACGGCCTGTGGATCGGTGCCGAGCCCCAGCTGATCGCCTGGTATCTCTCCTGGAGCGTGCTGGTTGCGGGCGTTCTGCAGCTTGCTGTGGTTTATATCGGTGTGCGCCATGCGGGCATCAATATCGGCTTTCGCCGCCCGCGCATGACGCCGAACGTCAAGCGGCTTTTATGGCTGGCGGTTCCGGCTGCGATTACCGGTGGCGTTACCCAGATCAACCAGATCATTGGTCAGGCGATCGCCTCCGGCAAGGAAGGCGCGATCGCGGCTCTTCAATATGCCGACCGTATCTACCAACTGCCACTCGGCGTGGTGGGCGTAGCTGTTGGTGTCGTTCTTTTGCCGGAACTGTCGCGAGCGCTCAAAGGCGGCAAGATGAAGGAAGCGGCCGGCATCCAGAACCGCTCCATCGAATTCGTCCTCTTCTTGACGCTCCCCGCTGCCGTCGGTCTCTGGGTCCTGTCGGATGCGATCATCCGCGTACTCTACGAACGCGGGGCCTTCTCCACCGAAAATACTTCGGTCGTTGCCGGCATTCTGGCGATCTATGGCCTCGGCCTTCCGGGTTTCGTGCTCATCAAGGCGCTGCAGCCCGGCTTTTATGCACGCGAGGATACCAAGACGCCGATGCGCATCACTATGCTTGCCGTCGTGGTGAATTCAGCGCTGGCGATTTCGCTTTTCCCGATCCTTGCCGAGCGCGGCATCGCCACAGCGGAAGCGGCAGCCGGCTGGCTTAACACCGTGCTGTTGTTCACGATCCTGGTCTGGCGCGGCGATCTCGTCTGGGAATGGCAGCTCGCCAGGCGCACGGTTCTGTTGATCGTCTCGGCAGGCGTGATGGCGGCAGCGCTTATCTACGCCTTGCCCTATGCCGGATCATGGTTGGCGCCGGGCGCTCATCTGCTAAGCCAGGTCACGGCCCTTGGCGCTTTGATTGCGCTGGCAATGGTCGTCTATTTCGGCGTCGCCTTCCTCATCGGCGGTGCCGACCTCGGCATGATCCGCCGGAACTTGAAGCGCAAGCCAAAGGCGTCGTCTTAAAAGAATGCCGCGATCAGGTATCGCGGCTCTTCGACTTCGGCTTCAGGTTGGCAAGGCTGCCCTTGCCTTTCTTGCCACAGTGCGCCCAAGTACGGCTTGGGCCGATATCGACATGCACGATGCCATTGCAGTAGCGACCGATGCCACCAATGCCCGGCGCAGTGCGGGCCGCTGCAAGGATGCGCTTTTCAGAGATACCCGGGACGCGGATGTCAGCGGCGAAACAGCGGCTATGTTGCGACTTGCCCGAACGCGGGCGATGACCTGACGTGACCATCGGCTTCTTGCCGGTCTGCTTGGCGATATGGGCAAGGATCGCTTCCAGCTTGTCGGGAAAACAGCCGGTACGGACACTGACACGTTGTACCGTGTAGAAAGCGGAGTAATCGTGCTGAATTGCTGTGCTGCGGCGTTTGTCGTTCTTGCCTGCTGCCTCGGCGTTTACGTTCATACTGAATGCCAATAGGCAGGCCAGCGCGACGCGAGAAAAGATGCGCATGGTTGTCCCCTAAGAAAAGACCAGTCGTCATGACGATCGACTTCGTCGTAGCGGGGTATTTCATTCTGAAAAGTGACGTGAATAAGGTGGGATTTACCTCGAATTGAGATTAATAGGTCATGAATCTTAATATTCGTTAATCAATTGCAGTCTTGATGCTGGTTATAGTTGGTCGGGGAGCGCCAAAACTTCGTTATAAAACTGTTACATAGCGGCGCTCCGAGCTTCTGTAGCAACGTCCTCGAAGTTGATTGTCAAAACCCCCAAAAAAATTGGGGTCTGAGGCGTAAAATTGCGAAAAATTCCCTTAATGGTTGCCAAGGCCCATGATTTTAGCCAGATCACTACGCGAAACTCAGGAGCCGCGTATGCCAGTCAGATCACTTTTTCTCGTGACCTTGGTGGTCGATGACTTCGATCGGGCGAGGTCTTTCTACTGTGATGACCTTGGCTTTGACTGCGTGGAGGATACGTCCCTTGCCGATGGTAAGCGCTGGCTTGTGGTAAAGCCGAAGGGCGATGAAGGTGCGGCTCTCCTTCTCGCTCAGGCCGCGGATGACAGGCAACTGGCCGCGATCGGCAACCAGGCCGGAGGGCGGGTCGGCTTCTTCCTGAAAACCGATGACTTTGCCCGCGACCACGCGGCAATGCGTGCCCGCGGCGTCAAATTCATGGAGGAACCGCGCCGTGAGGTTTACGGCACGGTAGCCGTGTTTGCCGATCCCTATGGCAACACCTGGGATTTGATTGAGCATGCCCCGCGCTGAGGCCTTGATTTTGCCCCGCCCGACGTGCTTAGAGCGCGGCGTTAGCTACATGGCCCGCGGGGCGCGATTGCCGGAGACGTTCAAACCTGCCGGGAGCGCGTAACCTTGAGGCCTGAGGCCTTCCAACCGCCTATTCGAGGACATCATGAACACCTTCAAGCCGCTCGTTTTCTCCGGCGTTCAGCCGACCGGCAATCTCCATCTCGGCAATTATCTCGGCGCGATCCGCAAATTCGTGGCGCTGCAGGAAAACAACGACTGCATCTATTGTGTCGTCGACCTGCATGCGATCACTGCGCAACTTGTGCATGACGACCTGCGCGGCCAGATCCGCTCGATCGCCGCAGCCTTCATCGCTTCCGGTATCGATCCGGTGAAGCACATCGTCTTCAACCAGTCGGCCGTGCCGCAGCATGCAGAGTTAGCCTGGGTGTTCAACTGCGTTGCGCGTATCGGCTGGATGAACCGCATGACGCAGTTCAAGGACAAGGCCGGCAAGGACCGCGAAAACGCCTCGCTCGGCCTGCTCGCCTATCCGAGCCTGATGGCGGCCGACATTCTCGTTTACCGCGCCACCCATGTTCCGGTCGGCGACGACCAGAAGCAGCACCTGGAACTCGCCCGCGATATTGCCCAGAAGTTCAACATCGACTTCCAGGACAAGATCCGTGCGACGGGAACCGGCGTCGACATGGTCGTCGGCGAAGAGCCCATCCATGGTTATTTCCCGTTGGTAGAGCCGCTGATCGATGGTCCGGCCCCGCGCGTCATGTCGCTGCGTGACGGCACCAAGAAGATGTCGAAGTCCGATCCGTCGGATCTGTCGCGCATCAACCTGATGGACGATGCCGACGATATCGCCAAGAAGATCCGCAAGGCCAAGACCGACCCGGAAGGCCTGCCGAGCGAAATTGAAGGCCTGGCCGGCCGCCCGGAAGCCGACAATCTCGTCGGCATCTATGCTGCCCTTGCCGATCGCACCAAGGCTGACGTCTTGGTCGAATTCGGCGGCCAACAGTTCTCCGTCTTCAAACCGGCGCTTGCCGAACTGGCGGTCGAGGTTCTGGCTCCGATCGGCGCCGAGATGCGCCGCCTGCTCGACGACGCCACGCATATCGACGCAATCCTCAAGGATGGCGGCGAGCGCGCCGGGGCACGTGCACAAAAGGTCATGGACGAAGTCTTCGACATCATCGGCTTCCTGCGCTGATTTTTGAGGCGGCATGAACAGGCAAACCCGTCGCGTGAAGCGGCGGGTTTTCATTTTTACACGTTGGTATAAGGTCCGCGGCGAGACTGCTTCGGCAACACAGGGGGCGTTATGGTTTCCAAGAGACTTTCGCGGCTTGAAGGCCACAGGCGCAAGTTCATGGCGGTCATCGACGGCACGCCGGAATGCGAAAAAGCGGTCCATTATGCCGGCCGCCGCGCCAAGAATACCAATGGCGGTCTGGTTCTCCTCTATGTCATTCCCGAAGGCGATTTCCAGCAATGGCTGGGTGTCGAGCAGATCATGCGCGCCGAAGCGATGGAAGAGGCCGAAGCGGTAATGGCGAAGGCCGCCCACCGGGTGCGTGAAACAATCGGCATCGACCCGGAAATCGTCATCCGCGAGGGCAGCGCTCCCGAACAGATCAACGGACTGGTCGAGGAAGACCGCGATATCGCGATCCTCGTGCTCGCAGCAGGTTCGGCGAAGGAAGGCCCGGGACCGCTGGTCTCCGCAGTCGCCGGTCGCGGTGCAGCCTTCCCGATTCCGGTCACGGTTCTTCCCGATACGCTCTCGGACGAGGAAATCGACTCGCTGGCGTGATCTCACTATTGACCATGAGCGGACAAAGGCGCACTTGAACCCAAAGATGAGAACGGTTATCTTATTTGGAAGAGTTCTAAACTGAGTGCCGCTCGCGGCCAGGAGCAAGCCCATGTTCATCCAGACCGAAGCCACGCCGAACCCGGCGACCCTGAAGTTTCTTCCCGGCAAGGTTGTCATGGAAAAAGGCACGGCCGAGTTTCGCAATGAAGCAGAAGCTGCAGCCTCTCCGCTGGCCCTGCGCCTTTTTAACGTTCCCGGCGTCACGGGCGTTTATTTCGGCTACGATTTCATCACCGTTACCAAGTCTGATTCCGAATGGCAGCACCTGAAGCCCGCCATTCTCGGCTCGATCATGGAGCATTTCATGTCCGGCCAGCCGGTCATGGGCGGCGGTTCGTCCCTTGCCGAGGCTTCCGACGAGGAAGGCGAGTTTTTCGATGAAGGCGACGAGACGCTGGTTGCCACGATCAAGGAACTGCTCGAGACGCGTGTCCGCCCGGCAGTTGCGCAGGATGGCGGCGACATCACCTTCAAGGGTTTCAAGGACGGCACCGTCTATCTCAACATGAAGGGCGCATGCTCCGGCTGCCCGTCTTCCACTGCAACGCTCAAGCATGGTGTGCAGAACCTGCTCAAGCACTTCGTTCCCGAAGTGCAGGCGGTTGAGGCCCTCTGATACCCGCAAGACCTGTTCATGATCGTTCTCGCTATAGACACTGCAGGCATCGATTGTTCTGCGGCGGTATTTGACAGTTCCGCCAGCAGGCTTTTGTCTGCCGTCTCGGAAGAAATCGGCAAGGGGCATGCGGAACGCCTGATGGCGGTCATCGATCAGGCTCTGGATGAAGCCCAAGTCGATCTCCATGCGGTCGGCCGCATCGCCGTCGTCATCGGCCCAGGTTCCTTCACCGGCATTCGTGTCGGCGTCGCGGCTGCTCGCGGTCTGGCTCTCTCTCTCGGGATCGATTGTGTCGGCGTCTCGACGCTGGAAACGCTCGCGGCATCGTATCGGGCAACCAGCGGTTCCGACATGCCGGTTCTCGTCGCCATGGATGCCAAGCGCGAGGAAATCTATGCGCAGGCTTTCGCCGTCGATGGCGCTGCGCTGAACGAACCGGCAGCGCTTTCGGCAGAAGACGTCGACAATCTTGTCAAATCCCTCTCTGCCGAGCCTACCGGCTCGTGGATTTCCAAGACGGGTGATCGCTTCGATATCGGAACTGTCGCGCGTATAGGTGCTGCAAAGGATGCCACCGGAGCACGGCCGAAGCCGCTTTATTTGCGTGGACCCGATGCAAAACCCCAGACGGGTTTTGCTCTGGCGCGGGTGTAGCCCATGTTTGACGACTATCTGACCTGGAAGCCGTTTTTCGAAGTCGTGCCGATCGAGGATGTCGATTGCCACGAGATTTCCGAACTGCACGGCCTGCGTTTTCCGCGCCAGTGGAGCGAAGCTGAGTTTCAGGACCTTCTTTCGCAGAAAAATGTCTTCGGCTTCATTGCACGCCAGACGAATGCATTCTTTTCAAAGCCGCTCGGCGGCTTCGTGCTCAGTCGCGAGGCCGGCGGCGAGGCGGAAATCCTGACGGTTGCGGTCGCCGAAAAGTTCGGTCGCCAGGGGCTCGGCTGGCGCCTGATGCAGGCAGCGGTGCGTGAGGCAATCTCCCGCGGCGCCGACAGCATGTTTCTTGAAGTCGAGGCCGAAAACAGGCCTGCCGTCGGGCTTTACGGCAAACTCGGTTTTGCCAAGGTGGCCGAGAGACCGGCTTATTATCTGGGAGCGGATGGTCGACGGACCGCAGCGCTTGTCATGAGCCGTGATCTTCGCTAGTCCCTGCATACGTGAATATTTCGAAGGCCAGAACGTCATGACAGACCTTTCCAAGACCCTGGAAGAGTTGTGTGCCGAAAAGGGCATGCGCATGACCGATCAGCGCCGGGTCATCGCCCGGATTTTGCAGGATTCCGACGATCATCCGGATGTCGAGGAGCTTTATCGCCGCTCGTCCAAGGTTGATCCGCGCATCTCGATTTCGACGGTCTATCGGACAGTGAAACTGTTCGAGGACGAGGGGATTATCGAGAAACATGACTTTCTCGACGGCCGCTCCCGTTACGAGACCGTGCCGGAAGAACATCACGATCACATGATCGACCTCAATACCGGCAACGTCATCGAGTTTCAGTCGGCCGAGATCGAAGCGCTGCAGGAGCGCATCGCCCGTGAGCTCGGCTTTCGGCTGGTCGGCCACCGGCTCGAGCTTTACGGCATTCCCCTCGACAAGAACGATGATTGAGCGGAACCGGTAGGGACAAGACAAGTGATCACATCCATCCGGATCGGCCTTGTTGTCGTCTGTCTCGTGATCGTGACACTGGCGCTCCTGCCGTTTCAGCTTTTCGGCCTCGCCTTTGACTTGAAGATCCGCCGTTACGTTCCGCGTCTTTGGCATCGTTCCGCCTGTTGGCTTTTGGGTATCCGTATCCGGGTCCATGGCCACATCGAACGCCGCCGGCCGCTGATGCTCGCGGCAAATCATGCCTCGTGGAAGGACATCCTCGTTCTCGGCGCGGTTGCCGATGTCGTCTATATTGCCAAGTCGGAAGTAGCCAACTGGCCGGTCTTCGGCATTCTCGCAAAGCTGCAGAAGACGATCTTTGTCGTGCGCGAAGAAAAACGCCGCACCGGCGAGCAGGTCAACGAGATTGCCGCGCGCATGAATGCCGGCGAGATCGTCGTGCTTTTTCCCGAAGGCACCACCTCGGACGGCAACCGTCTGCTGGAGGTGAAATCCTCGCTTTTCGGAGCTGCTGCAGCAGCAGTGCCTCACACCCCCGATGGTGTCGTGCACGTCCAGCCGGTCGCGATCGCCTATACCCGCGTTCACGGCATGGCGATGGGGCGTTTCCATCGCCCGCTTGCCGCCTGGCCGGGCGATATAGAGCTGATGCCGCATCTGATCGGCGTGCTGAAGGAAGGCGCGCTCGATGTGGAGGTCGCTTTCGGCGATACGGTCGATTTTCGCACCGGTGACAATCGCAAGCACCTGAGCCAGAACATCACCGCCCAGCTCCGTCGCATGTTGATAAGGCATCTGCGGCAAAGGGAGTATGATGCGGATTGAGCGGACGGTTTATGTGCCGCTTCAATTCCGCCCTTTCTTGCGGTATGGAAGCGGCATGAACGAACATGTCTCCATTCCCGCGCCGGCCGATGAGGCTGCTCACTGTCCGGACAGCCGTCCCAACACCCGCAAGGTCTTCATCAAGACCTACGGCTGTCAGATGAATGTTTACGATTCCACCCGCATGGGCGATGCGCTGGCGGGCGAGGGATATGTGACGACGGAAGACATGGGGGAGGCGGATCTCGTTCTCCTCAATACCTGTCACATCCGCGAGAAGGCGGCGGAAAAGGTTTATTCCGCTCTCGGTCGCCTGCGTGACATGAAAAAGGAACGTGCCGCCGAAGGCCGCGAATTCATGATCGGCGTTGCCGGTTGCGTCGCCCAGGCGGAAGGCGAGGAGATCATCCGCCGCGCGCCGGCCGTCGATGTGGTCATCGGCCCGCAGACCTATCACCGCCTGCCGGATGCCTTGAGAAAGGCTCGCGGTGGCGAGCGTGTCGTCGATACGGAATATGCCGTCGAGGACAAGTTCGAGCACCTGCCGGCAACCGAGAAGAAGGTTATTCGCTCGCGCGGTGTTACCTCCTTCCTCACCGTGCAGGAAGGTTGCGACAAGTTCTGCACCTTCTGCGTCGTGCCTTACACGCGTGGCTCCGAGGTTTCCCGTCCCATCGGCCAGATCATCGACGAGGCAAAGCGGCTGGTGGATGCCGGGGTGCGCGAAATCACGCTGCTCGGCCAGAACGTCAACGCCTGGGCTTCAGAAGACGGCAAGGGGAATGCAATCGGCCTTGCCGATCTTCTCTATCGGCTGGCCGATGTTCCGGGCCTTGCCCGCCTGCGCTATACGACAAGCCATCCGCGCGACATGGACGACCGCCTGATCGAGGCGCACCGCGACCTGAGCATCCTTATGCCCTATCTGCATCTTCCGGTTCAGGCAGGCTCCGACCGTATCCTGAAAGCGATGAACCGCCGCCACACGGGTGCGGAATATTTGGCACTGATCGAGCGTATCCGCGCCGCCCGTCCCGATATCGCCATGTCGGGCGATTTCATTGTCGGGTTCCCCGGCGAAACGGATCAGGATTTCGAGGACACGCTGAGAATGGTCGAAGAGGTCAATTACGCCTCGGCCTTCTCTTTCAAATATTCGAGCCGTCCCGGCACGCCCGGCGCGGATCTGCCCGACCATGTGGCCGAGGATGTAAAGACCGAGCGGCTGGAGCGGCTGCAGGCGCTGCTCTTGAAACAGCAGGCTGACTTCGCCACATTCTGTGTCGGAAAGACCATCGATTTGCTGCTGGAAAAGCCGGGCCGCATGCCGGGCCAGGTCATCGGACGTTCGCCTTGGCTGCAGTCTGTGAATGTTGATGCAAAAACATCGCAAATCGGTGAGATTATCAGTGTACGAATCATCGGCACCGGTCCGAACAGCTTGTTTGCCGAGCCGGTTGAGAGTTTAATTGAGGTCTAATTCAAGTTGAGGAGCTTGCTTACTTGAACGCATCAGAATTGGTTTCTTCGACAGCGCGCCAGCCCCGATCCGCAGCGACCGACGCCAACCACTTCGTCCTGACGTTCGAGAATAACCGATTAGCAAGCGAACTTTTCGGTCAGTTCGACCAGAACCTCAAGCTTCTCGAACAGCGTCTCAATATCGATGCCCGACCGCGTGGCAATTCGGTCTCCATTTCAGGAGATGTCGTTGCCACGAATCAGGCGCGCCGAGCCCTCGATTCCCTCTATGAACGTCTGCAGAAAGGCGGCTCCGTGGAAGCGTCAGATGTCGAAGGTGCGATCCGCATGGCGCAGGCCGCCGATGACCAGTTGAGCCTGCCGACGCTGGAACGCAAGGCAAAGCTCTCCATGGCGCAGATTTCCACCCGCAAGAAGACCATTCAGGCCCGCACGCCTACCCAGGACGCCTATATGCGGGCGCTGGAACGCGCCGAGCTCGTCTTCGGTGTCGGTCCGGCCGGTACCGGCAAGACTTATCTCGCCTGCGCCCACGCAGCCCAGCTTCTGGAACGCGGCGCCGTCGACAAGATCATCCTGACACGACCGGCCGTAGAGGCGGGCGAGCGCCTGGGCTTCTTGCCGGGTGACATGAAGGAAAAGGTCGATCCCTATCTGCGCCCGCTTTATGATGCGCTTTACGACATGATCCCGGCCGACAAGGTCGACCGCGCCATCACCGCCGGCGTCATCGAAATCGCGCCGCTCGCCTTCATGCGCGGGCGCACGCTGCAGAATGCCGCGATCATCCTCGACGAGGCACAGAACACGACATCGATGCAGATGAAGATGTTCCTGACCCGCCTTGGCGAAAACGGGCGCATGATCATCACCGGCGACCCGAGCCAGGTGGACCTGCCGCGTGGCGTCAAATCCGGTCTTGTCGAGGCGCTGCAGATCCTCAAAGGGGTCGAGGGCATCTCGGTCGTCCGCTTCAAGGATACCGATGTCGTCCGCCATCCGCTGGTCGGTCGCATCGTCAGGGCCTATGACGCGCAATACGCAGTCCACGAGGAAAGCGAGGAAGCTCTCGACCGGTAATACCGGTCGGGCTCACCATTCATGCCCGAACTAGACATACAGATCAGCGTGGAAGATGGCGGCTGGCCGGACGAGGCCGTTTTGGCGTCTCTGGCAAGCCGCGTGCTTGGCGCTGCCGCGGATTATCTTGTCCGCGAAGAAGACCAGCCCTTCCCAAAAATGGCGCCGGAACTGTCTCTGGTCTTCACCAATGACGATTCCATCCAGGAAATTAACGCCGAGTGGCGGGATCAGGACAAACCGACCAACGTCTTGTCTTTCCCGGCTTTTCCGCTCGAACCGGGCGGCATGCCCGGCCCCATGCTGGGCGATATCGTGGTTGCGAGGGAAACTGTCGAGCGCGAGGCGGTTGATCTCGACAAGACTTTCGACGATCATCTGACCCATCTGCTCGTCCACGGTTTCCTCCATTTGTTCGGTTACGACCACATGGAAAAGGACGAAGCGGAAGAGATGGAAGCAGTGGAGACTCGCATTTTGGCCGGTCTCGGCCTATCTGACCCCTATGCGGGGCAGGACCCGTTGATATAAGTTTGGAACAATGAACGATTATTCGAGCAATGTCGCCCGAGAGGGCAAGGACAGTTCGGACTCTGCCTCGTCGGACGAGGGCAGTAGTTCGGCGAGGTCCGAACATCATCCCAAATCCCACAATTCCTTCTGGTCGAGGGCCGTGCGCCTGCTTCGGCCATCGCAGGGCGAACAGCTCCGCGAGGATCTCGCCGACGCGTTGATGACGGATACGAATGTCAGCAACGCCTTTTCGCCTGACGAGCGGGCGATGCTGCACAACATCCTCCGTTTCCGCGAAGTCCGCGTCGAGGACATCATGGTGCCGCGCGCCGATATCGAGGCGGTGGATATGAACATGACCATCGGCGAGCTGATGATCCATTTCGAGGAAACCGGCCGCTCTCGCATGCCGGTCTATAGCGACAATCTCGACGATGCCCGCGGCTTCGTCCACATTCGCGATCTCCTCTCCTATCTGGCCAAGCAGGCGCGCAATAAGCGCCGCGTCAGCTCGAAGGCCTCGACGGTGCAGATCTCCGCAGCAGTCAATGGCACCGAAAAGCCGACCCGCGCGGCACCCAAGGCTGCCTTCGATCTCGGCCGCGTCAACCTCGAACAGACTGTTGCCGAGGCAGGCCTTGTCCGCAAACTGCTTTTCGTACCACCCTCTATGCTGGCTTCCGACCTGTTGCGCTCGATGCAGGCTGCCCGCACACAGATGGCTCTGGTCATCGACGAATATGGCGGCACCGACGGCCTCGTCAGTCATGAGGATATCGTCGAAATGGTCATCGGTGATGTCGAGGACGAACATGACGATCAGGAAGTCATGCTCTCCAAGGCCGGTGAGGATGTCTTCATCGCCGATGCCCGTATCGAGCTTGAAGAGATTTCTAAGGCCATCGGTCCCGATTTCGATGTCCGCGACCGCATCGAGGATGTCGATACGCTTGGTGGCCTGATCTTCTCGGCGCTTGGCCGTATTCCGGTTCGCGGCGAGGTCGTTCAGGCCGTTCCCGGCTTTGAATTCCAGATCCTCGATGCCGATCCGCGTCGCATCAAGCGCGTCAAGATCCTGCGCAAGCGCGCTCTTGCCCGTCGCCGACAGGTGAAAGGCGAGAGCGAGGCGCTGATTACCGCGCCGCCGCAACCGGCCGCGCTGCTGCCGGCTCCCGCCGAAAACGGCGCCGCGCGTCCCGAAGCCTGATCCACCGTCCGACCCGCGACAGGGCGCAGTTTTTTTGAAACACTGCGCCCCTGATTCGCGAAAAGGGGACTTGTATGGAGCGGCTGGCGGGCAAGGTCATGCTTCTTTCGGGGTGGTCCCGGATTGCACTCGCAGTATTTGCGGGTGCCATTGGTGCGCTGGCACTTCCCCCCTTCGGTATCTTTGCCACGCTTTTCATATCGTTCACGCTTCTCGTCTGGCTCATCGACGGATCGACGGGCAATCCCGGCGGCGGGGCAGCCAGCCGCTTGCGCGCGGCCTTCGTGATCGGCTGGCTGTTCGGATTCGGCTATTTCGTTGCTAACCTCTGGTGGCTCGGCAACGCCCTGCTGGTCGATGCCGAGGAATTTGCCTGGGCGCTGCCTCTCGCCGTCTTCGGGCTGCCCGCCTATCTCGCAATCTTCTACGGCTTGGCGACGGCGCTTGCCCGTGCCTTCTGGTCCGATGGCATCGGGCGTCTGGCAGCACTCGCCGCAGCCTTCGGGGTGGCGGAATGGTTGCGCAGCTTTGTGCTGACCGGCTTTCCTTGGAATGCCATCGCTTATGGCGCCATGCCGGTTCCGCTGATGATGCAGTCGAACGCGGTTCTTGGGATTTTCGGCGTCACGGTACTTGCGGTCTTCGTTTTCTCGGCTCCTGCGCTGTTCGGCACGGGGAAGGGCAAGATTATCGGTCTTGCCGTTGCTGTCCTTCTGGCGGCGGCGCATGTAGGCTTTGGTGCGTGGCGACTAAATGTCGCAGACGAAAAACTCGCCTCGGGAGACGGCAAAAAAACAACCATACGTATTGTTCAGCCGATGATTGATCAGGCCCAGAAACTGGACGATACGAACCGCACGGAGATCTTCGAGGAGCATTTGCGCCTCACGGCAGCGCCGCTAAAGGACGGTGAAACCCGCCCGGATATCGTGGTCTGGCCTGAGACTTCGGTGCCGTTCATCCTGACCGAAAATCCGGACGCGCTGGCTCGGATCGCCGAGGTTCTTGAAGACGGACAGGTGCTCGTCACCGGCGCCGTACGCTCCGAAAACGCCGGCGCCGGCGTCGCGCCGCGATATTATAATTCCATCTATGTTATTGATGGTGATGGGCAAATAACATCAGCGGCAGACAAGGTGCATCTTGTTCCCTATGGCGAATATGTGCCCTACGAAAGCATCCTCGCGTCGCTTGGGATTACCGAAGCGATCGCCATGCCGGGCGGCTTTACGGCCGCGTCCTCCCGCAGCCTTCTCACCTTGCCAGGCGGTGCGCTTCTCTATCCGTTGATCTGCTACGAGGCGATCTTCCCTGGAGAGATCGGTCCGGATGTCGAGCGGACGTCGGCCATATTGAACGTGACGAATGATGGCTGGTTTGGTGCAACGCCCGGTCCTTACCAGCATTTCCAGCAGGCCCGTCTGAGGGCCGTCGAGAACGGTATGTTCCTGATTCGCGGAGCAAATACCGGCATTTCGGCGGTCGTGGATCCATTTGGCCGTGTAGTGCAGGGTCTTGGATACAATCAAAAGGGTGTGATTGACGCATCTATAGGTGGTAAATATATCCTATATTGGAGTAATAGCAGTCGGCGATGGTACTTCTGGTTGGTTGTGGCATTGATGTCTTTGATTGCAGTGTCCTCGCGTCTAAGTTTTAATTCCCGCGCGAATTGACCAAAAACCCCCAAAATTGCATAGTGAGAATGCCTACCGTCTCGTCATATGCTTCGCGCATTGGTTCTGTCGTCCCAATCGTGAGGTGTATTCTCCATACGCGGACCGGGTTGAAAACCTAACTGCAACTTCACCAGGACCCCCATTATGATTGAAAACAAGAAAAAGCCGAACCCGATCGACATTCACGTCGGGAGCCGGATCCGCCTGCGCAGAACGATGCTGGGCATGAGTCAGGAAAAGCTGGGCGAAAGCCTTGGCATTACTTTTCAGCAGATCCAGAAATACGAAAAAGGGACGAACCGCGTCGGCGCGAGCCGTCTGCAGAACATCTCGAGCATTCTCAATGTTCCGGTGTCCTTCTTCTTCGAAGACGCGCCGGGCGAGCAGTCCGGCGGTGCAACCGGCATGGCCGAAGCATCCAGCTCCAACTACGTCGTTGACTTTCTGTCGTCCTCGGAAGGTCTCCAGCTCAACCGTGCGTTCGTGAAGATTGCCGATCCCAAGGTTCGCCGCAGGCTCGTCGATCTCGTCAAGGCTCTCGCAGCGGAGGCGGAGGAATAGTCTCTCTTCAAGAGACGGGGAGGAGAAAGCGGCTTTTACAGCCGCTTTTTTTTGTCCTCATTTCAGTTAAGAGGCAATTTTAGGCATAAAGATATATTTATGTCGTTGTGTTCTTGTTTTTATCAGTTGAACTCACTAAACATTTTACTGTCCATTCTTTGAGGGGTTCCCCGCATGCACGCCAATTATCTGTTCACCAGCGAGTCCGTGGCAGAAGGCCACCCGGACAAGGTTTGTGACCGCATTTCCGATGAAATCGTGGACCTCGTGTACCGCGAAGCTGCAAAGACGGGTGTTGATCCGTGGAAGGTTCGCATTGCCTGCGAAACGCTCGCCACTACGAACCGCGTAATAATTGCCGGTGAAGTGCGCCTGCCGCCAAGCCTGATGAAGAAGGACAAGAACGGCAACGACGTCATCAACCCGTCGAAGTTCAAGTCGGCAGCCCGCAAGGCCATCCGCGACATCGGCTACGAACAGGACGGTTTCCACTGGAAGACGGCGAAGATCGACGTTCTCCTGCATTCCCAGTCTGCCGATATCGCGCAGGGCGTCGATAGCGCAGCCGACAAGCAGGGCGACGAAGGTGCCGGCGACCAGGGCATCATGTTCGGTTACGCCTGCAAGGAAACGCCGGATCTCATGCCGGCCCCGATCTATTATTCGCACAAGATCCTGCAGCTGCTCGCGACTGCCCGCAAGAAGGGCGAAGGCGATGCAGGCAAGCTCGGTCCCGATGCCAAGAGCCAGGTGACGGTACGTTACGAAAACGGCAAGCCGACAGAAGTCGACTCGATTGTTCTCTCCACGCAGCATATCGATGCCAGCTGGGATTCGAAGAAGGTTCGCCAGGTCGTAGAGCCCTATATCCGCGAAGCGCTCGGCGATCTCCCGATCGCTGCCGATTGCAAGTGGTACATCAACCCCACCGGCAAGTTCGTCATCGGCGGTCCGGATGGTGATGCAGGCCTGACCGGTCGCAAGATCATCGTCGACACCTATGGCGGCGCGGCCCCTCACGGAGGCGGCGCATTCTCCGGCAAGGACACGACCAAGGTCGACCGTTCGGCAGCTTATGCCGCCCGTTACCTCGCCAAGAACGTTGTCGCAGCAGGCTTTGCCGATCGCTGCACGATCCAGATCTCCTACGCGATCGGTATTGCCCAGCCGTTGTCGATCTATGTCGACCTGCACCAGACCGGCAAGAACGTCACCGAAGACCAGATCGAAAACGCGATCCGCAAGGTGATGGACCTGTCGCCGACCGGCATCCGCCGCCATCTCGACCTCAACAAGCCGATCTATGCCAAGACCTCTGCTTATGGCCACTTCGGCCGCAAGTCTGGCCGTGACGGCTCCTTCTCCTGGGAGAAGACCGATCTCGTGAAGCCGCTCAAGGATGCTCTGAAGGAAGATCTTCTGGTCGCGGCCGAATAAGGCTTTTCCGATCGGGGCTTTACCGATCTGGTAATCACACGTTAAAGCGGGTGCCTTCTGCGGGCATCCGCTTCTTTGTTTTTGGACGATGAGATCATGACTGACGAGCAGCAGCACCCGACGCGGGCAACGGAAGCGTTTTACGGCCGCCGGAAGGGCAAGCCTCTCCGCGAGCGTCAGGCCGAAGGCATGGCGACGTTGTTGCCTGCCCTCAAGCTCGATCTCGCATCACCGGCCCCGGACGACCTGCGCACGCTTTATCCGGCTCCGGTCGAGCGTATGCGGCTTGAAATCGGCTTCGGCGGCGGCGAACATCTGGTTCATCGCGCCCGGGAAAACGAACCGACCGGTTTCATCGGTGTCGAGCCCTTCGTCAACTCGATGGCGAAGCTGCTGTCGCAGGTCGAGATCCATGATCTGAAGAACGTGCGCGTCTATGACGATGATGCAACGCAGGTGCTGGACTGGCTGCCGACAGGCTCGATCGATCAGATCGATCTTCTCTATGCCGATCCCTGGCCGAAGCGGAAGCACTGGAAGCGTCGCTTCGTCTCACAGGTGAATCTAGAGCGTTTCCATCGCGTGCTGAAACCCGGCGGCACGTTCTGCTTCGCGTCGGATATCGATACCTATATCAATCATACGCTGATGCATTGCCGTGACCACGGCGGTTTTGCCTGGCAGGCGGAGCAGTCTTCCGACTGGCTGACGCCTTATGCCGGCTGGCCGGGAACGCGCTACGAGAACAAGGCCCGCAGGGAAGGGCGCTCCTCAGCCTATCTGACCTTTATCAGGGTCTGAGAACGGCCTTTAAGAGAAAGGCGGTCAGTGCAGGCTGACCGTCTTCAGGTCGTCTTCTGCTGCCTTGAAAAAGGTGCTGGACCGGTTGTCGGTCAACAGGATCGGCGTGCCGTCCGCGCCGAACAAAGCCCAGAGGTCCAAGCTTGGATCCATATCGGGAGCTTCGGGAAAGCAGCGGGAGACTTCTTCAGACCGCATCCTGCGAATGTACCCGACTTCACCGGCACCGAGATGGGCGAGTTCGGATTGCGACAAATGCGTGTTCGCTTCTTTCAAAAGCATTCCAGCCTCCGCTTGAGGGCGTCGGCCTTGATGCCGACACGTTCTAGTCTGAGACGGAAATGTTAATTTTTCTCACTACGCGTTGCGGTTCCGGGCGCACCAGATCGACCGAGAGAAGGCCGTTCTTCAAGAGGGCGGAGGAGACTTCCATCCCGTCCGCCAGCATGAAAACCCTTTGAAACTGGCGTGCGGCAATGCCTCTGTGGAGGTAATCGCGCTCGGGCTGCTCGATCTGGCGACCGCGGATCACCAGCTGATTTTCTTCGGTTGTAACGTCGAGTTCTTCTTCCGAAAAGCCGGCGACGGCAAGCGTGATGCGCAGTTTTTCATGGCCATCGGCAATGCCCGACCTGATTCGCTCGATATTGTATGGCGGGTAGCCTTCATTCGCCTTGGCGAGGCGTTCGAGTGTTTTTTCCATCGCATCGAAGCCCAGTAGCAGCGGGCTTGCGAAGGGTGTCATCCGGGTCATCGTTCAGTCCTTGCATCAAGCGACCATGCCGACGCTCAGAAGGCACGCCGGAGCTGTGATTCATATGGGTTGCCGACATCCGAAGCGCAAGTTGCGGCAGATGATCTGCCGCGCGAAAGCTGCTCCTGCCGTGCTTGACAAAGCCTGCGCAGGCCTCCACCAATCCCCCTCGAATTCAGGGGATGAACAATGTCGCCACGTAAGATCATTATCGATACCGACCCGGGCCAGGACGATGCCGCAGCGCTGATGCTGGCTTTCGCAAGCCCGGAGGAGCTTGAAATTCTCGGCCTCTGTGCCGTCGCCGGAAATGTTCCCCTCTCGTTTACCAGCCGTAACCTGCGCATCGTCTGCGAACTCTGCGGCAAGCCGGATGCCAAGGTGTACGAGGGGGCATTGAAGCCGCTCAATCGGCCACAGGTGACCGCCGAGCATGTGCATGGCAAGACCGGGCTTGACGGAGCTGATTTGCCTGAACCGACCATGCAGGCGCAGGCTCAGAATGCCATCGATTTCATCATCGAGACGCTGCGTCGCGAGCCTTCCGGAACGGTAACAATCTGCACGCTCGGCCCGCTGACCAACCTCGCGCTGGCACTGCAGAAGGCACCGGACATTGCCAGCCGTATCCAGGAACTGGTTATGATGGGCGGTGGCTGCTTCGAAGGCGGCAACATCACGCCGGCGGCCGAATTCAACATCTATGTCGATCCCGAAGCGGCCAAGATCGTTTTCGAAGCCGGCATCCCGACCGTTATCATGCCGCTGGATGTGACGCATCAGCTTCTGACGACCAGGGACCGTGTTGCCAAGATCGCAGCTATCGGCACGCGTCCGGCTCAGGTTCTGGTCGAATGGCTGGCGTTTTTCGAGCGCTTCGACATCGAGAAATACGGTTCCGATGGCGGGCCGCTGCATGATCCGAGCGTGATTGCCTATCTGCTGACGCCGGAACTCTTCTCTGGTCGTCTTTGCAATGTGGAGATCGAGGTCGAGTCAGAACTGACGGTCGGTATGACCGTGGTCGACTGGTGGCATGTGACCGACCGCAGGCGCAACGCGACCTTCATGCGCAATGTCGATGCCGGCGGTTTCTTCGCGCTGCTGACCGAACGCGTCGCGCGCCTCTGAAGTTCAAGGTGCCGCCCTTCACGGGCGGCACCCCATCGTGTTTCTCAGAACTCTTCCCAGCTTTCCGCAACGGCTGCCGAGCCATGGGAAACGCCTGCGACCTTACGCGGTGCATAGACGGGCGCCTCAGTTCGGCGCGGAGCCGCAGACTGCATTCTCTGCGCCATCTGACGAAGCGGCTGCGCTGAACCGACGCTTGGAGCCGAGGTGCGGAAGCGTTGGACGAGATCCCGCAGCGTTTCCGCCTCGCCATTCAGCACGGCGCTGGCAGCGGTCGTCTCTTCCACCATGGCGGCGTTCTGCTGCGTCACCTGATCCATCTGGTTGACGGCCGAGTTGATCTCCTTCAGCCCCACCGCTTGCTCGCCGGCGGAAGAGGAAATCTGGCGGATCAGTCCGTTGATCTGCATGACCTGGATTGCGATCTTCTGCAGCGCATCGCCAGCCTTGCCGACAAGGTCCACACCCTCGTTGACCTGCGTCGTAGAGGCATTGATAAGGGTCTTGATTTCCTTTGCCGCGGTCGCAGAACGCTGCGCCAGCTCCCGCACTTCCTGCGCGACGACGGCAAATCCCTTGCCGGCTTCACCAGCGCGGGCCGCCTCGACGCCGGCATTCAGCGCCAGAAGATTGGTCTGGAAGGCGATCTCGTCGATAACGCTGATGATGCGAGAAATTTCCTGCGAGGAATGCGCGATGGCCTGCATGGAAGCGACGGCCTTCTGTACCACTTCGCCGGACTTTTCGGCATCTTCACAGGCAAGATTGACCGTTGAGGCCGCCGTGCCGGCGTTTTCGGCACTGGAGTTGACCTGTTCGGTCAACTCGTTCAGCGCTGCGGCGGTCTGTTCAAGGCTTGCCGCCTGCTGCTCGGTGCGGTGAGAGAGGTCACCCGAGCTGGCCGTGATTTCACGTGTGCCGTTACCGATATTCTGCACCGATGAGGCGACCGAGATCACGGTGTTTTCGATGCTCTCGACAGCGCTGTTGAAGTCGTGCTTCAGCTTCTCGTAGTCACCTGGGAATTCACCCGTCAGGCGATGCTGCAGGTTGCCGTTGGAAAGTTCCGCAAGGCCTGAAGCGAGAAGCTCCACCACATGCGCCTGCTGACGGGCAGTGGCTTCACGCTCGGCCGCCGAGCGATGACGCAGGTCTTCGGCGGCACTGCGCTGAGTTTCTGCTTCCGAAGCGAGCCGCTTGCCATCGGCCAGCGTGTGGCGGAAACCTTCCAGCGATCTCGCCAGCGCGCCGACTTCGTCATTTCGGTCCTGACCCTGTACGGCCTCGTTGTACCTGCCTTCGCCAAGCTGGCCGACGCTGGCAAGCAGGGCGTTCAGCGGGCGGCGTAGCAGCGAGCCGCTGGCAACCGAGAGGGTGATGATGACGGCGCCGAGCAGGAGGATGCCACTGACGATCATCATGAAGGTCTGGTCGGTGACCGGCGCCATGATCACGCTCATCGGCACATCGACGACGACAGCCCAGCTGGTGTTAAGGTCGGGAACGGTGAAGGGATAGACGACCCGCTCGTAAAGTTCACCATCAGGACCGGCCAGATTGTCGATCGTTGCCGGCTTGCCGGATTTTAGCGTCGAAAGCAGGACGTCCGTGCCCTGGCCCTCGACCGGCTTCATCAGATTGTCGGCGATATCCGGAACGATCCACTTGCCGCCCTGAGAGACGAGCAAAACCCGGCCGGAACCGAAGGGGCGCATCGCCTGCAGGGTCTTCGAAAGCGTTGCCATCGAGACATCGACGCCGGCAATGCCGATGAGCTTGTCGCCGGACATGACGGGGTAGGCGATCGAGCTCATGGCGGTCTTGTCGCCGGTCGAGCTTTCGATATAGGGCTGGGTCAGCGCGCCTTTTTTTGATGCTGCCGGCAGGGCATACCATTCCGCCTGGGTGTCGACCTCGAAGACGCTATAGGCGATGTTGCCGGCCTTGTTTTTGGTCCAGTAGGGAGCAAGTTCGCCCTTCTTGTTGCCGCCGAACTCCCCATTGCCGATGAACTCGGCGTTCCGGCCGTCGAACGCGCCGGGCACTTCGGCAAACCAGCTGCCATAGGCAAAGGTGTTCTGTTCGAGATTGGCCTTCAGCGCATCGATGACATTCTTGCGATCGAGATAGCCGGCCTCGTGGCCGCGGCCGACAACGCCGGCCATCGCGCGCGCCGCACCCGCAAGCTGGCCGATTTCGGCCGCAACTTCGTTGCCGATGGAACGCGCTTCGGCATTGGCCTGCTCCAGCGTAAGCGTGGTCACCCTGTCGCTTGTCTGGGAGATCATGAAGAAGTTCGAGACGACGAGCAGTAGCGCGATGGCAATGCTGGTGACGACGATCAGTTTTTTCGAAAGGGAATTCAGGCGCAGGAAGGACATGACTTGCCTCGTGGATCCGTGGGGCGGAGATCGCTGACATGGCAAGTGAAAGGCCCCGTCATGGGGCGTTCTGCTCGGCTGACGCCTTAAGAAGAAGATGCCGCAGCGACGCTACCTGGCATCTGTTAAATTTGACTGAAATTGCAACAAGGCATCGACCCGGTTTTCCAGGCCGATGAGAGGTTTTTACAGCTTCTGATCCACAGCTTCGGCAAGCGGGATCGAAGGCTGGGCGCCACGCGAAAGGCAGGCGAGCGACCCGGCGACCGCTGCCCGACGAAGGGCCTGCGCGAAGGTCAGGCCTTGGTCGAGGCTGGCAGCAAGGTAGCCGCAGAACGTATCGCCGGCTCCCACCGTGTCGACGGGCTCGATGACAAGTCCCTTGGCCGTCAGGATCTCGCCATCGCGAATGGCGATCACACCATCGCCACCGAGCGTCACGACGAATGTCTGACCGCTTTCCGAATGCAGCTTATTCAGGGCCGCTATGCGGGCTTCGGCACTGGCCGCAGGTTCGCCTGATACCAGATCGAATTCCGTTTCGTTGGCGACGACGATATCGGCCAAAGAGGACAGCCGGATCGCATCTTTCGTGAATGGTGCGGTATTAAGGATAGTGGTAACGCCTTTTTCCCGCGCGGCCTTGAACACGGCCTCGACGGCAGCTGGCGGAATTTCGAGCTGCAGCATCAGGATGTCGCCCGCGGTCATTGCATCGACCGTCTTGACGGCTTCATCAGCGGTGATCGTGCCGTTGGCACCGGGAACGACGACAATCATGTTCTCGCCATCGCCGCCGACAAGGACGAGTGCCGTTCCCGTCGGTTCATGAGCCTTCAGAACTGAAGAAAGGTCCGTACCGGCAGCCTTCAGAAGTTCCAGTGCCGGGTCTGCGAATGTATCGCTCCCGACTGCACCCGACATTTTTACGCGGCTGCCAGCCCGCCGTGCCGCGAGTGCCTGATTGGCGCCTTTGCCACCAGCGGCCGTCGAGAATGTCTGACCTGGAACCGTCTCGCCCGGCTTGGGCAATTCTGCCGTTGTGGCGATAAGATCCATATTGATGGAGCCGAAGACGGTGATCATGAAGTGCCCTGCCATGCGTGTTGATATGCGCGGACACTGCCCGACGGCACTAGTCCTCGTCAACTACCCGAAGCCGCAGAAGACCTGTACGGCTCTCGACCGATTTCGGCGGCGGTGCATCTGCCGATTGCTCGGCTTTCGCGGGCGCTTCCAGCTCCAGCGAAGTAATCCGGTTGCCGCGGCGGGTCAGCTTCTCGGTGGAGGTGAGGATCTGCTCGACATCCTTTTCCGCGGCAAGGAAATGCGACTGCAGCTTGCGCGTCCTGTCATCTAGCCGCGTCAAATCCTCCATCAGCAGGCCGACTTCGCCCTGAATCAGATGCGCCTGCTCGCGCATCCGCTGGTCTCTCAGCACCGCCTGGATGACCTGGATCGACAGAAGCAGCAGGGAGGGCGAGACGATCACCACGCGGGAGCGCTGAGCCTTCTGCACCACCGCATCGAAATGCTCGTGGATCTCGGCAAAGATCGATTCCGACGGCACGAAAAGAAGCACGGTATCCTGTGTTTCGCCGGCAATCAGGTATTTTTCCGAGACGTCCCTGATATGAACGTCCATATCTCGCCGGAACTGCTGGGCCGCAGCACGCCGTGCGTCGGGCGAGGCGGCCTCGCGAAACGCAGTCCACGCTTCGAGCGGGAATTTGGCGTCGATCACCAGCGGTGGTGCGCCGTTCGGCATGCGGATCACGCAATCCGGTCGCGTTCCGTTGGAAAGCGGCGACTGGAAGGAATAAGCCCCGTGCGGCAGGCCGTCGGCCACGATCGTCTCCATCCGGCCCTGGCCGAATGCCCCGCGCGTCTGCTTGTTGGAAAGGATCGCCTGCAGACCAACGACATCCTTGGCCAGCGTCTGGATATTGTTCTGTGCCGTATCGATGACGGCCAGCCGCTCCTGCAGCTTACGCAGGTTTTCATGCGTCGATTTGGTCTGTTCGGTAATCGTCGAGCCCAGCCTGTGGGTCATGCCATCGAGCCGCTGGTTGACCGCATGATTGAGTTCGGCCTGACGGCTGGTGATCGTCTCGGCCATGGCGGCGAGACGCCCGTGCATCTCGCCTTGCATCCGCACCAGTTCGGCCAGCCGCGCCTCCGCATCAACTGTCCGCTGCGTCATCTCTTCGCGCTGGCGACCGCCGCGAAGGACGGCGAAAAGCGCGATGATGACCGCCAGAACGGCGAGAACTGCTCCTATGAGTAGGATTGGTAGTGCAGAATCAGGCGGCAGGATATGGGCAAGGATCTCTCTCATGGCGCCACTCTAGCAGATTGCATTAGCAACGAAAGATCAAAACGTGAACATATGCCAAGAAGCATGCTGCATACCTGTTCCATCGGCGCAAAAGATGCGCTATGGGGGCGGCATGACAATCAAGCCGCTCATCATCCTTCCCGATCCGCTTCTTAGGCAGGTTTCGGCGCCCATCGAAACCGTTAACGCCGAGCTTCTCAAGCTCGCCGATGACATGCTCGAAACCATGTATGACGCGCCGGGCATCGGTCTTGCCGCGATCCAGATCGGCGTGCCGAAGCAAATGCTCGTCATCGACGTGTCGCGCGAGGACGAAGAGAAGAACCCGCAGGTCTTCATCAACCCGCAGATCGTCAAATCTTCGGATGAGCTCTCGGTTTACGAAGAAGGCTGCCTTTCGATCCCGGATTATTATGCCGAGGTCGAGCGACCGGCTACGATCGGCGTGAAATATGTCGGGCGCGACGGCAAGGAACATATGCTCGAAGCGGACGGCTTGCTTGCCACCTGCCTGCAGCATGAGATTGACCATCTGAACGGCGTGCTTTTCATCGACCACATCTCGCGGCTGAAGCGTGACATGGTAATCAAGAGGTTCACCAAGCTTGCCAAGGGCAAGGCTGTTTAGGTCTCGGTCTACCTGACTGAAAACGGAAGGCGCGTCCGCGAGGCGCGAGAAGTCCCATGTCACTTCGCATCATCTTCATGGGCACGCCGGATTTTTCCGTGCCGACATTGCAGAACCTCAAGCAGGCCGGCCACGAGATCGTCGCGGTCTACACCCAGCCGCCTCGGCCGGCCGGTCGCCGCGGGCTTGATCTGACCAAATCGCCGGTGCATCAGGCCGCCGAACTGCTCGGTATTCCGGTTCTCACACCGTTGAATTTCAAGACGGAAGAAGATCGCCAGACATTTCGCGATTTCGACGCGGATGTCGCGGTCGTTGTGGCCTATGGCCTGCTTCTGCCGGTGGCGATCCTCGAAGGCACGAAGCTCGGTTGCTACAATGGCCACGCTTCGCTCCTGCCGCGCTGGCGCGGTGCAGCGCCGATACAGCGCGCCATCATGGCCGGCGACGAGAAGACCGGCATGATCGTGATGAAGATGGAAAAGGGACTTGATACCGGCCCGATGGCGCTGACGAGAGAAGTCGAGATCACGCAAGCGATGACGGCCGGCGAACTGCATGACAAGCTCATGCTCGTCGGTGCCCGCGCCATGGTCGAGGCGATGGCGAAACTGGAAGCCGACGACCTGCCGCTGACGCCGCAGCCGGAAGAGGGCGTGCTTTACGCCGCCAAGATCGACAAGGGCGAGACCCGTATCGATTTTTCCAGATCGGCGCGCGACGTGCATAACCATATTCGCGGTCTTTCGCCGTTCCCGGGTGCATGGTTCCAAGCCGAAATCAACGGCAAGCCGGAGCGCATCAAGGTGATCGCGTCCGCCATCGGAGAAGGAAGCGGTGCCGCCGGTCAGATTCTTGACGACGCGCTGACCGTTGCCTGCGGCGAAGACGCCGTCCGGCTGACGCGCCTGCAGAAGGCAGGCGGCAAGCCGCTGGATGCGGATGATTTTCTGCGCGGCACGCATTTGCCCAAGGGCACTACGCTTCCGGTTGGGGCTGCCTGATGCCGCGGTTCCGCATGACCGTCGAATATGACGGCACATCCTATGTCGGCTGGCAGATGCAGGAAAACGGCCATTCCGTACAGGCTGCCCTGCAGAACGGCATCCTGTCGCTGACCGGCGAAACCGTCTCTGTTCGCGGTGCAGGACGCACGGATTCGGGGGTTCATGCGAGGGGGCAGGTTGTCCATGCCGACCTTTCTCGCGAGTGGAAACCATTCAAGCTGCGCAATGCGCTCAACGCCCATCTGATGATGGCGAGCGAGCGTGTCTCGATCATCGACGTGCAGCAGGTCTCTGATGACTTCGATGCGCGATTTTCGGCGGTGAAGCGGCATTATCTCTACCGCATCATCACCCGCCCTTCGCCGCTCGCAATCGAGGCTGGCCAGGCCTGGTGGGTCCCGAAGGAACTCGACCACGAGGCGATGCACGCCGCCGCCCAGATGCTCGTCGGCCATCATGACTTCACCACCTTCCGGTCTGCCCATTGCCAGGCGAAAAGCCCGGTGAGGACGCTGGACCGGCTAGATGTGACGCGCTCAGGCGATCTGATCGAGATCCGCGCGAGTGCCCAGAGCTTTCTGCACAATCAGATCCGCTCCTTCGCCGGGACGCTGAAGCTCGCCGGCGAGGCGAAGATGTCACCCGACGATGTGCGAAGAGCGCTTGAAGCGCGCGATCGCAAGGAATGCGGCCCGGTTGCGCCACCAGAAGGCCTCTATTTCATGAAGGTCGATTATCCCGGCGACACTTGAAGCAATTCCAGCAAAAGTGGGAACTGGTTTCGTCCGGAATTGCGTTGGCATAAATCAGTAGGGCGAGACGCCGAGATAGGATTGCAGCAGGTCGGCGACGATGAGGCCCGGCACCAGCAGCACAAGCATGGTTGTTGCGACCACAAGCGGCTCCGGTCCACAAATCTGCCGCACGAAGCGGGAAATGGCGAAGATCGTCGCGATCAGCAAGGCGAGTTGCACGAGTGCGATGAGGCCAGCTGCAAACGGCACGAGAAACAGCAGCAGCGTCAGCACCGCATAGGCATAGGATATCGGAACCGAAAGCCAGTTGGTCGCCACCACGATGGCGATGAACTTGCGTTCGGTCTTCAGCAGCAGGCAAAGAATGCCGAGCAGCGTAAGCGGCAGGATCCAGTTGATCGCCTCGACCATAAAGAGCCTCAGATAAAAACCGAGACCTGCCTTGGTTCCTTCCGTGCTCGCAGAGAGGAAGGCGAACCGCATCCCAGTCCAATAGACGAACATGGCCGGCAGGCACCAGACGAAGGCCCAGAACGACCGCATCATGCCGCGATCGGTCATGTCGAGCCGCTTCAGGCCCTGCGCATCACCTTTGAAAAGCAGCCAGAGGCCGCTGATGTAGAATTTGACTTCAGGAAATGGAGGCATCGCCGAACCAGCGGGAGAGGAAGGTTCCGTAGATCTGGGTCAGCGTCTCGAGATCGGCAAGGGCGACGCGTTCGTCCACCATATGCATGGTCTGTCCGACAAGGCCGAATTCGACGACCGGGCAATAATCCTTGATGAACCGCGCATCCGAAGTGCCGCCGGTGGTCGATAGCGCCGGCTGCTTGCCGGTTACGGCTTCGACCGCAGCCGAAAGCGAGCCGATCAGCGCATTGTTGCGGGTCAGGAACACATGGCTCGGGCGTTCGGCCCAGACGATCTCGTATCTGGTCGGCTGGCGATTCGGACGCAGCGTCTGGTCGGAGGCAGCCTCGTCCAGCCGGCGCAGGATTTCGGCCTTCACCGTGTCGGCAGTCCAGGTGTCGTTGAAGCGAATGTTGAAGGCGAAGCTTGCCTTGGCCGGCACGACATTGGTGGCAGGATTGCCGACATCGACCGTCGTGACTTCCAGATTGGAAGCCGGGAACTCTGGCGTGCCGGCGTCGAAGGGCGGGTCCATCAGCGCCGAAGCAAGCGGCAGAAGACCGCGAACGGCATTGTCTGCCAGATGCGGATAGGCCGCATGGCCCTGCACGCCGAACACCATGACCTTGCCGGAAACGGAGCCGCGCCGACCGATCTTGATCATGTCGCCGAGCACGTCCGGATTGGTCGGCTCGCCGACGAGACAGGCATCCCAGCGCTCGCCTTTTTCGGCAGTCCATTTCAGCAGTTTTTCCGTGCCATTGACGGAAGGACCTTCCTCGTCGCCGGTAATCAGGAAGGAGATCGATCCTTTTGGTGCGCCATGCTTCTCGATATGACGGGCGACAGCTGCGATGAAGCAGGCGATGCCGCCCTTCATGTCGACCGCTCCGCGGCCGAACATCTCGCCATCGGCGATCTCGGCCCCAAAGGGAGGATGGCTCCAGGAGGCTTCGTCGCCGACCGGCACGACATCCGTATGACCGGCGAACATCAGGTGCGGCCCGTCTGTTCCGAGCCGGGCATAGAGGTTTTCGACGTCGGGAAGACCCGGCTCAGTCGCGATCATCCGCTCAACGGTAAAGCCGAGAGGCGCAAGCATCGCTTCGAGTGCCGAAAGCGCGCCGCCTTCCGCCGGGGTGACGGAAGGGCAACGGATCAGCGTTTGCAGGTTTGCAATCGGATCGGAAACAGACATCGGATGGGTCTCTATTAGTCGCGCAGCAGCTCGTTGATACCCGTCTTGGAACGGGTCTTCTCATCGACGGTCTTGACGATGACGGCACAGTAGAGATGCGGAGCCGCGAGGCCGTTGGGCATCGTTGCATTGCCCGACGGCATCGAGCCGGCGACGACGACGGAATAGGGCGGGACTTCGCCATAGGTCACTTCGCCGGTGGCGCGATTGACGATCTTGGTCGACTTGCCGATGTAGACGCCCATTCCGAGAACCGAGCCCTCGCGGATGATGCAGCCTTCGACGACTTCCGAACGGGCGCCGATGAAGCAATTGTCTTCGATGATCGTCGGACCGGCCTGCATCGGCTCGAGCACGCCGCCGATACCGACGCCGCCCGAAAGATGCACATGCTTGCCGATCTGCGCGCAGGAGCCGACGGTTGCCCAGGTATCGACCATCGTGCCTTCATCGACGAAAGCGCCGAGATTGACGAAGGACGGCATCAGCACGACGTTCTTGGCGATATAGGCCGAACGGCGTACCACTGCATTCGGCACGGCGCGGAAACCGGCGGAACGGAACTGGTTTTCACCCCAGCCTTCGAACTTGGACGGAACCTTGTCCCACCAGGTGGAAGCGCCTGGGCCGCCCTTGACGACTTCCATATCGTTCAGGCGGAAGGAGAGGAGAACGGCCTTCTTGAGCCACTGGTTGACGGTCCAGGTGCCATCTTCGCCGCGAACAGCGACGCGGGCCTGGCCGGCGTCGAGCAGGTTGAGCGAGGTTTCTACGGCATCGCGCACTTCGCCTTTGGTCGAGACGGTGACGCTGTCGCGGTTGTCGAAAGCGGTCTCGATTGTCTTTTCGAGGGCGGCGAAGTCAAAGCTGCTCATGGAAGATCCTTAAACGTCACGCGGTATCGTGATGGCTGGGAAGGTGGTCATTTGGTCCCATTTGCTCTAAGCGACCGCCACTCAAGCGTCAATGTGAATTGGCGTCAACCACGGTTGGCGCGGGAAGGAAGCGAGAGCATGGCAAAGAGAAGGTCGGAAGCGCGGGGAAGTGAAGACAAGGTATGGGAACCGCTGAAGGACAGCACGGCCGACAAGCATGCCGCCGCCGCCCAGCCCAAGACGCCGCAGACGCAGTCGCCCTCCTATCGTCTTGCTTTTGCCGACGAAGAGTTCCTTTGCAGCAAGGAGCTGCGTCCTGTGCGGCTGCAGCTTGAACTCGCCAAGGCGGAAATGATCCTCAGCGAAAAGGGCATCGCATCGACCGTCGTCCTGTTTGGCGGCGCGCGTATTCCGGCGCCTGGCCAAAAGCCCTGGGCCGCCCATAACGAGACCCAGCACAACAATCTCCAGGCGGCTTCCGTCTATTATGATGAGGCGCGAAAATTTGCCGCGCTTTGTGGAGAATATTCGGCGAAGTTCGACCACAAGGAATTCGTCGTCGTCACCGGTGGCGGTCCCGGCGTCATGGAGGCGGGCAACCGCGGTGCGACGGAAGCCGGCGCGCCGACGATCGGTCTCAATATCATGCTGCCGCACGAGCAGGCGCCGAACCCATATGTGACGCCTGAACTCTCCTTCAACTTCCACTATTTCGCCATTCGCAAGATGCATTTCATGATGCGGGCAAAAGCGGTTGCGGTCTTCCCCGGCGGCTTCGGCACGCTAGACGAAATGTTCGAGGCCCTGACGCTGATCCAGACCAAGCGCATGGAGCGCATTCCGCTCATCCTGTTTGCTGAAAAATTCTGGCGCAGCATCATCAATTTCGAAGCGCTGGCCGATTTCGGCACGATCGCGCCGGAAGATATCGAGCTGATCAATTTCGTCGAGACCGCCGACGAAGCCTGGAAAGTTATCCAGGATTTCTACGAGAAATAAAAATAGAAGACCCGCCCCTCGGGGGAGAGGCGGGCCTTTGTCGACAACTGACGGCTAGTTCCGTTATGCGGGGGGCGGGGAACTAGAGGGGGCGGTCCGGCAGGTCGTCGATGGAAATTACGCCGTCCTTGTTGGTGTCCATGCGGGCAAACAGCTTGTCGCTGGCAGCTGAAGCCTCGGTCTTGGTGATCTGGTTGTCACGGTCTTCGTCGATCATCCGGAAGAAGCGACCGCCGCCCATGCCGCCATGGTGCTCGAAGCGGGCCTTTCGGAATTCACCGTGTCGGCCGTCATGGCGTCGATCGTCGCGGTCGGCATGTTCATGCCGTGGACCATCGCCGTCCTTGCGCTCGGTATTTTCAGCCATTTCGGGGCGCGGATTGTTCTTGGCGAACTCTTCCCGTTTGGCGATGCGATAGTCGACAAGCTCGCCGCGCGTGATGTTGCCATCCTTGTTGGCGTCGATCTGGTTGAACAGGGCCTCCTGGCTGGCGGCCATTTCCTCCTTGGAGATCTTGCCGTCCTTGTTGGTATCGGCGCTCTTCAAAAGGCGAACGAAGGTCACGTCCTTCATCATCGCGCCACGCATCATGGCGTGAGAGCCATGCCGGCCGCCTGGTCCGCGGTCAGGCCGTTCGGGTGCGGCGAATGCCGGGATTGCGGCTCCTGCGACCAATACGGCTCCGAGCGTCGCAATAACGATCTTCTTGGCGGTCATCGAGAGTTTCCTTCCCTTTTATTTCGATGACCTCAAGCTATGGCCGCCAAGCCCCGGCGACCACTTAAACTCCCGTAATGTGGATGAATTCTTTGTAATGCTGGGCCAGGACTTCAAGCCTCAGCCCTGCACGATCCCCTTCAGGAATGTGGCGAGATCATCGGTCACGTAATCGATGTGATCGTCCTCGTCGGAAAACGTCTCCCAGCGCTCGATCAGCACGTCGTCGAGATTGCGCGGCGTGAGCAGAACGGTCCGCATGCCGAGCGCTTTCGGAACGGTGAGGTTACGCGGCAGATCTTCGAACATGGCGGCATTGGCCGTATCGACCCGATGAAGGCTGGCGAACTTGTCATAGGTCTCACCCGCCGGCTTTGGGACGTAACCCGCCGCGACGATATCGAAAATATCGTCGAAATTGTCGAGGATGCCGAGCGCGCGGGCTGTCGCTTCGGCATGCGGAACACTGCCGTTGGTGAAGATGAACTTTCGGCCGGGCAGCGCCTTGATCGCATCTCCCAGATCCGGGTTCGGGACCAGTATCGAATAATCGATCGCATGCGCCCTTTCCAGAAATCCGTCCGGATCAATGCTATGGTTCAGCATCAGGCCCTGAAGCGTCGTGCCGTGCTCGTGGTAATAGCGCTTTTGCAATGCGCGTGCTTCGTCTCGCTCAAGCTGCAGCAGTTCCTGCACATAGGCCGTCATGTTCACATCGATCTGGGCGAAGAGATTGATGTCATGCGGGTAGAGCGTGTTGTCGAGATCGAAGACCCAATCGCGGATCTTTGAAAAATCTGTGGCGTCGGCTGAGATCTTGGGTTTCTTGTCCATATCCCGCTTATGCACTGCCTTGCTGATAAAGAAAATCGAAAAGGCGACGGCTCGCCGCCGCTTGCGGCTTGGCGACAAATCCGCCTGCATGATACCGGCTGAAACATGGAACTCTGGATCCCCATCACCATTGCTGCCGCCTTCCTGCAGAACCTGCGATCGGCATTGCAGAAGCATCTTCAGGGCAGGCTCGGCACCCGTGGCGCGAGCTTCGTCCGTTTCGGCTACGGTTTTCCGGTAGCGATCCTCTATGTCGTGCTGCTCCACCAGCTCGCAGGTTTTGCGGTCCCTCAGATCAACTGGACCTTTGCAATCTGGGTGGTGATCGGCGGCTTGGCGCAGATCTTTGCCACCATCATGCTGGTCCATCTTTTCTCGCTCAGAAATTTCGCCGTCGGCACCGCCTATTCGAAGACGGAGCCCGTTCAGGCGGCGATCTTCGGCTTCATCCTGCTCGGCGAAAAGCTGACGGTTGGCGCAATCGGCGCAATCATCACCGGCGTCATCGGCGTGATGCTGATCTCGATGGCGCGCATGCCCCTGTCATGGAAAAATACCGTCACGGCGCTGGCCAGCCGTACGGCACTGGTCGGCATCGCTTCCGGTGCCGTCTTCGGCATTTCTGCCGTCGCCTATCGCAGCGCGTCCCTGTCGCTCGATGGCCCCAATTCGATCATGCAGGCGGCCATGACGCTTGCCTGCGTCACGACCTTCCAGACGATCTTCATGCTGGTCTGGATGGCATGGAAGGACAAGGGCGAGATCGTCACGGTGCTGAAGACTTGGCGTTCGTCCTCGCTGGTCGGCCTTGCCAGCGTCTTTGGTTCGGCCTGCTGGTTCACCGCCATGACACTGCAGCAGGTGGCCTATGTCCGTGCGCTCGGCCAGATCGAACTCGTCTTCACCTTCATGGCCTCGTATTTCCTCTTCCACGAGCGGATCAACCGTATGGAAGTGATCGGTTGCCTGCTGATCGTGGCGGGCATTCTCGGGCTTCTGGCAGGCTGAAACGAAAAAAGGCGCCTTGCGGCGCCTTCATCATTCGATGTCGTGGAGAGATCAGGGCACGATCAGTGTGCCCGCGCCGCGTTCGGTGAAGATCTCGAGCAGCACCGAATGGGCGGTCTTGCCGTTGAGGATGACGACGCCCTGTACGCCGGAGCGGATCGCGTCGATGCAGGTCTCGACCTTCGGGATCATCCCACCCGAAATGGTGCCGTCCTTGATCAGCGCCTGTGCCTGCGCGACGGTCAGTTCCTTGATCAGGTTCTTGTCCTTGTCGAGCACACCGGGAACGTCGGTCAGGAAGAGCAGGCGGGTTGCATGCAGCGCACCGGCAATCGCACCCGCAAACGTGTCGGCATTGATATTGTAGGTCGCGCCGTCGCGGCCCGGAGCAACCGGGGCGATGACCGGGATCATTTCGGACTTGGCAAGCAGGTCGAGCAGCGTGCGGTCGACTTCGACCACTTCGCCGACGAAGCCGAGATCGAGCACGCGCTCGATATTGCTGTCGGGATCGATAACCGTCTTCTTTGCCTTTTCGGCAAAGACCATGTTGCCGTCCTTGCCGCACAGGCCGATCGCCCATTCGCCGGTCTGGTTGATCAGCGCGACGATTTCCTTGTTGATCGAGCCGGCGAGAACCATTTCGACGATCTCGACCGTCTTGGCGTCGGTGACGCGAAGACCGCCTTCGAATTTCGATTCGATGCCCATCTTGGTCAGCATCGCGCCGATCTGCGGGCCGCCGCCATGCACGACGATCGGGTTGACGCCTGACTGCTTGAGAAGCGCGATATCGGCGGCGAAAGCCTTGCCGAGCTCGGTATCGCCCATGGCGTGGCCGCCATATTTCACCACGATCGTCTTGTTTTCATAGCGCTGCATGTAAGGCAGAGCCTGCGCGAGAAGTTTGGCCTGGAGTTCGCTGTCCGACGTCGTCATGAAAATCCCTCACATCAAAGGTGGGGCGCTTTTAGCGCAAGTTTTTGTCAGAAGGAATAATCACTACAAAGTTTTCGGAATAACCGCGTCGTGGCCCTGCTGTCTTTATGACGCATTGCGCAGGCGCGTTACCCACCGTTTAGTGATGCCGGGCGTGTTGACAGAAGACAACGAGAAGCCGACCCTGTTTTGGTGTTCGTGCATTGTTTGCGTACCCAAATAAAAAGACACAGAACACACACCGGAAAAAGATCGCGCGACTTATGACGACTCCGAACCAGAGCGAAAGTGACCGTTCACGAGATCAAGTTCTCGCGGGCGAATATGTGTTGGGCGTATTGCCTCCCGAGGCCCGCCGGGGCATCGAGGAGCGTATGGCCCGCGATCCCTCTTTTGCGGCAACGGTCCGGCGGTGGGAAGACAATCTTTCGGATTACGACGAGCCGTATAACGATCCCAAAGCGCGACTTAGGCTTCAGGCACATTTTCCGGTTCTTGTGTCAAAGAGAAGCTTCAGCCGCGAACTGGCCGTTGCAGGAAGATGCTGGAACTCGATTAGCTTCTGGCGTGCAATGTGCGTGATGTTGGTTTTCGGTATCGTGACCTACGCGGCTTTCCAGTCGGGATGGCTTGCACTCTGAGCATGCCCGCCGGCGTTTAGATTGTCAGCGTTACGGCCTCGCCAATCGCAGCTCGCAACTCGTCCAGACCCTTTCCTTTCTCCGATGATGTGGAAAGAACGAACGGATACGCGGCCGGACGTTTACGGATCTTTTCCAGCGTTTCCTCGATCAGCTTCGGCACGGCCGGTTCCTTGATCTTGTCCGTCTTGGTCAGAACGATCTGATAGGACACGGCTGCCTTGTCGAGCAGGTCCAGAACGTCGTCGTCGTTTTTCTTCAGTCCGTGGCGGCTGTCGATCAGCACATAGACGCGTTTCAGCGTCGCACGTCCGCGTAGATAGTCGAAGACGAGTTTCGTCCAGTTATCGACCATTTCCTTCGGCGCCTGCGCATAGCCATAGCCCGGCATGTCGACAAGAGCCATTGGCGGCAGGTCGCCCTCCTGACCCGAATATCCATCAGGCACAAAATAGTTCAGTTCCTGCGTCCGACCGGGTGTGTTGGAGGTTCTCGCCAAGCCTTTTTGGCCAACCAGAGCATTGATGAGCGATGATTTGCCCACGTTAGAACGACCTGCGAAGGCAACTTCCAGAGGGCCTTCCGGCGGCAGGAACTTCATCGAAGGCACACCACGGATGAAGATCCAGGGGCGACCGAACAGAGGCTTGTCGTTGGTGGTCATTCGTTTTTCTATCTCTGCATCTTCTGGAAAATAGATCGCATCCGGGTTTTGGCGTCAGATGTCAAGCATCTCGGGTGAGATGCGCCATACCGCCCTCAAAAGAAAACCCCGGTCGATGCCGGGGTTTTCCTGATTTACTTGCTTGTCGCAGGCTTTCGTTTGAACAGGCCCTTGAGATTGTCGAAGAGCTCGATCTTGGCACCGTGGCGCTTCATGATCACGGCCTGCTGCGTGACCGACAGCGTGTTGTTCCAGGCCCAGTAGATCACCAGACCGGCCGGGAAGGATGCCAGCATGAAGGTGAAGACGAGCGGCATCCAGTTGAAGATCATCTGTTGCGTCGGATCAGGCGGCGTCGGGTTCATGCGCATCTGCAGGAACATCGTGATGCCCATGACGAGCGGCCAGACACCGATCATCAGGAAGTGCGGCACGTCGTAGGGCAGAAGACCGAACAGGTTGAACAGCGAGGTCGGGTCCGGCGCGGAAAGGTCCTGGATCCAGCCGAAGAACGGTGCATGGCGCATCTCGATCGTGACGTAGATAACCTTGTAGAGCGCGAAGAAGACCGGGATCTGCAGGAGCACCGGCCAGCAGCCGGCGATCGGGTTGATCTTCTCTTCCTTGTAGAGCGCCATCATTGCCTGCTGCAGCGCCATGCGGTCGTCGCCGTGCTTGGCTTTCAGCTCTTCCATCTTCGGCTGCATGCGCTTCATGTTGGCCATCGAAGCATACTGCTTGCTGGCCAGCGGGAAGAAGATCAGCTTCACGACGATGGTCGTCAGAAGGATCGCAACACCGAAATTGCCGACGTGACGGAAGAAGAAGTCCATCAGCTGGAACATCGGTTTGGTGATGAAGTAGAACCAGCCCCAGTCGATAAGAAGGTCGAAATGCGGGATCTTGTATTCTTCGGCATAACGGTCGACGAGCGGAACGCGCTTGGCGCCTGCGAACACCATGTTCTTCAGCTCAGTCGATTGGCCGGGCTGAATGGTCAGCGCATCGCTCTTGTAGTCAGCCTGGTAGCGCGGCTGGCCATCGGTGAAGTGGGTGAATCGGCCTTCATAAGGCAATGCCTGCGGCGGTACGATCGTCGCGGCCCAGTATTTGTCGGTAATGCCAAGCCAGCCGCCGGTTGCCTTGGCGCTCGTGACTGCATCTTCTTCGACGTTGGAATAGGTATGCTCGCTCAGGCTGCCGTCGGAACCGAAAACGCCGAGGAAGCCCTCATGAATGACCCATACGGACGGTGTGACCGGCTTGTTGTTACGGGTGATGCGGCCATAGGACGAGAGCGTTACAGCTTCAGAGCCCGGGTTCTCGATCTTGTCCGATACGGTGATCATGTAGTGATCATCAATCGAAATCGTCCGGTTGAACACGATGCCCTTGTCGTTGGTGAAGGAAAGCGTCACCGGTGTGGTCGTGGTCAGCTTCTGGCCGCTGGTGAGTGTCCATTTCGTGCCGGGACCCGGCGTCTGTCCGCTCGTGTCGCTGCCGATGTAGCCGATTTCGCCGAAATAGCCTTCCTTGGTATCGGAGGGCGAGAAGAGCGTGATGAGCGGGCTCGAGTCATCGACGGTCTCGTGATACTCGCGCAGTTTCAGGTCGTCGAAGCGCGCGCCGGTCAGGTTGATCGAGCCGGAAACGGCCGGAGTGTCGATTTCGACTCGCTCTGACTTGGCAAGCGCCTGCTCGCGTGTCGCGGTCGCTTCGGCCTGACCTGCACCCGGAAGGTTGCCGGTCGTCGCGGTAGTACCGGCGTTTTCCGGCGAGGGGGTCGGGTTTTGCGCGGCTTGCTGCTGCTGCAGTGCCTGCTGGGCTTCAGCGGCACGCTGCTGCGCTTCCATGCGCGGGTTCATATAAAGGAACTGCCAGGCAAGGACGATGACGACCGATAGGCCGATCGCGATGAAGTAATTTCGGTTTTTTTCCATCATGCTTTCCTGGAGGAGGTTCCTGAGACAGACTTGGGCTTTTGCCTGCCTTCAATCCGTGCTGCAAGTTGTTCGGTCAAATTTGAGAAGGAAATGCCGAGCACCTCCCTGCGCGCGACGATCACATAGTCGTGTCCATTTTCCATTGCAAATCCGGCGGATTTGCGCACCGCTTCCTTCAGGCGCCGGCGCATCCGGTTCCGCTCGACGGCGTTTCCGTGCTTTTTGGTAACGGTGAAGCCGACACGTGGCGGCTCATCGGGCTGCTTGCGGTCGAGAACTTCAAGGAGAAAGGTTCTCCCGCGGCGTGCTTCGCCTTTCCGAACAGCAAGAAACTGCGGCCGGCTTTTCAGCCGCCCGACAGTGTTTTTCTTGTCTTTACTCGTCGTCACTGCCCGGTCCGGGCAAGTCGGCCGTTAGGCCGACAGACTGGCACGGCCGCGTGCGCGACGAGCCGAAAGAACCTTGCGGCCACCCTTGGTAGCCATGCGGGCACGGAAACCATGACGACGCTTGCGAACAAGCTTGGACGGTTGGTAGGTACGCTTCATTTTTTTAATGCCGCGGTGTGCGGCCCTTCTTGAAGATTGCCTCTATCGAAGCAAGAGCGTTTCGGAAAATGCGCTGGCATGCGGATATGCAGGTTGCGAGCCGCTGCCTGAGCGCGCGGGCATATAGTTCAGGTTAAGCCCGAAAGTCAATCCGCAAGCCCCGGATGACCGGAAAGCCGCCGTTTTGCCATCCATTATTTAAGCGATTACGAATGCAATTATTAATATAGTTCGCGTCAGGCGTAGTTTCTTTGGTTGTGTTTTTGGCGAAGTTTTTTCTATGTTGTGGGCAATGGCTCAAGTCGTGAGAAAATATATCGCGAAATAAGTCATGCGAGCGGGAGAATTTTGCTTGCGCGCCTAAAGTCGGGTGGTGCTTTCGATCAGCCATTATTAACGATTTTATGCTAATTTTCACAGTCATCAAGAATAGCGGCTGATCTTGGCGCTATTCTGGTGTCTTTGGAGGGCGTTACCGTGAAAATTGGAGTAAAGATCAACCTTCTCGTAGGGTTGATGAGCCTTGTCGCATGTGCAATTGCCGGATTGTCGGTATTCGCAGTGAGCGAATACCATGACAAGCAGAGCGCCTACGCTAATATCGCTGATCGCGTCTACAAGGGCGAGCGACTCAACCGCCTGGTGACCGCGGTGGTTATGGACGCTCGCGGTATGTATGCGGCGAAGGATGTCTCATCCGCCAAGCCTTTTGGTGAAGGCGTGACGAAAAGTCTCGCCGACATGGAAAAGCTGATTGCCGATTGGGCCGCTGTCGTTCCAGCAGCGCAGAAGGCGCAATTCGACAAGCTCACGGCAGGTTTCACAGAGTTCAAGTCATTCCGCACCGAAACGGTGCGCCTCGGCGCGACCGAAGGGCCGCAGGCTGCCAATGTTCAGGGTAACAACGACGCCAACCGCGCAAACCGCAAAGCCTATCAGGGGGAGATCGACAAGGTCGTTGCCTCAGATGTTGCCGAACTGGACGTGTTAAGCGCAGAGATGACGTCCTTCGGTAACCTGATCTTCTACTCCGTTCTTCTCGTTGCCATTCTCGGTGTCGGCGGTGGCCTGGGCTTTGGCCTTTATCTTGGACGCAGCCAGATTAGCGGTCCTATCCTTAAGCTGACATCTTCGATGGGGCGCCTTGCTCACGGTGATTATGATGCCGCCGTGCCATTTTCCGGCCGCAGGGACGAAATTGGCGACATGGCCGCAGCCGTCGAAGTCTTCAAGACGAACGGCCTGGAAGTTGCCCGCATGACCGATGCCGAGGCGGGTTTGAAGGCAAAGAGTGACGATCTGCAGACGCGTATGTCTGCCGTTGTCCAAGCTGCAGCCGAGGGCGATTTCACTTGTCGCATTGATAAGCAATGGGGTGTCGAAAGCCTTGACCGTGTGGCCCGCAATATCGACCAGCTCGTCAAAAGCATCGATGCCGGCGTATCGGAAACGCGCCGCGTCGTGAAAAGCCTTTCCGATGGCGATCTCACCGACGCCATGCGGGGAGATTTCAAGGGCGCATTTGCCGAACTGCAGGAAAACGTCAACAGTACGATGCAGACACTTCAGTCCACCATGGGTAAGGTGCGCAATGCCACCGGTGCCATGAATAACGGCGCGTCCGAACTGAGCAGTGCCGCTAATGATCTGTCGAAGCGCACCGAGCAGCAGGCGGCAGCCCTTGAAGAAACGTCGGCCGCTCTCGATCAGATCACCTCCGTCGTGAGGACCTCGACCGAGCGGGCCAATGAAGCGACCACCATGGTCGGCGAGGCGAAGGAAAGCGCGATCCAGTCCGGCGCGGTCGTTCGCAATGCCATCGAAGCGATGGGGCGAATCGAGCAGGCCTCGCGTGAGATCGCCCAGATTACCAATGTCATCGACGAGATCGCGTTCCAGACCAACCTTCTGGCTCTGAATGCGGGTGTGGAAGCGGCGAGGGCCGGGGAAGCAGGCAAAGGCTTTGCCGTCGTCGCCCAGGAGGTCCGCGAACTCGCACAACGCTCCGCCAGCGCGGCGAAGGATATCAAGTCGCTGATCGGCAAGTCAGGCGAGGAAGTGGCAGGCGGCGTTCAACTGGTTCAGAAGACCGGAGCAGCTCTGTCGGAAATCGAAGCGCGCGTCAGCCGCATCAATGACCATATCCATTCGATCGCCGTGGCATCGAAGGAGCAGGCGACCGGTCTTGCCGAGGTAAATACCGCGGTCAACCAGATGGACCATGTCACCCAGCAGAATGCCGCCATGGTTGAAGAAAGTTCTGCTGCGACCAGCAAGCTATCTACCGAAGCCGATGCACTTTATCGTCTTGTATCGCACTTCAGGATTGCCGAGGAAGATAGCCGCTTGCCTCGTCTTGTGCCGGCCGAAGCTACTCATCGCCCACAAGCTTCCCCGGCAAGAAAACTGACCGCAGCTCTCAGCCGTGCCTTGGGCGGAGGTGGCTCGGCCAAAGCAGCGGCAAGCGTTGCTGATTGGGAAGAATTCTGAATTCCAGCCTGAACATTACCGAAATTTAAGGCGGAGGCGGCTTTTGCCTCCGCCTTTTGCGTTTGCGCGGGGTGTTCAAATCTTGGTGACGCGGTAAAATGGTCGCATACACGCGGAGTTGAAACCCGTGGCTGAAATTGGAGATCCGTATGGATAGCGAGGTTCACACCTCGGAACGGCAGGGGACATGGCCGGACGGCGCCGGACCGGAGCCGATGCCGACCATCCTGCGCGGTCTTTCCGGGCGGTTGCTCTGGCTGACGGTCATATTCGTCATGATGGCAGAAATCCTGATTTTCATGCCGTCAATCTCCAGCATGCGCATGAACTGGCTTCGTGATCGCCTGGATACTGCCGCCGCGGCGGGCATCGTGATCGACGGGTTGCAGCCTGCCGAATTACCGCGCGCCGTGCAAGACGACACGCTGCTGGCGACCGGAACAAAGGTCATCGCGTTGCGCAAGGATGGAACGTCCCGGCTTCTGGCCGCAATCGAGGTTCCGCCGGAGATCGATGCTCAATACGATCTTGCTCACACGTCTCTGCTAGGCTCGATGCGTGATGCGCTGGATACGCTTGTCTTCGGTGGCAACCGGGTGATGCGTGTTTTCGGTCCGGTTGGTGAAAGCGATATGATCATCGAACTGGTCATGACTGATAACGCCCTTCGCAAGGATATGCTGATCTACTCGAAGATGATGTTTCTCATCTCCTTGTTGATTTCGTTGATCACGGCAGTGCTTATTTTCCTCGCGATCAATCGCATGATGATTTCACCGATCCGGCGACTGACACACAATATGCAACTTTTTTCTGAGCGACCCGATGACCCTTCCCGGGTTTTCTCCGCCGATCGTTCTCGTGGCGAGCTGGCCGTCGCAGGGCGGCATCTTGCAGCAATGCAGGTCGAGCTTCAAAGGACGTTGAAGCAACAGAAGAACCTTGCCGATCTTGGTCTGGCTGTATCGAAGATCAATCACGACATGCGCAACATCCTTGCTTCCGCTCAATTGATGTCGGACCGCCTGACGGATGTCGAAGACCCGATGGTCAGAAGTTTTGCGCCAAAACTGCTACGCACCATCGACAGGGCCGTCGGGTACACCAATGAGGTCCTAGCCTATGGTCAGGCATCGGAAGCTGCTCCGCGCCGCCGACGGGTAAACCTGACCGACCTGTGCCAGGAAGTGCGTGACATGCTGGCCATCGATCCTGACTCGGGCATAGAATTCGTCGAACAGATCTCGGAAGGCGTGGAGGTCGATTGCGACGGGGAGCAGATTTTCCGCGTGGTCCACAATTTGTGCCGTAACGCCGTCCAGGCGTTGCTCACGCATGATGCGAATGATCCGAAAGCTGTGCGGCGGGTCACGCTGACGGCACATCGCCTCGGCAGCGTTGTCAGCATCACCGTTGATGACACCGGGCCGGGCATGCCGCGCAAGGCGCGGGAGAATCTCTTCTCGGCCTTCAGGGGCTCTGCACGTTCTGGCGGAACAGGGTTGGGGCTGGTCATTGCGCGCGAGTTGGTGCTGGCGCATGGCGGTACGATCGCGCTCGTTGAAAAACCAGGTCCGGGCACGCAATTCCGTATCGAAATTCCCGACCGTCCGGTCTCTTTGGAGGACTATCGCGCCAGGGCGTGAGTAATTGTTATTTGAAAACAACGGATTGATGAATTTGCGAAGATAAAATGACATCAAGCCGGGGAAAATCGCTTGCAATCCTTCTCGGCAGCCTTTAGAGGATCGCCACGCCAGCGGAACACACCGCTGACAGACGCACCCGTAGCTCAGCTGGATAGAGCACCAGACTACGAATCTGGGGGTCAGGAGTTCGAATCTCTTCGGGTGCGCCATTCTTTTTTCTTTGAAATACGGATGCTATTGCACGCGGCAAAGAGTTCCTCTGCCTGACGCAGTGTATTCCGCTTCACTCAGCTCCCTGTGAAAATTCCTCTCGTTTTCTCCCTCTGCCCGATGGGCAGAACACACCGCGTGCGCTATCCAGAATAGACCTGTGAATCAGTCAGCTTGTTGCAGCAGTTTCAAGCGGCTGTTGTCTGTTCGGAGTCGGATGTCATGAGATGGAAGCGTACGATCCAGTTGCTGGATGTTCATGCGGAAGGCGAGATCGGCCGTGTAGCGATCGGTGGCGTTCCGAAAATTCCGGGCAATACCGTCGCCGAGCAGCTGGCATGGATGAATTCCGATCCCAAGGGGCAGGAACTGCGCCGCTTCCTTTGCCTTGAGCCGCGCGGCACCCCGATCGGTTCCGTCAATCTTCTCCTGCCGCCAAAACATCCGGATGCGGATGCTGCCTTCATCATCCTGCAACCAGATCAGGCGCATGCAAGCTCGGGCTCCAATTCGATCTGCGCCACCACTGCGCTTCTGGAAGCCGGTATCGTCGAGATGAAGGAACCGGAAACCGTCGTCACGCTGGAAACGGCCGCTGGCCTCGTACGGGCTGTCGCCACTTGCCGCGACGGCCGGTGCGAAAAGGTGAAGCTCACAATGGTCCCGTCCTTCGTGCATGAACTGGACGTGAAGCTTCTGACGCCGGAATGGGGCGAGATCACGCTCGACATTTCCTATGGCGGCATTTTTTACGGTCTCGTCGACGTATCCCAGATCGGCCTCACCATCGAAAAGAAGAATGCCGCTGCCCTCGTGCAGGCCGGCATGATTCTGAAGGATCTGATCAACCGCCAGATCCCTGTGGCCCACCCGGAAATCCCGGCAATCTCCGGCGTCGCTTATGTGATGTTCCGCGATACGGAAGCCGATGGCACGGTGCGTACATGCACGACCATGTGGCCGGGCAGGGCTGATCGTTCGCCATGCGGTACAGGCAACTCCGCCAATCTGGCAACGTTGCACGCCCGCGGCAAGGTGGCGGTGGGTGATATGTTCCTGTCACGCTCGATTATTGGGACGCAGTTCGAAGTGGGACTTTCCGCCGAAACCGAGGTTGCGGGAGAGCCCGCCATCATCCCGACGATTGCCGGTCGCGGGTTCACCTTCGGCCTGCATCAGATCGCACTCGACCCATTTGATCCGTTGGCCGATGGTTTTGCAATGACCGACGTCTGGGGGCCTTCCGCCGGCGAGATAATCTGATCTATCAGATCTCGCTGCCGATCTTGGCCGGCGCTTCGACATCACCTTGTTTCAGCACCAGCGAGCTTACGCCCTCGACGCCCTGCTGGTTGGGATCAGGCACAACACCCAGTTCCTGGAACTGCATGTATTTGGTAGCGCCGAACATATCGCCTTTTTCTGCAGCCTGACGATACATCTCGGCAGCTTTTTCTGCATTGGCCGTAATGCCTTCGCCAGTTTCATACATAATGCCAAGATTGATCATCGCGTCGGTATTGCCGCGCTGCGCAGCAAGATCGTACCAGGCGATTGCGGTCTGGTCGTCGGCCTCCAATAGCTGGCCTTCGTCATAGATGGCACCGATATTAAACGCGGCAGTGTCATCCCCGTCAGCGGCGGCCTTCTCGAACCATTGAAGCGCCTTGTCGACATCGGGCTGCGTACCCAGACCATCGCGATAGGCAACGCCGAGATTATAGGCGGCAAGTGTATTGCCGTTGTCGGCAGCCTGCTGATAATACGCAAACTCCGCCTTGTCGTCGCCGAGACGACCCATAAGCATGCCATAGTTCACCATGGCAGCCGCGTAACCATCCTTTACCGCCGTGCTGTAGGCACTCATCGCCTGATCGGGCTGGTCGACGCTATTGAGCGCTCGGCCCAGCTGATACGCGAAGCGCGGGTTCCCCGTCGTATCGAAAGCGATGCGGCATGCCTGAACGGCCTGATTGCCTATGTCGGCGATGTTGACAGGCGCAAAATCGCCGTTGCGCTGTTGGTCGTAAGGGCTGCCTGCCAGGCGATCGCAATCACCCTGCTGCGCCGAGGCAAGAAGGAGGTTGTTGCGCTCGGCAGCATCAGGTGAGACAGTCAGCGCGAGAAGCGCGACAGCGGCACCTGTGGTAATCGCAAAACCCTTGTTGACTTTCAGAGTCCGGGATTTCATTGTTCGCTCCGACTCAAAACACTTTCAGATTGCTTAATGAACGCAGCACTCGTGTGCTTGTTCCGCGTATTCGCATCGACTGTCCTTTCAGAGCCTCTGTAATCCGCACGATTTCGTGAAGTTTAGCGTGATATTGTCGGCATCGATTGGATGTTCCGGTGTTCTCGGAATGGGCGTGAGATTGTCTTTGCGTCTGCTTTGATGTTAAGCGGGATCGGCATCCCCAAAACACTCAGCGGAACAGCTCCATGAAAACGCTCCAGATTCGCCGCCCCGACGATTGGCATCTCCATCTGCGGGATGGCGCAGTGCTGGAGGGCGTGATCGGCGATACGAGCCGTCACTTTGCCCGTGCGATCATCATGCCGAACCTCGTTCCCCCGGTCGTGACCACGGCCGATGCCACAGCTTATCGCTCACGTATCATGGCTGCCCTGCCGCAAGGGCATAGGTTCGAGCCGCTGATGACCCTCTATCTGACGGAGCATACGAACCCGGATGATGTGGAGGAAGGCAAGAAGAGCGGTCTCATTACTGCCGTGAAGCTCTATCCTGCGGGCGCCACGACCAACTCCCATGGCGGCGTGCGCGATCTGGAAAAGGCCATGCCGGTTTTGGAGCGCATGGCGAAGATAGGCCTGCCGCTTTGCGTGCATGGTGAAGTGACGACGCCCGAGGTCGATATCTTCGACCGTGAGGCGGTCTTCATCGAGACGGTGCTTGATCCGCTGCGCAAGCGGCTTCCGGAACTGAAGGTAACGATGGAGCATGTCACGACCTCGGACGGTATCGACTATATCAAGTCGTCCAAGGCGAACCTTGCAGGCTCGATCACCACACATCACCTGATCATCAACCGCAACGACATTTTGGTCGGCGGCATCCGCCCGCATTATTACTGCCTGCCGGTCGCCAAGCGCGAGAGCCATCGCCTGGCCTTACGGGCCGCTGCGACATCCGGGGACCATCGTTTCTTCATTGGCACAGATTCCGCGCCGCATGTCGACCCGTTGAAGGAATGTGCCTGTGGCTGCGCCGGCATCTATACTTCGGTGAACACGATGAGCTGCCTTGCCCATGTTTTCGAGCAGGATAATGCTCTGGAAAAGCTGGAAGCCTTCGCATCGCTGAATGGTCCGGCATGGTACGGGCTGCAGCCGAACGAAGAAAAGATCACGCTTGAGAAGCAGGACGTGCAGGTCGAGTTTCCTGCAAAACGCGATACCGGCGCCGGTGCAATCACCGTGTTCGATCCCGGTTTCCAAATCTTCTGGAATGTCGTGGACTGAAATTACTGGTTGTTTCTGCCGGCTTGATATTTATTCGAGTTGTAGCTCTCCAAAGGTAACACTTTGGAGAGATTCTCATCTTAGCTTCTGCTCGCATATTGAATAAATCTTCGAAGAGAATTCCGGCATGATGCTTGACTATCAATCTCTTCTGCTTGCGCTTGGCGTTTCCGCCGCATGCCTGATGGTGACCTTGTTTGGCACCTGGTTTTCCCGTCGAACGGATTCTTTTCTTTTGACCCTGGCCATTTCACTATGCCTGGTGGTGGCCGGCATTGCTGTCTACAGCACATTCTCTGCTCAATCGGGTCTCGCTCCCGCTGCGATAGCTTATGCGCTGTTCATGATCGGCTTTTCCACTATCTACGCTGCTTCGGTCCAGTTTCGTATTGGAATATCACCCTGGCGGTTGGCCGGTATTCTGTCCTTTGTCAGCCTTGCACTTGGCATGCCGCTAATTCTCGTCGGGCTCGACGGGCTCGGCCTGATCATCATGAATGTCCTGACGGCTACCCTTCTTGTCGGCACGGGGTGCCAATACTGGACGGCACGCAAAGAGGCTCCTGGTCCTTTGCTTGGCATGGTCATTCTCTATTGCGTCAGCGGTTTCTCCTTCGCCCTTTGTGCCGGTGTTCTTATTGCGGGTGGCCGCATGAGCCTGGGCGAACCGCCGGTAAACTGGGCGGAAAACTTGAATATCGGCATCTGCATCGCGGGCATGACCGGCATTGGCGCCTTGTCGCTAGCGCTTCATCAATGGCGCATGGCGGCCCTTCACCGGCATGAAGCGATGACGGATGCCCTGACTGGCCTCATCAATCGTAGAGCATTGTTTGATCAGTATGGCGGACGCAAGCTCAATGCATCGACCGCCGTGATCGTCTTCGATATAGATAGGTTCAAGTCGATCAACGACCGGTTTGGCCATTCCGCGGGCGATGAGGTTCTGAAACTCTTCGCGCAGGACATGCTGTCGGAAATGATTGCCGAGGGGGCGGCAGCGCGGCTGGGAGGCGAAGAGTTTGCCATGGTTGTCGGCGAGGTCATGCCCGGCCGGGCCGAAAGGATCGCCAATGCAGTACGTATGCGTTTCGCGGCACGTGACATCTTCATCGATGGAAAGCTCGTTCGCTGCACGGTCAGCGGAGGTGTCTCTGTCGGCACTCCGGAAGGCCAGCCGTTCGAAACCGTTCTGAGCCTTGCTGATGGCGCCCTTTATGAAGCAAAGGGCGCCGGGCGCGATCGGGTCGAAATCGCATCCTATCTCCGATCCATCCACCCTGCGCCTGACAGCCGCACTTCAGCCTGAAAATTTCATCGCCTAATCTATCCGCTGGCGTATCTGACACCATGCTGCTATTGCGGCGCGTGGTTTGAAGCAATGTCCAGCGAAAATCTGCAGCAGTTTCGCGTTCGGACTTGCGAATAAAGAAAAGCAGCGATCAAGGAGCGGGCGCATGATCCAGACCACATTTACCGACCGGAACGTAATGGCCGAACTGATGGCAAAGATGCTCTGGGAAATCGGAGCCGTGCATTTCAGCGCCGACAAGCCCTACAAGTTCTCCTCCGGCATGATGAGCCCCGTCTATATCGACTGCCGCAAGCTGCTTTCCTTCCCGCGTGTTCGCTCCACCATCATGGATTTTGCCGCAGCCACCGCTTTGCGCGAAGCCGGCTTTGAGAAGTTCGATTGTATCGCAGGTGGCGAAACTGCGGGCATTCCGTTTGCAGCCCTTCTGTCCGAACGCCTCGGCCTGCCGATGATCTATGTCCGCAAGAAGCCCAAGGGCCACGGTCGTGCATCGCAGATTGAAGGCCATCTGCCGGAAGGTGCTCGTGTCCTCGTCATCGAGGACCTCGTCACGGTCGGCGGCGGCATGTTCACCTTCATTGACGCCATCCGCGCGGCAGGCGGCGTGGTTGACCATGGTATGTCGCTGTTCTTCTACGACATGTATCCGCAGGTCGCCGAGCGTTTTGCCAATGGCAAGGTTCAGTTCAATTACATCGCCACATGGCGCAACGTTTTGGCTGTTGCCCGTGAGCAGAAGCTGTTCGACGAAAAGACCTTTACGGAAGTCGAATCCTTCCTCGACGCGCCATTGGCCTGGTCGGGTCGCAATGGTGGCGTAGCTGAGCTTTCGCTCTAGCAATGATATAAAAGCTCAGGTATCGATGGGCGAAACAATGATCTCGGGAGGAAATCGATGATCCTGTGCTGCGGCGAAGCTTTGATTGACATGTTGCCGCGTGAGACGACGCTCGGCGAACCGGCCTTTTCGCCCTATGCCGGTGGCGCCGTCTTCAATACGGCCATCGCACTTGGCCGTCTGGGTGTCCCGACGGCCTTCTTCACCGGTCTGGCTGATGACATGATGGGCGACATCCTGCGCGACACGCTGCGCAAGAGCAATGTCGATTTCAGCTATTGCGCCATCGCCTCGCGGCCCTCGACCATCGCTTTCGTCAAGCTGGTGAATGGACATGCAACCTACGCCTTTTACGACGAAGGCACCGCTGGCCGCATGATCACCGAGGCCGATCTGCCGGCGATCGGGGACGAATGCGAGGCGCTGCATTTCGGTGCGATCAGCCTGATCCCGGAACCCTGCGGTTCGACCTATGAGGCGCTGATGCTGCGCGAGCATGAAAAGCGCGTCATCTCGCTCGATCCGAACATCCGCCCCGGCTTTATCAAGGACAAGGCGGCTCATCTCGCCCGTATCCGCCGCATGGCCGCCATGTCGGATATCGTGAAATTCTCGGATGAGGATCTCGCCTGGTTCGGCCTGGAAGGCGACGAGGATACGCTCGCCCGCCACTGGCTGCATCACGGCGCAAAGCTTGTCGTCGTCACCCGCGGCGCAGAGGGCGCTGTCGGCTATACGGCGGATCACAAGGTCATGGTTCCGAGTGAACGGGTGACGGTCGTCGATACGGTCGGCGCCGGCGACACGTTCGATGCAGGCATTCTCGCATCGCTGAAGATGCAGAACCTGCTGACCAAGTCCCAAGTCGCAAACCTGACCGAAGACCAGATTGCTAAGGCACTCGCGCTGGGTGCCAAAGCCGCAGCCGTCACTGTCTCGCGGGCAGGGGCAAACCCGCCATTTGCGAACGAGATCGGGCTGTAATCGAGCCTTCCACAGCGAATAAAAAAGCCCTCCGGAACGTCCTTCCGGAGGGCTTTTTGTTTGATTGTATCGAGCTTACTTCTTCAGCCCAGCCAGCGTCTTCACCAACCCTTGAGTCGAGGAATCGTGCCCGGAAGCGCTTTCCTTGCCTTCAACGACCGGAAGCAGGCCGGTCGCCAGTTCCTTGCCTAACTCCACACCCCACTGGTCGAAGGAGTTGATGCGGAAGAGCACGCCCTCGACAAAGACGCGGTGCTCGTAAAGCGCCACGAGGCGGCCGAAGGCGAACGGGGTCAGCTTGTCATGCACGAAGGTGATCGACGGGCGGTTGCCGGTAAACACGCGGTGTGGCGCGATAAAATCGGCTTGCTTGTCCTCCATACCCTTGGAGGTCAGCTGGGCTTTCGCTTCCTCAAAGGTGCGGCCCTTCATCAACGCTTCCGACTGCGCCAGGCAATTGGCTATCAGCAGGTCGTGCTGGTGGCGAAGCTCCGGCTCGAAACCGTTGGCCGCGATCATGAACTCGGCCGGAATGATGCTCGTGCCCTGGTGGATCAGCTGGTAGAAGGCATGCTGACCGTTGGTGCCGGGCTCGCCCCAGACGACCGGACCGGAATTGCCCTCGACCGGCGTACCGTCGATCGTCACGCCCTTGCCGTTAGATTCCATGTCGAGTTGCTGCAGATAGGCCGGGAAGCGCAAGAGGCGCTGGTCATAGGGCAGGATCGCGCGGGTCGGGTAACCCAGAACGTTGCGATGATAAAAGCCGATCAGGCCGAGCAGCATCGGCAGGTTTTCACGAACCGGTGCCTCGCGGAAATGCTTGTCCATCGCATGTGCGCCATCAAGAAACTTGCCGAAATTGTCCGGCCCGATAGCGATCATCAGCGGCAGGCCGATAGCCGACCAGATCGAATAACGGCCGCCGACCCAGTCCCAGAAGCCGAAGACCCGCTCTGCATCAATGCCGAAGGCCGCCACCTTCTCGAGTGCGGTGGAGACGGCGCAGAAGTGATGCTCCACGGCGGCATCGCCCAGCTTGTCCGCGATGAACCTGCGGGCCGTGGCCGCATTGGTCATCGTTTCGACCGTCGTGAACGTCTTGGACGCAACGATAAACAGCGTCGTCTCCGCATCGAGCAGCTTCAGCGTATCGGCAATATGCGCGCCATCGACATTGGAAACGAAATGCGCGCGTGGGCCGTCATGGTAAGGAGCGAGCGCCAGCGTTGCCATGACCGGGCCGAGGTCCGAACCGCCAATGCCGATATTAACGACATCGGTGATCTTTTTGCCGGTTGCGCCTTTCAAGGCGCCGGAACGGATGCCATCGGCAAACTTGCCCATCGCTGCCAGAACGGAATTGACGTCCGGCATGACATCCTTGCCGTCGACCAGAACCGGCGTGTTGGACCGGTTGCGTAGCGCCGTATGCAGCACTGCGCGGTCTTCGGTGAAGTTGATGGCGACGCCGGAGAACATCTCTTCGCGCTTCTTCGCCACGCCGCCGGCATCGGCTAGCTTCTCAAGCAGCGTGAGGATTTCCTCGTTCACCGCGGTCTTGGAATAATCCATGGTGAGATCATCGAAGCGGGCGCTGAATTTTTCGAAGCGGCCCGCATCCCTGGCGAAAGCGGCACGAATGTCCGTCGCCTTGGTAGCGTCTGCGGTTGCCTTGAGCTCTTGGACGATGGTCTGCATGATTTCCTCGCATTCTGCAGAATGATGCAGGGGAACCTATTCGCTTTCTTGTTCAAATCAAGCGTCACCGTTGCGTCTTTTGCGTAACGGCTCAGTCAATTGTCCATTTCACTGGCCGACGGCCGTCTCCACCGTGTTGCCGACTGCCTGTCCGAAACGGCCGACCTGATCGTTATAACTGCGCCGTGTTGCCGGGTCGAAGATCGCAATCGGCGTGCTGACGGCGACACTCGCTGCGCCGCCCACGGTTTGTGCGGTGCCGAGCGCCACAGCCCCCAGTCGTTCGCCAAGCCCGACATCGCTGTCGGTCACGGTCTGCCCTGCAATCAGCCGGTTGCCGATCAGCTTCACCACTTCCGGGCTTTCGGCGAACTTGCCATGGTTCAGCCTGTCGCCGCCCTTGAGCTTCGTCAGGTCCAGCACAACGATTCCGGCCTTCTCGAATTCGCTGCGATACGGCTCGACCGTCGGGTCGACCTGGCCCAGCCGGTCGATATTGCCGGAGATCCGCCGGGATAGGCTGAGAGCCCGGTCATCCTGCGATACGAAGAGGGTGAAGTGAGGATGCTTGGGACCAAGCTCGGCAAACTGCCGGCCGAACACGTCGACATCGAGATCCGGCGAGGCCAGAATGACGTTCTGGATCTTGGGCGCCACGCGACCGTCGCGGATTGCCATTTGGCGCAGCGCCTCGACCGTGAGCCAGGACCCCATGGAATGCGCCATGATCGTCACTTCGCCGACCGCAGGATCGGTAGAAAGCTGACGCAGCATGTTCTCCAGCGCATCGCGGGAATAGTTGGTGCTTTCCTTGTCGTAGTTATAGGCAAAGATGCTGCCGCGCGACGGCCAGGTGAAAAGCACTGGCGCCACGTCCGTATTGGAATCATGGACAATCTGCGCAAAGCGATAGACGGCATCCTCGTAGCGATTGTTGAACCCGTGGACAAAGACCATCACCCTGCGGCTCTTGGGCAGGTTATGATGCAGCCAGTTGCGCGCACCGCCGATCTGCAGCGGGGTGACCGAAAGCGTGGCGAATTCCTTGGCGGGGTTGGCAGGAAGCTTTTTCGGCCATTGCACCTGACCCACTTCACGTGCGCTGTCGGGCGGTATCGAAACCTTGATTTCAGTGACGGAGGGTTCTCGTCCGCGTTCACCGGAGAACAGGATGCCGGGCGCTTCGGTCGGCTTGCGGGTTGTCGCCACCAGCACATCGACGGTCGAGGTGTCGGGAACAGACGCAGTAGCCGTCGGAATGAGCACGCCTTCGGGCCTGCCGGCGCAGCTCGAAAGCGCAGCGACGAGAGAAGCAACGGCAATCAGGCGAAACGAAAATCCGGCACGGTTTTGCAAGCGAACTCCAACAGCTTATCCCCGGCACCACAGCTCGTGAGTAGTTGAGCGCGAAGGTGCCGTCCACTGCTAAACGGAGGAGATGACAGCGACAAGTCACTCTTGGTTCTGACCTGTCGCTGTGTTGCAACGGCATCGAGCGCTTACCGCAACTCCCGCCGCAGGATCTTGCCGACATTGGATTTCGGCAGCAGATCGCGGAATTCGATGACGCGCGGCCGCTTGTAGTTGGTCAGGTTTGCGGCGCAATGGGCCTTGAGGTCCGCCTCGCTCAGTTTCGGGTCTTTCTTCACCACAAACAGTTTCACCGCCTCGCCGGAATTCGGGTCGGGAATGCCGACTGCTGCACACTCCAGCACGCCGGGATGCATCGCCGCCACTTCCTCGACCTCGTTGGGATAGACGTTGAAGCCGGAAACCAGGATCATGTCCTTCTTGCGGTCGACGATTTTGACATAGCCTTGGCGGTCCATGTAGCCCATGTCGCCGGTGCGGAAAAAGCCGTCTGGCGTCATCACCTTCGCGGTTTCATCCGGCCGGTTCCAGTAGCCCGCCATCACCTGTGGGCCGCGAATGCAGATTTCGCCAACATCGCCAAGTTCGACATCATGCGCGTCATCGTCGCGGATCGCAATTTCGGTCGACGAGACCGGCAGGCCGATCATGCCGGAAAATTCCTTGGTATCCAGCCGGTTGGCGGTCGCGACGGGAGAGGTTTCGGAAAGTCCGTACCCCTCGGTAATTGGGCAGCCGGTCATGGCGAGCCAGCGCTCGGCGACCGGCCGCTGCACCGACATGCCGCCGCCGAAGACGAGGATCAACGACGAGTGGTCGAGCTTCTGGAAGTCGGCATTGTTCATCAGCGCATTGAACAGCGTATTCAGTCCCGGAAAGATGTGAACCGGGTGTTTCTGTAACTCCTTGACGAAGGCCGGGATGTCGCGCGGATTGGCGATCAGAAGGTTATGGCTGCCGGTCGCAACCCCCATCAGCGAATTCACCGTCAGTGCGAAGATGTGATAGAGCGGCAGCGCGCAGAGGAACTGCAGCTGCTCCGGGCGCGGCTTGTTGAGGAAGGCGGTTTCCAGCCATGTTCCCATCTGCTCCTTGTTGGAGAGAAGGTTGGCATGGGTGAGGATGGCGCCCTTGGATACGCCGGTTGTTCCGCCGGTATATTGAAGAAAAGCGACATCATGCGGGCCGACGTCAATCGACCTCAGCGTCGTTCCTGCGCCTTCATTGAGTACGGTCCTGAAGCTGGAATGGCCGGGCAGCGACCATGCCGGTACCAGCTTCTTCACCTTGCGCACGACCAGATTGACGATATGCCCTTTGACGCCCAGCATGTCGCCCATCGTCGCGACGACCACATGTTTTACGGCTGTCGCCTTCAACACCTGCTGCGCGGTTGCGGCAAAATTCTCCAGCAGAAACAGAGCTTTCGCACCGGAATCCTTCAGCTGATATTCGAGCTCGCGCGGCGTATAGAGCGGGTTGACGTTGACGACCACCAAGCCGGCGCGGAGAATGCCGTAGACGATTACCGGGTTCTGCAGGACGTTCGGTAGCATCACCGCCACGCGGTCGCCCTTCTCCAGGCCCTTGGCCTGCAGCCAGCCGGCAATCCTGCGGCTTTCAGCCTCAAGCTGGCGGAAAGTCAGCGATTTTCCCATGCTGGTGAAGGCGGGCCGGTCACCATAACGGGCGCAACTCTCCTCGAAAAGCTGCCCGAGCGAGCGATGAGCCAGCGGTTGAATCTCTTCGGGCACTCCGGGCGGATAGGACTTCAGCCAGATCTTGCGCGGGTTCGTCGGGGCTCTCGCCACCTGTTCGTTCATGAGAGCATCCTCCATGCTCGTTGCCCTTACCTGAAGGCTATGGAAAAGTCCTCCACTTCTCCAAAGCCTATATTAGGTCATTCACAGGAACCGGAAAAGACTGGTCCATTCTCGAACAGCTAGATGACTTTAACGTAAGCGTCAATTGTCGCAGGCCGAGAAGATTTTTCGGGAACGATTGCCGTGGGGGGAAGTTCTATTCCCATGACGAAAAGATCAAAGGAGGTACGTCATGTTGCATCAGGAACCCCGTGCAGGTCAGGATCCGTATGTGAAGGATACGCCTTCGCTGATCGCCAGTGATAAGGTCGAAGGAACTGCAGTCTATGGCGCCGACGGTAAGCGGATCGGCTCGATCGAACGCATTCTGCTCGAAAAGCGCGGCGGCCGTGTCAGTTATGCGGTCCTGAGCTTCGGCGGTTTCCTTGGTATCGGCGATGACTATTACCCGCTGCCATGGGAAAAGCTGCGCTATGACGAACAGCTCGACGGTTACCGCATCGACCTGACCAAGGATCAGATTACAGGTGCTCCGAAATATCACGATCTCGACGACGATAGTTTCTATCGAACAAATGACCGGAAGGTTTACGACTATTACGGCGTTCCGCCTTACTGGATGTAATCCGATCTGATGGTTGAGAGAGAGGCCCCAAGCGGGCCTCTTTTCGTTTGCTTAAGCCTATTCTGGCACGGTCCCGCCAGGGCGGTTTGGCCAACGGGGATTGCTGTCATGGCGGAAAAGGCGGGCGGGGTGCGTGATCTGGAGCGGGAGGACCTACCTTCCGTGGCCGAACTCTTCCAGAAGACCTTCCGTGGTTCGCAGCCTGTCCGTCCATCCATGGTCCGGTATCTGCGCGAGGTGCTCTTCGACCATCCGTGGTATGACGAGGAAATCCGTTCCAAGGTTTTCATCGACAAAAGCGGCGGTGTGCAGGGCTTCATCGGTGTATTTCCATCCCGCCTCGAAATAAACGGTCGCCCCATCCGCGCGGCCTTTGCCGGCTCCATGATGGTGGATCGGCATGAGCAGAATCCACTGGCAGGTGCCCGTCTCCTGCGTGCCTTCCTCACCGGGCCGCAGGATATCTCACTGACGGAAACCGCCAATGCCCTGGCGCTCGGCATGTGGCAGAAGCTCGCCCTGCCTTTGGATATAGCTTACAGTCTCAACTGGCTGCGAATCCTGCGCCCTGCAGGCACGGCCGTTCAGGTTGCCGAGCGCGGGCTGAAAGCTGCGCGTTTTCTCCGCCCCGTTGCATCACTGTCAGACGGCATGATCGATCGCATGGGAGTGAAGGCGTTTCGGGCGCCGCCGATCCATGGGGCAGGGCGCGTAAATTTCTGGGATGCATCGCGGGAAGATTTTACCCAAGCGGTGCTGAAACTCTCCGAACTCTTTCCCCTGCGCCCGCAGTGGAACCGAGCGTCGCTGGATTGGTTCATGGATCATGCGCAGGAAAAGCGCCAGTTCGGCAAGCCCTCATGGCGTATCGCCGAATCCCGCAGCGGAGAACTGGTTGGCTGTTACGTTTATTACGGTCGCCCGCGCGGCATTGGCTGGCTATTGCAGGCGGTCTGCGCGCCGAACATCGCCGGCGAAATGGTCGACGATCTGTTTGCACATGCCGATGCCGCAGGCTGTGTCGCTATCCGCGGCGCCGGCCATCCTTGGCTGACGCCCGAACTCATCAGCCGGAAGACGCTGTTTTACGGCCGCGCTTTTTTCGTCGCCCATGCAAAGGACAAAAGCCTGCTGGAACCGATCAAGGCCGGCGAAGCCCTGATCAGCGGGCTCGCCGGAGAAAACTGGATGCGCCTGATCGGCGACGATTTCGACTGAGCCCGATCGGGTTCAGTCGAGCATCGTCAGCGGCGGGGCGTGCAGGTAATCGGCGACCTTCCGCTTCGAGGCGATATTGCGCCAGACCGCATCCACCTGATCCGCTGTAAGCCCCGCGGCGTCCGCGGTCTCTTCGCGCGAAATACCGTCATCCAGCGCATAGAGGCAGATATCCATCCGGTCATAGGGCAGCGAGAAATAATACTCGTCCTGTCCCTGTGGCAGCGACCATGTGTCGGTCGTCGGTGGGCGACGGCGGATCTCTTCCGGCACGCCGAGCGCTTCCGCCAGCTGATAGACCTGGGTCTTGTAGAGATGCGCGATCGGCTTGAAATCGGCCGCGCCATCGCCGTTCTTGACGAAGAATCCCTGGTCGTATTCCAGCCGGTTCGGCGTGCCGGCAACGGCGAAGTTCAAGCGGTCGGCATGGTAATATTCGATCTGCTTGCGGGTCCGCTGCTTCATGTTGGCGGCGGCGATCATGCCGAGATAGACATCGAGCGGCATCCGGTGCCGGCTCTGCTCGCCTTGCGGATTGGCGACCACCAGCCAGGAGATGTTGTAACCGCGCCCCGTGAGAGCATCCTCCAGCACCACCTTGCAGCCCCAGCCGTCACCGAATTCCGGCACGACCTGACGGATAAAGCCGTCGCGGCGGGCGTAACATCCCTGGGCGGCGAGTGACGGACCGATATCCTCCAGTACCGTTTCGATGCCGACCGCCTCCGCCAGCGCCTTGCCGAGCCGCAGACTATCCGGGTCGCTGTCATGTTCCGGCATGAACACGCCGCTCACCTTGCCCTTGCCGAGCGCGCGGGCGCAAAGCGCTGCCGTCACGCTGGAATCGATGCCGCCGGAAAGGCCGAGCACGGCGCCGCGTTTGCGAAGGTCTTTGAGTACCGTGAGGCGCAGCCATTCGCAGATGCGCTCTATCTCCGCCTCGGCATCGAGCACGAGGCTTTTTGAGGAAAACGATGAGGTCGGTTTCAAGCGGGCAGGGGCGTTTGTCATGCGACATTGTCCTCGATATCGGGAGCGGATTGTTCGGCGGTAAGGCGGATTTTGCCGGTACTGGTCTTTGGTAACGCGTCGCGAAACTCGATGCTTTTCGGCACCATATAATCTTCGAGATGAGCCGCGCAGTGGCGCAGGATATCCTTTTCGGAAAGCCCGGTATCAGGCTCCAAAGCGACATAGGCGCGGATCAGTTGGCCGAACACGGGATCATCGATACCGGACACAGCCGCCTCGCGAATGCCGGGTAGCGCGTAGAGAACCCGCTCCACCTCCTGTGGGCTCACCTTCTCGCCGCGGGTCTTGATGATGTCGTCGCGCCGGCTGACGAAATAGAGAAAGCCGGTGTCATCGGTCCTGAAAAGGTCGCCGGTATGAAGCCGCCTGCCGTTCGCAATAGGCAGCAGCCTGGTGGACGAATTCAGTTCGTCTCTCCAGTAGCCGCTCATCACATGCGGTCCTTCGACCACCAGTTCACCGATCTCGCCGGCGCCGAGTGCGCGACCGTCCTCATCGATGACGAAAGCGCGCGTTCCCGCAATGGCCCGGCCCACAGAGAGCGGCCGCATGTCGGCTTCTTCCGCCGGAAGATAGGTCGCGCGAATGCATTCCGTCTGGCCATACATCAGGAACAGCCGGGCATCCGGCAGCAGGCTGCGAAGTCTATGGCTGACCGATGGAGGCATGGCGGCAGCAGCGCTGGTGATATAGCGCATTTCAGGCAGAAAACCCGGTTGGAGATCCTGCATCCCCGTAATCAGGGCCGCCATCGGCGGCACAAGCGGAAATCCGGTCGCCTTCACTTCGGCGAGACGCTGAAGCACCCTGCGTGGAAAGGCAAAGCTCTTCTCCAGAACCAGCGTTCCACCGACCATCACCATGGTCAGGATCTGGGTGATCCCGTAACCGAAGGAGATCGGCAACACGCTGAGCACGATGTCGTCGGAGTTGTTTTCCAGATAGTCGACAATCGAGCCACAGGCGGCGAGCAGGCTGGCATGGCTATGCATCACGCCCTTCGGCGTGCCGGTCGAACCCGATGTGTGGATCAGAAGCGCCAGCGCTTCGCTGTCCACCTGTCGCGGCAGTTCGGCCTTGCCGTCATGAGTGGTAATCGCCTCATAGGCCAGCCAATCTTCGGTGGCGCTCGTTGGCAGGGTCCCGAATGCAATTTTGAGAGGAATATGATCCGCACCGCTGAGTGCACTGTCCACCACGCTCCGGAAACGGGCCTGCGCAAGGATAGTAGAAGGTTCTGTACTCTCGATGATGGCGCGCAGCTTGTCCTGCTTGATCGAGGCATGGAGAGGGCAGGGTACCGCCCCGGCCTTCCACGCAGCGAAGAATGCCACCGCTACCTCGACCGAATTCTCGGCAACCATCAGAATCCGGTCGCCCGCCTTGATCCCCTGCGTGATGAGGCCAGCAGCCAGCCGATCAGATAGCTCGTCCAGATCCTCATAGGCCAAACGGATTTCGCCGGCGATCAGCGCCGTCTTCGATCCGAAACGATCGGCGCTTTGGCGAAGATGATCCTCGATACGCATGGCCGGTCCGCTGGCCTCAAGCCGCCGCGGCCGGCAGCTTCGATGCCAGATATCGCGTCATGTTGGCGATGCTGTCGAGATTTTCCGGAACGATCTCATCGTCCGCAATGGAAATGCCGAACGTCTGCTCCAGAAAGGCGATGACTTCGAGCACGCCGGTGGAATCGATCACGCCGCTTTCCAGCAATGACTGGTTGTCGTCGAGTTCAGCATCGGCGCGAAACAGAAAGTTTTCCGCAATGAATTCCCGCACGGGTGCGTTGAACTTGTCGGTCATCAGATAAGCCTTCCCCAGAGAGCGGCCTATGCAGCGGTTTCAACACGCGCGGCCACTATTACCCATAGTCTGACCCTGCATCAAACACCTGAATCTTTCACTAAGCCCGCATTTCCACTTTGATACATTCCCGAAAATGTTCAGGTGGATAGTCTAAAGAACGTTGGACGGCGTGCCCTTTTCGAAATTCTCGACATGCCCGATCACCTGTGCCCAGAGCGCTTGCATCGCCTCATCGCTCGCCCAGGCGACATGAGGGGTGAGGATTACATTCGGCCGGTCAAGAACGGTCAGAAGCGGATTGTCGGCTCCCGGCGGTTCTTTGGTCAGCACATCGAAGCCGGCGCCGGCAATCAGCCCTTTATTCAACGCCGTCACAAGGTCTGCCTCGTTCACCAGCCCGCCCCGTGCGGTATTGATGATCAGCGGATGTTTTTTCATTTTGCGGAACTCTTCGATCCCGATCAGGTCACGCGTCTCGGGCTTCAGCGGCATATGCAGCGTGATGATGTCGGCCTCTTCGAGCACCGTTTCGAACGGCGTATAGCCCTCCGCCGCCTTGGCTGCACCCTTGCGTCCGGCAAACATCACCTTCATGCCCAGCGCCTTGGCGATCCGTGCCACCGATTGGCCCAGCGTGCCGCCACCGAAAATGCCGATCGTGGAATTGGCCAGATCACGGATCGGATGGTTGAAGAAGCAGAACTGGTTGGCGCGCTGCCACTCGCCTGCAATCACATCCTCGCGAAAGCCGACGATCGAGCGGCGTAGCGCAAAGATCAGCGCAAACGTATGCTCCGGCACGGTATTGACCGCATAACCGCGCACATTCGAGACCACGATGCCGCGCTCCTTGGCGAAGGCGAGATCGATTACGTCGTAGCCGGTCGCCGCGACCGCAATCATCTTCAGCTTCGGCGCAGCCTTGATCGACGCTTCGCGCACCGGTGCCTTGTTGGTGATGACGATATCTGCATCGCGGATGCGCTCCGTCACCTCAGCTTCCGGCGTCTTGCCGTATTCGACCCATTCATGGGGAAAGCTCGGCCGGGTGATCGTCACCGCAGGACCGATCGTGTCGCGATCGAGGAAAACAATCTTCGTCATTGGAGCCTCCCAAAAAAGTAAAGCATGTCGCGCAAAAGTGTGCAGCGGTTTTGCGCTGAAGACATGCGACAAATCAAGAATCTAAAGCGTGTGAGCGAATCCGAAGGATCGCGACACGCTTTAGTTCCGGCTTGCATTCGGCGCGCGCCTGTTTGAGGAATGTAGTCCTACAACATTCGGGCTTTCGTGAAAGCCCGAAGAACGGCCAAGTTGACCTGTATGGGGGAGTTGCATGGGGGAAGTTCTCGACCTCGATTGCGTGGTCGTCGGTGGTGGTGTCGTCGGTCTGGCTATTGCCCGCCGGCTGGCGATGGCGGGGCGTGAGGTCGTCGTTCTCGAAAGCGAGCCATTGACAGGCAGCATCACCTCCTCGCGCAACAGCGAGGTCATCCATGCCGGGCTCTATTATGCAAGCGGCAGCCGCAAGGCGGAACTCTGCGTCAAGGGTAGAGACGCGCTTTATGCCTATTGCCGCGCGCGCCATGTCCCGCACCGCCAATGCGGCAAGCTTGTCGTCGCTTCCAATCCGGATGAGGTCGCCTATCTGGAAAAACTGCTGAAACAGGCTGCAACCAACGGCGTCGACGATTGCTACCTCATCGATGCCGCGGAACTGCATGCACTCGAGCCGCAGATTACCGGCCATGCGGCGCTCGTTTCGCCGTCGACCGGCATTATCGACAGCCACGGCCTGATGGACGCCTATATTACCGATATCGAGGCCCATGGCGGCACGATTGTCGTAAACTCTCCGCTTCTCTCCGGTGAATTGACAGCCAATGGGCTAAATCTCTTCGTTGGCGGCCATGACCCTTTCACCGCGAACGCACGGCTGGTTGTTAATTCGGCGGGGCTTGAGGCTTGGTCTGTCTCTGAAAACTTGGCAGGGCTTGATCTTGCAACGATCCCGCATCGCTCCTACGCCAAGGGCAATTATTTCGCCCTGTCTGGCAAGGCACCGGCCAGTCGGCTGATCTATCCGGTACCGGAACCGGGTGGCCTCGGCACGCATCTGACACTCGATCTCGCCGGACAGGCGCGGTTCGGGCCTGATGTCGAATGGGTGGAAGCCCCAAACTACGATGTCGATCCGGCCCGCTCGCAAAAATTCTATGCCGCGATCCGTAAATACTGGCCGCATCTGAAGGATGCCTCGCTGCAGCCGGCCTATGCCGGCGTGCGGCCAAAGACGGTAGGCCCCGAAGGCGGTGGCGGCGGAGACTTCATCATCCAGGGACCGCAGGTTACGGGACATCAGGGTTACGTGGCGTTATACGGTATCGAATCTCCTGGCCTCACCTCGTCGCTTGCCATCGCCGATGAGGTCTGGAGGCTGATTTCCGAATAAAAGTCGTGGGTATGGACCGGTCAGCCCCGGCATCCGCCCTCGTGTCATGTCCCTGACATCCGTCCGTGCTTGGCTCCTTCGCCAAGCCCGATGAGCCGCGCCCCATGAAGGCGGAACCCGACGCTGACATATCGAGGCCCAACGGAGATCGCTTGTGATGTCGCTTATTCTAGGCCTTGTTTCCGGTGCACTGATCGCTGCCAACGGCATCAGTATCGGCATTGCGATGGGTCGCCTGTCGCGCAGAGGCAGCCCGGCAACTGCGCTCACCGAAAAGCCGCCTGTCTCCGTCGTCATCCCGGCCTGCGGCATCGAGAATTTCACCCCCCTGACGCTAGAACGCGCCTTCGATCTGGATTGGCCGGACTACGAGCTGATCTTCTGTGTTGCCGATGCGCGTGACACGGTCATTCCGGCGGTCAAGGAGGTCATGGCAAGGCATCCCGAAATCAAGGCAAGCCTGCTGATTGGCGACGACCGCGTCAGCGCCAATCCGAAGCTCAACAATTGCGTCAAGGGTTGGCGTGCTGCGGTGAACGACTGGGTTGTCCTGGCCGATTCCAACGTTCTAATGCCGCGCGATTATATTGGCCATCTCATGGCGGCGCGTCGACCGAACACAGGTCTCGTTTGCTCCACTCCGCTCGGCTCTCGCCCGGAAGGTTTCTGGGCAGAAATCGAATGCGCCTTCCTGAACTCCCAGCAGGCACGCTGGCAATATGCCGGCGAAGCAGTTGGCCTCGGATTTGCCCAGGGCAAGAGCATGTTGTGGTTCAAGCCGATGCTCGATGCGGAAGGCGGCATCGCCGCACTCGGTGCCGAAATTGCTGAGGACGCTGCCGCGACCAAGCTGGTGCGTCGTCTCGGCCGCAAGGTCCATCTTGTCGCCTCGCCATTCGAACAGCCGCTCGGCAGGCGCGAACTCACTCAGATATGGTCCCGACAAGCACGTTGGGCGCGCCTGCGCCGGGTCACCTTTCCGGCCTTCTTCGTGCCGGAAATCCTGCTCGGTTGCCTGCCGCCGCTTCTACTGGCGCTTGCTGCGGCAGCCTTGTCGACAGGCTCTCCCTCATTCTCGATGATCACCCTTGCCGTCCTCACCGCCGTCTATCTTCCCGAGCTCGCTCTGATCGTGGCAAAGAACTGGCACCTCTCGGTTTGGACGCTTCCTGCTATGCTTGCGCGCGACGTGTTGTCACCCGCAATCTGGATGAGAAGCTGGCTGAGCGGTTCATTCGACTGGCGCGGCAACACGATGACGATCGGCACCGAGACAAGCGAGCTGAGTTCTGCGTCCTCGCCTCATTGAATCCGGAACTAAGGTCAACATCTCCGAGAGCTTCCCATTTGGTTGCGAACCGCTCTATACCGTCTGCTCAGGCAGTTGACGGCTCAGGGCAGGCGCGATGATCGGGGATATCGAGAGGAGAGTGCGGGCAGGCAGAAACCTGCGGATGATGCGCATCCTGCTTGGCGCTGCCGCGTTTTTCATGCCTCCGCTTGCCTCATTGAGAAAGCTGTCGGCTCTTCTCTTCGAGGGCCGGATGCTGATCGAATACCATGCCGACCGACCCGAAGCGGCGGAAAATCTATTCTTCCGCCGTGTAAGGAAGAAGCAGCTTACCTTCTGGAGCATATCGACTTACATCACCAGAGTGGTGGAGCCCGGTCACGCTCGACGGCTGGCCGAAATCCTTGGCGATCCGCGCCTCTCCCCGGGGGCGGCGGTACTTCTGCGCGCAGCTTCTCAGCGTCAGATGAAGGGCGGAAACGAGCCTGCGGGAGTGAACGATTCCGATCAGCAACGTTATCACGAACGACTTGCCGAAGACGGACTGGCCTTCATGCAGGCGGAGCCGGGCTATCTCGACCTGACACTGGCCATATCGACGGCCCTTTCCGCAGAAGCCTGTGATCGAGAGGACATTTTCGCCGGTGCCATCAGGCATCTGACCACGCAGCTGGTCCATATCGAAAATGATCGAACTCTAGCCCGGTGGCATATGGGCGATGTGGTGACCGCAAGGCTTAGCCTTTTCGATCTTGATGGCGCCCTGCATTTCGTCTCGTCGTCCCATCTGTCAGGAATGACAAAGACGCAAAAACTCTCTGCGGAGCTGCAATCTATCGTGGATGAGACTGTGGGTTTTCGTCATGTGATCCGCAAAGCCCATGAGGATATCCTGGCCCGTGCCGGCGGTAGCCGGCCTGCTGTTATTGCTGACCTGCCCGTCATCTTTTTGCCGGCCGCCGCTTTTCGAAGAAACAAGATCGATTATCCCGGCTTTCGCGCGGACATCCGCTTTGCCCTTTCCGGCATAGTCAAGGCACTCGACAAGCATGGAATACCCTATGCGGTCAGAAGCAGATTGCGGACCCATGGCGTGCTGAATATGTCAGCTCCGTTCTTCGCCTATCACACCATATCCGACACGGATTTCGGCATGCATTTCAAGGAAACCGATCGGCCGTCCCTGTTCTGCTTCGATCGACGGGGATATGCAGGCTGGTCAAAATTTTCGGCCATGACGCTATCCGAACTGCGCGCGGCAGATGTCTCTCCGCATGCCGCGAGCGACTTCTTCGATCATGAAAAACAGCGCGTCATCGGCGGCAATTTGTCGAAATACCAGCAGGCGGCTGTTTCGAATGTAGAGGAATTGCCGGAAAAGTTCATTTTCGTCGCGCTGCAGCTTATCGGCGATGCCGTCAGCCAGCTGGCCTATCTTGACCTGTTCGCCATGGTGGATGAAGTTGTCCAGGCAGCGCAAACTCAGGGCATGGCCGTCGTCGTCAAGCGGCATCCCCTGTGCACGACGCCGGAGGTGTCGCATTATCTCGGCGAACTGGTCGCCAAGGGCACGATCCGCCAGGTCTATTCGAGCATCCATGCCATCATCCCGAAGACTGAAGCCGTCTGCGTCATCAATTCGGGTGTCGGCGCAGAAGCTCTGCTGCACGAAAAGCCGGTCTATGTTTTCGGCCGATCGGATTACATGGCCGGATGTTTCGTCTGCAAAAGCCGCGGCGATTTTGCCGATCAGTTCGTCCCCGGCCGATCAAGGCTGTCGCCTGATGAGCTGCGGAAATTCTGGTATCTCTTGAGAAATACCTATGCGGTGGACCTGCGCGACGGCGATCGCGCGACAGCCGAAATCGAAACGCGAGTGATTGACCATTTGAAAGTGTATCAGGTAGGCAGCCGTTTCGCAGGCGAAGACCATTGACCCGGTCTTGGTCGCGTAAATAAAGGTTCGCGCTTCAATGAAACGAGAACAAAATCACTCTATTGACATAGGAAGAATGGTGCCGCTTGCAGGACTCGAACCTGCGACCCCATCATTACGAATGATGTGCTCTACCACCTGAGCTAAAGCGGCCCGGCAGTGGCGACTGGCGCCAATCTGCGAGTGATGCGCTGATACAGGCAACCAATTCCGATTTCAAGCCGGTTTTCGCGATCCTGTCGTTTTTCCTCAAACAGGTCTGGTGGGGCTAAAGTCCGAGCCGTTCACGGGCCTGCAAATATTCTCCCTCCAGCCGGTCGACGAGCTTTGCCACCGGTTCGATTGCCTTGATCGCGCCCACACCCTGGCCAGCCCCCCAGATTTCCTTCCAGGCTTTCGCGCCGGTGGTCGCCTTGTCGAAATCCATCTTCGACGGATCGGCCTCAGGCAGTGCATTCGGGTCCATGCCCATCGCTGTGATCGACCCCTTCAGGTAATTGCCGTGAATGCCGGTGAAATAGTTGGAATAGATGATATCGGCTGCGGTCGAATCCACGATCATCTGCTTGTAGCCCTCTGAAGCGCGTGCCTCATCCGTAGCGATGAAGGGCGAGCCGATATAGGCCATGTCGGCGCCCATGGCCTGGGCCGCCAGAATGCCGCCGCCGGTAGCGATCGCTCCGGCCAGAAGAAGCGGTCCGTCGAACCATTCTCGGATTTCTTGTACCAGTGCGAAGGGTGACAACGTGCCCGCATGGCCGCCGGCACCGGTCGCAACTGCGATCAAACCGTCGGCACCCTTGCGGATGGCAGATTTTGCATGCCGGTTGTTAATGATGTCATGCAGCACGATGCCGCCATAAGAATGCACGGCGGCATTCACCTCCGGCACGGCGCCGAGCGAGGAGATCACGATCGGCACCTTGTACTTCACGCACATCATCAGATCGTGTTCCAGCCTCCTGTTCGACGTATGGACGATCTGGTTGACGGCAAATGGTGCCGATGGCTTGTCGGGATTGGCGGCATCATACGCTGCAAGTTCTTCCGTTATCTGTGCCAGCCATTCGTCGAGCTGACTTTCGGGCCGCGCATTGAGCGCCGGAAAAGCCCCTACGACACCCGCCTTGCATTGCGCCAGCGTCAGTTGCGGATGCGATATGATGAAGAGCGGCGATGCCACGACCGGCAGCCGCAGCCTGTCCTTGAGGACCGCTGGAAGCATGAAAGTAACCTCCCGAATTACCTTTACGTAAGATGGTGTATCAGATGAATTTCACGGGGGGAAGTCGCCTCGGTTTAGCGGATCGAACTTACCCGCCATGGATTTGCCACCATGTTTCGGCCGTCTCATCACGGGATGAGTTGGGTCGCCTTCTTGCAGTTCGGCGCCTGAGACGTTACCGAGAGGTTAAAAATCGGAGCGTGACACGATTACGCTCGCCAGTTGGAATGAACCGGAAGGACCGGCAGTGAGCGGCCTGGAAACAGCCATAAGAAATGCCCTGGATCGCGCCGAACGTGGTGATGGCCAGGTGCGCGCCCGGATCTATCAGTCCGCCCGCCAGGCACTTGATGCCGGCCTGCGCAAGCAGGGCGTCACCGATAATCTCGTCATCATGCAGCAGCAAAAGCGGCTGGAAGACAAGATCAGCGAGATCGAGAACGAGGAGATCGACCGCCTGGCGCAGTCGGCCCAGCCTGTTCCGGCTCCCGATGTCGATCCCTTTGTCGAAATCGATGCGCCTGTCCGCCAGACCACATCACACGTTGTCCCCGACGTCTCCGTATCTGTCGACGCACCGCGTGCACCCGCTCCCCACGTGGCTGAGGCGGTTGCACTTGGTGGTGTAACCCGATCAGGAGTGACCGCAGACCGTCACTCCGAAATGCCCTCGATGGCCCCGGATATCGCGCCGGCAGGGTATGGATCCGAACAGGTGCCCGGCACGCCACCGGAAGCCTCTCCCGTCGACGAGGTTGCAGCGGCCACCGGGACGAAGGGGCGCAAAGGCCGTAAGGCCAAGCCATCCGCCGAAATTCCGGCTGGACGCCGCGGCCGGAAGAAACGTGGCTTTCTGTCTCATCTGATCACATGGATCATAACGCTGGGCATTGTCGCTGCTGGCTGCTTCATCTTCTATCAGTCGGGCATGGTGCAATCGATCATCGAGGATGCTGTGCGCAGCGCCAATCGTCCGTCGGCGCTTCAGTCCTCGGGGCAGGGTCCATCCGTGCTGTCCTCGCGCGGAGGTTTTTCAGAAGAATGGGTTTCCATCTTCCAGCCGCAGCAGGGAACGGCCTTTACCGCAGGTTCTCAAGCCAGGGCGGAAATCGCAACGGCCACCGAAGCGCAGGCGCTCAAGATCACCTCTGCCACGCCGGATGCCGCAGGAGATGTCGCAATCGAAGTGCCGGTGGAAATCCTGCGCGAGCTTGCCGGCAAGAGTTCCACGCTGGCGCTGACCATCCAGTCGGCAGCAAACCAGCATTCGCAGATTTCGGTTCGCTGCGATTTCGGCAGCCTCGGCAGCTGTTCGCGCCACCGTTTCACGGCGACGCAGGAAAAGCTCGACGCGCTATTCAAGGTCAGCTTCGACCGCACCATAGCGCCAAATGCCCCCGGCCGTATCATCGTCAACACCGGCATTCAGGGCGCAGATCGCCCGGTCTTCATATATTCCGTTCGCGCTCTGCCGGGTCAGTGACCCGGCAGCTTCGTCTGCCGATCGTTTTTATTTGAGATACTTTGGTCCGAACCCGAGGATCTTGTCGTCGATCTCGCCGATGGCATCCTTGTCCTTGCCTTCGTAATCGAGAGATAGAAGGATGTGGCGGATCGCGTTCAGCCGTGAGCGCCGCTTGTCATTGGCCCGCAGGATCGCCCAGGGCGCCTCCTTGGTGTGGGTCTCCTCCAGCATTTTGTTGCGTTTTTCGGTATACTGATCCCACTTCGTCAGCGCGGCGATATCCATCGGCGAGAGCTTCCAGATCTTCAGCGGATCATGGCGTCGGTCGTGAAAGCGCTTCAGCTGCATTTCCTGGCCGATATCGAGCCAGAACTTGAAGAAATGCACGCCATCTTCAACCAGCAGCTTTTCAAACCGCGGCGTCGCCCGCATGAAGCTGTCATATTGCGCCGGCGTGCAGAACCCCATGACCGGCTCGACCACGGCGCGGTTATACCAGGAACGGTCATAAAGAACGATCTCGCCCTTGGTCGGGAAATGCGTTGCATAGCGCTGGTAATACCATTGCCCCGCCTCGGTCTCCGTCGGTTTGGTCAGAGCGACGACCCTCGCCGAACGTGGATTGAGATAAGTGCGGATCGAAAAGATCGTGCCGCCCTTGCCGGCCGCGTCCCGGCCTTCGAACAGCGCCACCATCCGCTTGCCCGTCGCCTGCATCCAGAACTGCATCTTGACCAGTTCGATTTGCAGCTTCTCAAGCTGCTTTTCGTATTTGTCCCGGTTAAGCTTGTCGTCATAGGGATAATCGCCCGAAGAAAGCGCTTGGTCGTCGATCCAGTCCGGCAGGGTCGGGTTGTCTATGTCAAATCGCCGTTTCTTTCCCCCGATTGTCAGATCGACCGTCCTGCTTTCACCCGTTGACATGCCTGCTCTCCTCTTTGTCCTCGGTATCTCTTATGACGACGCGCTGCGCCATGGCGGCACGCTATCCGAAAGGTGGCATTCCGGCATAGGTTTTCCATAGGCCCTGATGCACAAGTGTCATGGAAGGCTTATATGACCACGTGTTTAGCAAGCAAAATGCCGGGATGTGGCCCGGGATCCAGTTGGGGTTGTCATGGCGTCGAGTGCAGAGCAGGCAGGCGGAGGTCTTATCGCCGCGATGAGAAGAGAATGGCGTCTCTTCTTGTTGCTGACGGTGTCTGCATTGGCCGCGATTGCCGCAGGTCTGCCCTGGTATTGGGTTGCTCTGGTCTGGCTGATTCTTGTCCTGGCGGTTTCGGCCCGGCCTCCGGTCGTCATGCCCGTCGCGGAACTGGAGAAGTTTGAGGAAGAAGAGCTGGCGTCCGATCCACTGCCCAGTATCGCAGCGACGCTTTCCGCTCTCGATATCCCGGTCCTACTGTTGAATGCCGAGGCGATCGTTTTGTGGGAAAACAAGGCGGCGGAAAAGGCGCTTGGCCTGCTGCCGATCGGCTCGCATCTCTCGGCGCGCCTGCGCTCGCCGGGTATTCTCGACATGGTCAAGGAGACGATCGCAACCGGCGAGCCGAACCAGATCGAGCATTCTGAAAGGCTCCCCTCCGAGCGCGTCTACCTCCTGCGCATCGCGGCAATGGAGCCGCTGGACGCTTTCGGTGCGGAAGAACTCTTCCTCCTGTCGTTCAAGGATATCTCCGAACTTCGCCGGCTTGATCGCATGCGGTCCGATTTCGTCGCCAATGCCAGCCATGAATTGCGCACCCCGCTTGCCTCGCTGCGCGGGTTCATCGAGACCATGCAGGGGCCGGCGCGTTCTGATGATGCCGCCAAGGAACGATTTCTCGGCATCATGCTGGATCAATCGACCCGCATGAGCCGCCTTGTCGACGATCTCCTGTCGCTTTCGAGGCTCGAACTGAAATCCCATATCGCGCCGGACCAGTCCGTCGATCTTCGTCCGGTTATCGGCCATGTCCGTGATGCGCTGCTGCCGCTGGCGGAAGAGCTTGGCGTCGAAATCCGCCTTCATCTGCCGGAAGAAAAGGTTGAGGTCCTGGGGGACCGCGACGAACTTGTGGAAGTCGTCGAGAACCTGATCGAGAATGCCTGCAAATATGGTCAGGAGGGCAAGTTCGTTGACGTCTTCCTGCGCAACGAGCCATCCCAGCCGGTGGAAGTCAGTGTCGTCGACCGCGGTCCTGGCATTCCCGCGGAGCATGTCCCGCGACTTACCGAGCGTTTTTATCGGGTTAGCGTTGCCGACAGTCGGTCGAAAAAGGGCACCGGCCTGGGACTCGCCATCGTCAAGCATATCCTCACCAGACACCGCGCCCGCCTCATCGTGAAGTCAGAACTGGGCAAGGGATCCGAGTTTACCGTCAGATTCTGACATAAAACATACGTACTGCACAGGCGTGCAACAATATTATGTAGTGAAATCAGATATTTAATTTGTCACAAATGTTTCATCGAAGTGACATAAAAGCTGAGGTCAACGGCCGCTAATAGGAGCGGGCAAGAAGCCGGCAGGTGCGAAAGCCGGCGATCAAAGCTTTCACAAACCCCATCATGGGAGAGATCGATGAACATGTTGAAACTTTCTGCAGCTGCCCTCGTGGCCTCTGTCGCATTCGCCGGCGCTGCTGCCGCTCGCGACCAGGTCCAGGTTGCCGGCTCCTCCACCGTTCTGCCGTACGCCAAGATCGTTGCTGAAACTTTCGCGGAAACCTTCCCGAACTTTAAGGCTCCGGTTGTTGAATCCGGCGGCACCGGCGGCGGTCTGAAGGCTTTCTGCTCGGGCGTTGGTGAAGGCACGATCGACGTTGCCAATGCTTCGCGCAAGATCAACAAGAGCGAAGCCGAAGCCTGCAAGGCAGCTGGCGTTACCGACGTTCAGGAAATCCGCATCGGTTACGACGGCATCGTATTTGCCGCTGATAGCTCGAACGGTGACATGAAGATCGAGCCGAAGGATCTCTACAAGGCTCTCGCCGCTGAAGTTGTTGTTGACGGCAAGCTCGTCGCCAACCCCTACAAGAACTGGTCGGACATCAACGCTACTCTGCCGAAGGGCCCGATCGCTGCCTACATCCCGGGCTCCAAGCACGGCACCCGCGAAGTCTTCGAAGAGAAGATCATGGCTGAAGGCTGCAAGGAAGCCGGCGCCACCGACGTTATCAAGGCTGCTATCGCCGATGCCAAGCAGGCTGCCGCCAAGTGCGTTGCAGTCCGTAAGGACGGCGTAGCTGTCGACATCGACGGCGACTACACCGAAACGCTCGCTCGTATCGCTGCCAACAAGACTGGCCTCGGCGTTTTCGGCCTGGCTTTCTACGAAAACAACAAGGACAAGCTGAAGGTTGCAACTGTTTCGGACGTCGTAGCTTCGACCGAGACGATCTCCTCCGGCAAGTACCCGGTTTCCCGTCCGCTGTACTTCTACGTCAAGAAGGCTCACTTGGGCGTTATCCCGGGCCTGAAGGAATACGTAGAGTTCTTCATCTCTGACGACATGGTTGGCCCGGAAGGCCCGCTCGCCGAATACGGCCTGGTTGCCGCTCCGGACGATCAGCGCGAACAGGTCCGCAAGGACTTCGAAGCCGGCAAGACCATGTAATGCTTGATCCGGCGCCGCTTCGGCGGCGCCGGTCTCTTATCCGGCATTCGGCCGGCGCCTTCGCAGGGCGACCTTTTAACTGGGTATTTGCGACCAATTCGGTTCCGGTGATGGGAATTGTGCGGTAGTGGCTGCCGCCGATGGCGGTAGGCCGGGGGATTCTGATGAGCACACCACTGATCTTGTTGATTTTGGCGATTATTGCGATCGTCTGTTATGTCGTTGGGACCCGACATGCGCTGGCGATCGCTGGCGGCCTGTCCTCCAAACTCCATTCTCGTCCCGGCTATTATGGCTCGTTCGTCGCGATCTGCGCCGTCCTGCCGGCCGCGATCGTTCTGGCTGCCTGGCTGATTGCCAGCCCGCTCTACATCAATTCCACCATTCGCGGCGGTTTCCCCGAAGATGTGAAGGCCAGGTCAGAAGCTGAGCAGGGTCTCGCTTTCGGCATGGTCAACTCGCTTGCCCGCGGCATGGATATCCTGACGCTGGACGAGATCGACAGGGTCGGCAGCAACCCTGCCGAACTTCGAAGCGCGCTCGGCGCCAAGGGTGTTGCGCTTGCCGGTGATCCGGAACCGTACATGGTCGAGTCCGCCGGCGACCTCAATGCGATGAACAAGATCAGCAACCGCGTCATGACGGCTGTTGTGCTGATCGTTGCGCTGATTGGCGCAGGTCTTTCCTATACCCGCATTTCGCATCGCTTCCGCGCCCGCAACAGGGTCGAGCGTGTCATTCTTGGTGCGCTTGTCGTCGCTTCGTCGATCGCGATCATCACGACGATCGGTATCGTCATGTCGATGCTGACGGAAGCCGGCCACTTCTTCGGCCGCGTTCCTGCCTGGGAGTTCTTCTTCGGCACCGTCTGGGATCCGCGTTTCGCTGCAGCCGGTGCGAGCGCCTCGGAGGGCCAGTTCGGTCTGATCCCGCTGTTGCTCGGCACGCTTTATATCGGCTTCGTCGCAATGCTCGTGGCCGTACCGGTCGGCCTGTTCTCGGCAATCTACATGTCGGAATATGCCTCGCCGAAGCTTCGTTCGATCGCCAAGCCGCTGCTCGAAGTTCTCGCCGGTATCCCGACCATCGTCTATGGCTTCTTCGCGCTGACCACGGTCGGTCCGTTTCTGCGGGATCTTTCGTCCAGCATCAACGGCATCGCCACCGGTGATTTCGCCAACTTCATCCAGGCTCAGAGCGTTCTGACAGCCGGTTTCGTAATGGGCATCATGCTGATCCCTTACGTCTCCTCGCTGTCGGACGACATCATCACCGCAGTGCCCCGTGCCCTTCGTGACGGTTCGCTCGGTCTCGGCGCAACCAAATCGGAAACCATCAAGAAGGTCGTCATGCCGGCTGCTCTGCCGGGTGTTGTCGGCGCTCTCCTGATGACCGCCTCTCGTGCCATCGGTGAAACCATGATCGTGGTTCTCGCTGCCGGTGTGGCGGCCCGCATGCAGCTCAATCCATTCGAGCCGATGACGACGGTGACGGTCAAGATCGTCAGCCAGCTGACGGGCGACCTTGAATTCACCTCGCCGCAGACGCTCGTCGCCTTCGCACTGGGTATCACGCTCTTCGTGATCACGCTTTGCCTCAATATCTACGCGCTCTTCATCGTGCGCAAATACCGGGAGCAGTACGAATGACCGACGTGGTTTCTTCCCCCGCCGGCGTCCTGGCGAAGCCCGCCCGTCGCGATATCGGCATCAAGCGCCGCTACGCCGCAGAACGTCGCTTCCGCGCCTATGGCATCGCCGCCCTGTCCTTCGGGCTTCTTTTTCTCGCGCTGCTTCTGTGGTCGGTCGTTTCCAAGGGATACACCGCCTTCCAGCAGACGATGATCACCGTTCCGGTCGAATTCTCCGAACAGATCATCGACAAGGATAACGAGCGCGCCACCGATCCGCAGAAGCTGGTGACGGCGAATTACCCGCTCATCGCCCGTAATGCCGTCGCCAAGGTGCTCGGCGTTGCCGAAACCGATCGTTCGGGTCTGCGCGCCGTCAACCAAATGATCTCGGACGGCGTTCGTGGCCAGCTGCGTGACATGGTTGTCGCCAACCCACAGATCATCGGCACGACCCAGACGGTCTCGCTGCTTGCCGCCGGAGATATCGACAGCGCATTCAAGGGCCAGATCGATCTCTCCGTGTCGGAAAACAACCGTAAGGTTTCCGACCAGCAGGTCGGCTGGATGAACCAGCTTGCGGAATCCGGCGCCCTCGGAAAGCACTTCAACACCGGCATTTTCGTCAATGGCAATTCCAGCCGTCCGGAAGCTGCCGGCGTCGGCGTGGCCTTGATCGGCTCCTTCTATATGATGCTGATCGTGCTCGTCCTGGCGCTGCCGATCGGCGTTGCCGCCTCGATCTATCTCGAGGAATTCGCGCCGAAGAACAAGTTCACCGACCTGATCGAGGTGAACATCAACAACCTCGCGGCCGTCCCCTCCATCGTTTATGGTCTTTTGGGTCTGGCGGTCTTCATCAACTTCATGGGCCTGCCGCGCTCGGCTTCGCTGGTCGGCGGCCTGGTCCTCACGCTGATGACGCTTCCGACGATCATCATCGCCACCCGCGCGGCACTGAAGGCTGTTCCGCCCTCGATCCGTGCAGCGGCTCTAGGCCTCGGCGCATCGAAGATGCAGACCATTTTCCATCACGTCCTGCCGCTCGCCATGCCGGGCATTCTGACCGGCACGATCATCGGCCTGGCGCATGCGCTCGGCGAGACCGCACCGCTGCTGCTCATAGGCATGGTGGCTTTCGTCGCCAACTATCCGACGACGCCAATGGATCCATCTACTGCCCTGCCGGTGCAGATCTACATGTGGGCAAACGAGGCGGAACGCGCCTTCGTCGAAAGAACTTCGGGAGCGATCATCATCCTGCTCCTGTTCCTCGTGGTCATGAATGTTGGTGCAATTCTGTTGCGTCGGCGCTTCGAACGCCGTTGGTAGGAGATCGACACAATGAATATGTTGTCAGAAGCAGCAGTTGAGAAGGCGCTGGACAAGAAGATGAATGAAGTCGCGTACAAGATGATTGGCAAGGACGTATCAGTCTATTACGGCGAGAAGCGCGCGCTTTTCGACGTGAACCTGAATGTCCGCGAAAACACGGTGACGGCGCTGATCGGCCCCTCGGGTTGCGGCAAGTCGACCTTCCTGCGCACGCTCAACCGCATGAACGACACGATCGAGGGCTGCCGCGTCACCGGCAAGATCACCCTTGATGAAGATGATATCTACGACAAGGAAATCGACGTCGTGGAACTTCGCGCCCGCGTCGGCATGGTGTTCCAGAAGCCGAACCCGTTCCCCAAGTCGATCTACGAAAACATCGCCTATGGCCCGCGCATCCACGGTCTTGCCCGCAACAAGGCGGATATGGACCAGATCGTCGAAGCCAGCCTTCAGCGCGCCGGCCTCTGGGCGGAAGTCAAGGATCGCCTGCATGAAGGCGGCACCGGCCTGTCCGGTGGTCAGCAGCAGCGTCTCTGCATCGCCCGTGCGGTTGCAGTTTCGCCGGAAGTCATATTGATGGACGAACCCTGCTCGGCGCTCGACCCGATCGCCACCGCAAAGGTCGAGGAACTGATCCACGAACTGCGCGCCAACTATACGATCGTCATCGTCACCCACTCGATGCAGCAGGCCGCCCGCGTATCCCAGCGTACCGCCATGTTCCACCTCGGCCAGCTGGTCGAAGAGAATGACACGGACAAGATGTTCACCAATCCGGATGACCAGCGCACCCAGGATTACATCATGGGCCGCTTCGGCTGATTGGCCGTTGCCTGTTGCCCGCTGCTACGGATTTTGAGGACAAAGAGATGGTATCAAGTCATATCCTGTCGGCCTACGACGAAGAACTGAAGTATCTGCGCCGCCGCATCTCGGAAATGGGTGGCCTTGCGGAACAGATGTGCGGAGATGCCGTGCGAGCCCTGGTCAATGGTGACTCTGCCCTGGCCCAGAAGGTTATCTCCGACGACGTGATCCTGGATCACGCCGAGCGCGAGATCCAGGACAAGGCGATCGTCACCATCGCCAAGCGCCAGCCGATGGCTGCCGACCTGCGCGAAATCATCGGCACGCTGCGTATCGCAGCCGACCTGGAACGCGTCGGCGATCTCGGCAAGAACACCGCAAAGCGCGTCATTGCGGTTCAGGGCCATGGCGTTCCCCGCAAACTCGCCCGCGGTCTGGAACACCTCTCCGATCTCGCTGCCGTTCAATTGAAGGAAGTGCTGGACGTCTATGCCAGCCGCTCTGCCGAAAAGGCCGAAGCGATCCGCCTGCGCGATGAAGAAATCGACGCCATGTACACATCGCTCTTTCGCGAACTCTTGACCTACATGATGGAAGATCCGCGCAACATCACCACCTGCACGCATCTTCTGTTCTGCGCCAAGAACATCGAGCGTATCGGTGACCACGCGACCAACATCGCGGAAACCATCTACTACATGACGACGGGTGCTGTGCCGGAAGGCGAGCGTCCCAAGGACGATACGGCGAACACCGTCGGCGCGATTGCTGACTGATTTTGCCTGTCTGATGGAGTGTATCTAGTATGCAGCCGAGAATTGCGGTCGTGGAAGACGAGGAGGCGCTCAGCGTCCTCCTCCGTTATAATCTCGAAGCCGAAGGCTACGAGGTCGAAACCATTCTGAGAGGTGATGAGGCCGAGATCCGGCTTCAGGAGCGTGCTCCGGATCTTCTGGTTCTCGACTGGATGCTGCCCGGCGTTTCCGGCATAGAATTGTGCCGGCGCCTGCGCATGCGACCAGAGACCGAGCGCCTGCCGATCATCATGCTGACAGCGCGCGGCGAGGAAAGCGAACGTGTTCGCGGTCTGGCGACCGGTGCCGACGACTATGTCGTCAAGCCCTTCTCTACGCCGGAACTGATGGCGCGCGTCAAGGCGATGTTGCGCCGTGCCAAGCCCGAGGTTCTCTCCAGCGTCTTGAAATGCGGTGATATCGAACTGGATCGCGAGACCCATCGCGTTCATCGCAAGAGCCGTGAAGTACGCCTTGGCCCGACCGAATTCCGTCTCCTGGAATTCCTCATGGTCTCGCCCGGCCGCGTCTTCTCGCGCTCCCAGCTTCTGGATGGCGTCTGGGGCCACGATATCTATGTCGACGAACGCACCGTCGACGTGCATGTCGGCCGCCTGCGCAAGGCGCTGAACTTCTCCAACATGCAGGATGTCATCCGCACCGTTCGCGGTGCCGGCTATTCGATGGAATCCTGATACGCGGGATAGCATCTGGAATGCAGGTTTCTCAGCCCGAGTGCGGTCATCCGCCTCGGGCTGAAGCATTTCAGGCCTTGGCTTCTTCCTGCCACTCAGGCAGCGGAAAGATCCGGTCGTAGGCCAGATTGAAGAAGAACGCATAGACCAGGTAGAACAGGGCGAACGAGATATCCATCACGAGCGCCTGCATCAGGCTCACGCCCAGATACCAAGCGATGAACGGCATCAGCACGATCAGCAGTCCGAGTTCGAACAGCACGGCATGTGCAACGCGCAGCGCCATGGTTTTCTGCGTACCGCCGCGATACGTCTGCATCAGGTGGTCGAAGCCGAGATTGTAGAGATAGTTCCAGCCGGTCGCCAGCGTTGCCGAAACGATCCCGACGACACCGATATGTTCGACCGGTATGCCGAAGACGAAAGAGGCGAGCGGTGTGAAAATCGCAAGCCCGATGATTTCGAAGCTGATGGCGTGACGAATACGGTCGCGTGTCGTGCGCATTTTATACCCCATTGGGTTATCCGGGTCGTCCCGGCATCAATGCCCATTCTGGGGGAGGTCGTCCTCACGCCTTTTCAGATAGGTGTTTGTGGCGCAGGAGGCAAGGCGCAGGCGGGCAAGGCTGCCTTGCAGAACCCGCAGCACGGCAAACAAAAAAGCGGGCCGAAGCCCGCTTGATCGTTGTTTATGGTGCCGAACTTAGGCCCGTGCAGCGCTCGGACGGCGGCGCTCGTTGACCGGCTGGTAGGCGAGCTTCGCATGGTAGGTGCAGTAAGGCGAATTATCCGGGGACTCACAGCCACAGAAGTGGAAATCGTCCGTCAGCGGATCGCCGACGGGCCACTTGCAGGTGCGTTCGGTCAATTCGGTCAGCGCCAGTTTGCGGGAAATCGGCAGGACAACGTTGGAAGCGGGACGGTAGACCAGTTCCTGCGAAGCCTCGAACTCGACCTCTTCCTTGAGCGCGGTTGCGCCGACCGGACGGGCGACCGGGCGTGCTGCCGGACGGGTGGCGAATGTCTGCTGGGGACGGGAGGTCGTTGCTGCTGGGCGCTTTGCCGTACGGTTCGTCGCGATTGTGCCGCCCGCCTTTGCGCGGCCCGGCAGGTTGAGGCGATGGACCTTGCCGATCACGGCATTGCGGCTTACGCCTCCAAGTTGTGCGGCGATCTGGCTGGCGCTCAAGCCTTCCGACCACAACCTTTTCAGTTTTTCAACGCGCTCGTCCGTCCAGTTCATGCCCGTTCTCCGCCTTTGAACGTTGGTGGCATGCAGAATCCCTCACCAATGTCGCGCGATACATCTCGCAACAGGCACTATATCTATGCTTTTGGTGACTAGTTCCGCCGCATGCAGTCTAGTAATTGATCTTTAACCTAGAGGTCCGCAGACTCCGTGACAAGAGTCCCCGGAATCGCCACGAATCGATTTCCCGGTTTTCCCCAACTTGCTTTCCGGGAGAGTCATTTTTGTCACAGCTGTCGGCAGGGTTGCGTCCTTGCAGCAAAATGCCTTGAAACCCCAGATTTCCGTGAGTTTTATTGACATCACATGGATGAGTGGCGATAGTGCCGCGGCCGCCCCGAGGGCGGCATTTTGATTTTTTGAATATCCGCAATCGGATGCATTAGGAGTGAGCCGCCATGGCTGAATCTGCGCTTTTCGACACCTTTGCCCGGGCCCCGCTGCGCTTTGAGCGTGGCGAAGGCGTTTGGCTTGTGACGGAAAGCGGCGAGCGATATCTCGACTTCGGTGCGGGTGTCGCTGTCACGTCCTGCGGCCATGCCAATCCGCATCTCGTCGAAGCGCTGAAGTCGCAGGCCGAGAAGGTCTGGCATCTGTCGAACCTCTACGAGATTCCGGAGCAGGAGCGCTTGGCGCGCCGTCTGGTCGACGCAACCTTTGCGGACAAGGCCTTCTTCACCAATTCGGGTGCGGAAGCGCTGGAATGCGCAATCAAGACGGCCCGCCGTTATCACTATTCCAAGGGGCATCCGGAAAAGTTCCATATCATCACCTTTGAAGGTGCCTTCCACGGCCGCACGATCGCAACGATCGCAGCCGGTGGCCAGGAGAAATATATGGAAGGCTTCGGCCCCAAGGCTCAGGGTTTTGATCAGGTGCCCTTCGGTGATCTCGATGCGCTGAACGCTGCGATTAACGAGAACACCGGCGCTCTGTTGATCGAGCCGATCCAGGGCGAGGGCGGTGTGCGTCCGGTTCCGAAGGAATTCATGCGCGAGCTGCGCCGCATCTGCGACGAAAAGGGTCTTCTTTTGATCCTCGACGAAGTTCAGACCGGCGTCGGCCGTACCGGCAAGCTCTTTGCCCATGAATGGGCCGGCATCACCCCGGACATCATGGCGATCGCCAAGGGTATTGGCGGCGGCTTCCCGTTCGGCGCATGCCTTGCAACGGCAGAAGCCGCATCCGGCATGAAGCCCGGCATCCACGGCACCACCTATGGCGGCAACCCGCTAGCTATGGCCTGTGGCAATGCGGTGCTTGATATCGTGCTCGCCGACGGTTTCCTGGAAAACGTTCGCGATGTTGCACTCGTCTTCCGTCAGGGCCTTGCAGCGCTCAAGGATCGTTTCCCGACGGTGATCGAGGATATTCGCGGTGAGGGCCTTTTGCTCGGCATTAAGGCAAAGGTGCCGGCCGGCGACCTGATCTCCGGAATGCGCGATCAGCACATGCTGGCCGTTATGGCTGGCGATAACGTCGTCCGCATTCTGCCTCCGCTTGTCGTCACCGCCGAGGAAGCGCGCGAAGGTCTTCGCCGTATCGAGCGTGCTGCCGAAACGCTGTCGGCTGACCAGCTGAAGAAATCCGCTTAAGAATACGTAGAGAGGGCGCCTTCCGGTTCCCTCCGTTAGGGAACAAGGTAATGGCATCTCCCAAGCATTTTCTCGATCTTTCCGCTGTGTCGGCGGGTGACCTGCGCTCCATCCTCGATGATGCAAAGGTGCGAAAGCTGGCAACCAAAGCCGGCACGGCTGACAAGCCGCTGGCCGGCAAGATGCTGGCCATGATTTTCGAGAAGCCGTCCACCCGCACCCGCGTCTCCTTCGATGTGGGCATGCGCCAGCTCGGCGGCGAGACGCTGTTCCTGTCGGGTACCGAGATGCAGCTCGGCCGCGCCGAGACGATCGGCGACACCGCCAAGGTTCTGTCGCGTTATGTCGACGCGATCATGATCCGCACCACCGATCACAAGCGCCTTCTGGAACTGGCCGAACATGCCACCGTGCCGGTCATCAATGCGCTGACAGACGACACCCATCCCTGCCAGATCATGGCCGACCTGATGACCTTCGAGGAACATCGCGGTCCCGTCGCCGGCAAGACGATTGCCTGGACGGGCGACGGCAATAACGTGCTGCATTCGCTCGTCGAAGGTTCGGCCCGTTTCGGTTACCGCATGAATATGGCCGTTCCGATGGGTTCCGAGCCGCATGACAAGTTCTTGAACTGGGCGCGCAACAACGGCGGCGAGATCATGCTCACCCACGATGTCGAGCGCGCGGTTGCCGGCGCCGATGTCGTGGTCACGGATACCTGGGTTTCGATGAACCAGGAACACAAGGCGCGCGGCCACAACATCTTCCAGCCCTATCAGGTCAATGAAGCGCTGATGAAGCAGGCCAAGGCCGATGCGCTGTTCATGCACTGCCTGCCGGCCCATCGTGGCGAGGAAGTCACCGACGCCGTGATCGATGGCCCGCAGTCGGTCGTCTTCGACGAGGCTGAAAACCGCCTCCACGCCCAGAAGTCCATTCTGGCCTGGTGCTTCGGCGCGATCTGAGCCTGTCTTCTGGCTCTTGAATTGGCTTGAAGCCGGCACCATTTGTCGGCTTTCAAACGCGCCGTGCCTGGTGCCGGCGCTTCAACAGACATCCCCGACATTTTCGAGCGGCCCAGCGGTTCCGCTTGCCGGCCTGTTTGTGTAAAGGTCGGGGACAAGGCCCGAGACGATCGGTGTGAAGGAGTAAGATGATGGCGGAAGCAACCGTGGAACTGAAGGACCTCCACTTTGCCGGAGACGACAGGGTTGTTCCCTTCCAGGTCGAGGGCCTGGATGTTCGTGGCCGTGCGGTGCAGCTTGGGCCGCTTCTCAACACCATTCTGGGTCGCCATGATTATCCGGCGCCGGTTGCAAGGCTGCTTGCAGAAGCACTGGTGCTGACGGCATTGCTCGGTACTTCGCTGAAATTTGATGGCAAGTTCACAGTTCAGACCAAGGGCGACGGACCCGTCGATCTTCTCGTGGCTGATTTCTCCACGCCGGATGCGCTTCGCGCCTATGCCCGTTACGACGAGGATGCACTGGCTGCTGCCGTCAAGGATGGCAAGACCTCGCCGCCGGAGCTTCTTGGTCAGGGCGTGCTCGCCTTCACCATCGATCAGGGCAAGGGCATGCAGCCCTATCAGGGCATCGTGCCGATGGACGGCTCGTCTCTGGAAGAGATTGCCGGCGTCTATTTCCGTCAGTCGGAACAGATACCGACCCGTGTCCGTCTTGCCGTGGCCGAGCTTTTCGACCGCGATGAGGACGGCAAGCCGCGTCATAACTGGCGGGCAGGCGGTCTGGTCGCCCAGTTCCTACCCCAGGCGCCGGAGCGCATGCGTCATCCGGATCTCCACGGCGGTGATGGCGACGAACGCGATACCAGCGTCACCGATGATGCCTGGGATGAAGCCCGTTCGTTGGTCGAGACGATCGACACTGACGAGCTGACCGATCCGCAGGTCGCGATCGAACGGCTTCTCTATCGCCTGTTCCACGAGCGTGGCGTGCGGGTTTATGAACCGCAGACGGTTTTCGACCGCTGCAGCTGTTCGCGCGAGAAGATCAAGGGCGTGCTCGCCGGCTTCACGGCGGAGGAAATCGAGGCAAGCCAGGAAGACGGCCAGATCGCCGTCACCTGCGAATTCTGCTCGACGACCTATCGTTACGAACTGGCGGAATTCGCTCCGGCCTGAGCCGCAGGGCTCAATTCAGCACCCGATTTAGCCCGGGTGAATCCAGCGAGAAGGCGGGGATGTCGACCTTGAAGACCTCGCCTTCTTCCGTCTGCATGTCGTAATAGCCGAACATCATGCCGGATGGCGTGTCCAGTGGGCAGCCCGATGAATATTCATAGCTGTCGCCCGGCTGCAGGCGCGGCTGTTCTCCGACGACGCCAAGCCCGTCCACTTCGTCGACCAGACCGTTCTGATCGGTAATATGCCAGTAGCGGTGAACCAGCTTTACCGTATGGATCGAGTGGTTCTCGATAACGATGCGATAGCCCCAGACATAGCGGCTCTCTTCCGGACTGGATTGCTCCTCCAGATAGAACGGCTCGACGGCAACTTCTATGTCTCTTGTCCGGGCGCGATACATGGACAAATACCTCAAAACTACAGCGCCGGATATCGTTTCTTGCACGTCAACCACGCCGTAGAACATGGAATCTACATCCCCGCATATCGTACACACGGCATCGAACGTCAAGAAAACTCGCGGTTTACGCGAGAAACTGTGATCTGTTCTTGGAATTAGGGATAACTGATATGGTGAATCCGAAAACCGGATTCACCATATCGACGAGCCGAAAAGACCTCAGATAGAAGCCAGAGCCCTGGCGAAATCTTCAAGCAGATCCTCGCCGTCCTCGATGCCGGCCGAGAAGCGCACGGTGCCGGGCGAAATGCCAAGCTCTGCACGCGCCTCGTCGGTGAGGTTCTTGTGCGTCGTTGTTGCCGGATGTGTGATCAGGCTGCGCGTATCGCCGAGATTGTTGGAGATGGTCACCACGTCCAGCGCGTTCTGCAGCTTGAAGGCAGCTTCCTTGCCGCCCTTCAGCTCGAAGCAGACCAGGGTCGATCCGCCGCTCATCTGCTTGGCGATGATGTCGGCCTGCGGATGGTCCTTGCGGCCCGGATAGATGACTTTGGCGACATGCTTGTGCTCTGCCAGGAAGTCGGCGATCTTCGAGGCGTTGTCCGTCTGCGCCTTGACGCGGATCGGTAGCGTCTCAAGTCCCTTGATCAGCGTCCAGGCGGTAAACGGCGACATGGCCGGACCCGTGTGGCGATAATAATCCTGCAGATGCTCGTCCACCCACGCCTTGTCGGAAAGGATCACGCCGGCAAGGCTGCGGCCCTGGCCGTCGATATGCTTGGTGGCCGAGTAGACGACGATGTGAGCGCCGAGTTCCAGCGGCTTCTGGAAAAGCGGGGTCGCGAATACGTTGTCGACCACGACCTTTGCGCCGATCTGGTCGGCGAGCTTCGCAACACCGGCAATATCGACGATTTCGAGCGTCGGGTTGGTCGGGCTTTCGAGGAAGAACACCTTGGTATTCTTCTGGATGGCTTTCTCCCAGTTGGCGAGATCGCGACCGTCGATGAGTGTGCATTCGATGCCGTAGCGCGGAGCAAGCGTCTCGACCACCCAGCGGCACGAGCCGAACAGCGCGCGGGCTGCAACGATATGATCGCCGGCCTTCAGCTGGCAGAGCAGGGCGGCGGAAACGGCGGCCATGCCGGATGCCGTGGCGCGGGCTTCTTCCGCACCTTCCAGCGCACACATGCGCTTTTCAAACATGTCATTGGTCGGGCTGCCGTAGCGGGCGTAAATGTAACCTTCGGTCTCGCCCTTGAAGCGCGCTTCCGCGGCTTCCGAACTGTCGTAAGCAAAGCCCTGGGTGAGATAGATCGCTTCAGACATTTCGCCATATTGCGAACGCAGCGTACCGCCGTGGACGAGTGTAGTTGCCGGGCGCCATTTGTTTGTCATGCTAGTCCTCAATCCAAAACAAAAAAACCGGCCGCGAAAGCAGACCGGTTTTAGCAACCCGGTCTTTTTAGCCACTTGTTTAACGTGGCTGCAAGCCGACCGGCAAATCACCACGGGATAAAGCTGGCTTACGCCTCGCATTCGCTTGCGTCAATGCCCTGCATTTGGTTTTGTCACCGCCAAATTTTGAAAGAAACGATCATGGCTCGCGACACGGGAATTCTGGCGGACCGCGCAATTGCGGCGCTCTTCGAAACGGGACGGCTGGTCTCCGAACGGGATCTCGACCGCGATCAGATTCAGCCGGCCAGCTTGGACCTTCGTCTGGGTGCCAAGGCATTTCGCGTGCGCGCCTCCTTCATGCCAGGTCCAAACAGCCTCGTTTCCGATAAGCTCGACCGGTTGAAGCTGCATGTTGTCGATCTGTCGGAGGGCGCGGTTCTGGAAACCGGCTGCGTCTATATCGTGCCGCTGATGGAAAGCCTCGATCTGCCGGCAAATATGTCGGCGTCGGCAAATCCGAAATCCTCGACCGGCCGTCTCGATATCTTCACCCGCGTCATCACTGATCATGCGCAGGAGTTCGACAAGATCCCGGTCGGTTACCGCGGCCCGCTCTATCTCGAAATCTCGCCGCGCACTTTCCCGATCGTCGCCCGACAGGGTTCGCGCCTGTCGCAAATCCGCTTCCGCATCGGCAATGCCCTCCTGTCGGAACCTGAACTCTTGCATCTGCACGAGACCGAAACGCTGGTCGCATCCTCGACGCCGAACGTGTCCGGCGGCGGTATCGCGCTGTCGATCGATCTCAAGGGTGATGCGAATGGCCTGATCGGTTATCGTGGCAAGCATCACACGGCCGTAGTCGATGTCGACAAGAAGGCCCAGCACGATGTTTTCGATTTCTGGGAGCCGCTCTACAGCCGCGGCCGCAACGAGCTGATCCTCGATCCGGATGAGTTCTACATCCTCGTCTCCCGCGAGGCCGTGCATGTGCCGCCGCTTTATGCCGCCGAAATGACCCCTTTCGATCCGCTGGTCGGCGAATTCCGTGTCCATTATGCCGGCTTCTTCGATCCGGGCTTCGGACACGAAGCCGCAGGCGGACGAGGCAGCCGCGCCGTCCTGGAGGTCCGCAGCCACGAGGTGCCCTTCATCCTCGAAGACAGCCAGATCGTCGGACGCCTCGTCTACGAGCATATGCTGGAAGCTCCGCAAGGTCTCTATGGATCTGGTCTCGGCTCGAACTATCAGGCGCAGGGTCTGAAACTGTCGAAACATTTCCGCGGCTGAGCATCACGCTCGATCCCGGTTGGGCGTTTCGAACCGTATCTGCCCGACCAATCCCGATGCCGCAGACAACCCAGCCGGCCTTGACAGCCGCGATCCGTTGTTGGAAACCTGCACGCGCAAGCGGGTGTAGCTCAATGGTAGAGCAGCAGCTTCCCAAGCTGAATACGAGGGTTCGATTCCCTTCACCCGCTCCAGCCACCTTTCCCGCCAAGGCCAAAGCTGCCTATACCCCTGATGATGAGCCTCCCGGCATAAGACGTCTTTGAAGCCGTATCTTCGGCTTGGGTGAGATGGTTCGTTCTGCTGGCGCAGCCCAATAAGAAGGCCAGTCAACGCGCTTCCGGCAAAGGTCGACTGTCACGAACTTTCACTGATCCACCCGGCAAGCCTGAGGCGGAGCCAACGATTATTCATGGCGTCGGATAGCGGTTGCGGATCGCGCGCATATAGTAGCCACCGGGCGAACTCGCATCACACAGATCGGCGATGACAACGGCGGGAACCTCGCAAAACTCGCGAACCTGCCCGTTGGACATGAATACCGTCATGCGGAACGACATTTCGTCATACTCGACGGAATCGATAAGCTTTGATCTGAGATGGATACGCATGAGTTCCCATCCTGTTTCGCCGGCCTCCCTGCATTGAAAATAGTCGGGCATGCCATCGAGTCAATAATGATGAATTCATCTATCAAGATGTTTGGCAGTGCCTGCATGTGTAGGACTGCGATTGGGAAATGAAATTCAAGTAAAATAAATGATTGTTGTGTTGCGGGTCTGGAAGATCATCGTGACAATACGCGAGGCCGTTTCCATTGGTGTAGTGTGTATATCGGAAATTTGGTTCGACTTTGATTTTTGAGAATACGTGCGGCATCTTTCGCATATTGATGTGATGGATGACGCCAGACAATTCTTACGACGCACGTTATTTCGGGAAAAGGATTTCCATGCAGAAGTTTGCCGCATTCCTTGGTCTCCTCATCGCAATTTTGAGCTTCCCGGTATCGGCTGCTTCGACGAACCTTCTATTCGGGCGTGGCGTCAATCTCGTCGGGAATAACGGTTATTATACCCAGTCCACCACCTGGGCGACCGATGAGGGAATGAAATATTACCTGGGAAAGGGCATGCGCGTTTTCCGACTGGTTTTCGCCTGGGAATGGATTCAGCCAAGGCTCGGCGGAGATCTCGATCCAACCGTGCTTGCGGCGCTTGAACGGGAGGTTGATTTTCTGACGGGTGCTGGGGCCACGGTCATCGTCGATGTACATAACTTCATGCGCCGGGACCTCAATTTCGACAGGCAACCGAAGAACGAGGTCATCATAGGCGAGGCTCAGGAAGTCTCGGCGGCCCATTTCTCTGATCTCTGGGTCAGGCTCGCTATGAAATTCAAGACAAATCCCCGCGTCATGTTCGGCATCATGAATGAGCCGCACGATGTGGACGGCATCAAGCTTGCTGCGACCTACAATACGGTGCTGAAGGATATTCGCGCAACCGGCGCGACCAACACGATCCTATTGGATGGATACGGTTTCGCCCATGACCTGTCCTGGACGGGGCAACCGCTTGGAAAACCGCTCGGGCCGCTCGTCCGTGATCCCGGCAACAATCTGGTCATCGACGTTCACCGTTATCTTGACGACTACAGTGCCGGACAGAAACAGACCTGCAATCCTGGATCAGGTGCCACAGTTCTGGTGGAGTCGACGGAATGGGCGCGCGCCAACAGGATGCGGTTGTTTCTCGGCGAATTCGCGGTGGCCAAGAATGAGGCCTGCTATAAGGAACTGCGAGACCTTCTGGCATATTTTGCCGCCAACTCCGATGTCTGGACCGGCTACACCTGGTTTGGTGTCTATGCCGGACAGAAAGGCTACCATACGCCTGATCAGGGCTTCTGGTATTCGATCGATCCGGGCGGACCCGATGCGCAGGACTTTTCGGGCGCAACGCCGGATGATCCGCGCATGAAGATCCTGCTCGAAGGTCCGTGAGGCCGGTAAAACGTCTGGATGCATTCGACGGAAATTGTCGTCATGCGGTTTCAGTCCGTTGATGTCGGCGCATGCGGTGTCTTGTTCCAGTGGAACGGATTGGTCTTGAGTTCGATCACCGCCCGCCAGGCTGCAGCCGAGATCATCAGCCAGTAGAATGGCACCATCACCCATCGCCAGCCGATCTGCCGCTTTTCATGGTCGATCATCGACCCGACCCCCAATCCCAGGAAGATCAGGTAGCTTCCGAGGATGTTGACGAAATCCATGACGAACAGCGAGACGACACCGAGTGGCAGGTCGTTTTTGGGTGCGTCGAGCATGGCGGATGCCCCGAGCCAGAGGAAAACGAAGATCAAGGGGTGAAGCAATGCCGAGATCAGCATCCCGCCCACCATCAGCTGGAAAGTCACAAAAGCGGGCAGGCCCATCTCCCGCATCAGCCTCGACGGATCGCGCATCAGCACCAGCCATGTCTGCAGCCAGCCTTTATACCAGCGGGCGCGTTGCGCCATCCAGACGGAAACCTGTACCGGCGCGTCCTCCAGTGTCTGGCAGGTCAACACGTCCGAACGGTAGCCGAGCCGATAGAGGCGCAGCCCCATATCCGCGTCCTCGGTCACATTATATGGATCCCAGCCGCCGACTTTCTTTAATATTTCGGTTTTGAAGTGATTGGAGGTTCCTCCGAGCGGCAGGGGCATTCGTCGTCTGGCAAGCATTGGTAGAAGCCCCCTGAACAGTGCGGAATATTCAAGCGAGAACAGGGCGCTGAGCGGTGATTTCCGGGCATTGGCAATGATCAGCGGCGCCTGCAGGCAGGCCAGTTCGGGCGGCCCGTTGACAAAGGTGGCGTGCGCTTCGCGCAGTTGCAGCGGGTGCGGCCGGTCTTCCGCGTCATATATGGCCAGAAATTCACCCCGTGCCGAAGAGAGCGCATAGGTAAGTGCCTTTGGCTTGGTTCGCGGACCGATTGGCGGCACAGTGACGATTTCGAACTGTGGTCCAGGTTCAAGCGCGGTCAGCGCGGCAATCGTCTCGGCGTCGTCGTCTTCGCAGACGAGCTTGATATCGATGAGTGTATGGGGCCAGTCGAGCCGTTCGAGGCAGGCTATGAGTTGGCCGACGACGGGGGCTTCTCGGTAAAGCGCCACCATGACAGTGTAGCGCGGTAGCGGGCCGGCTTTCAGGTTGAACCTGGTAGCAGGGCTCGGCAGATGCATCTTCAAAGCAAGCGCCGTCAGCCGCAGCAATAGCGAAGCAAGATAGGTCAGCGACAGAATGATATGCAGGCTGAGAAGCGTCACGACCGGTATGATGAGGAAGGTCGCGATCGTTCCGGCGACGAGCGCGCCTGCGAAAAATCCCTGCTTACCCGAAAGCACCGTCCGGGCGGAAAAAGCCGGTTGCCCCTCGAAAAGCCCGTTGGTCGTTTCCTGCCCGCGTCGTGCGGCTCCCGCAGCCCACACGGCTTTGCGAATGGCGCCTGGTGTCGTAATGGCAAGGTTCCGGCCGAGCATGGGCATGGTGGTCAGGGCTGCTGCAAGTTCTGCCAGTCGCGCCGCCTCCGGCACGCAGCAGCTCGGCCTCGATCGACGTGCCGTGACGCAGCGCCCGCTCGCGCATTCGGGCAATCATCGGCTTGGAGAAACCGAGAGCAGCAAGAACCGCGGCCTCAGCTTCCGGAGGATCCGGATCGGCGTCGCTGCGAAACTCTTGGTCATTGGCCTGCCGGCCCTCTGAACCGCCGTTCGGCAAGCTCGTGGCAGGCTCATCGTCACAGACCGCCGATCCCTGCGGCGGATATTCCCCGAAGCGCATGGTTCTGTTACACCGTCCCCAAGGAGCACCCGATAGGGGCGCTCCTGCCTGACCCGCAGACGATCATAATGAGGCACCGGATGATTACATCCCTAGTTTGGCGGGGGGCGCGCGATCTCTTTGCAGCTTTCGTGATGTTGGTGGCCGCTTTCGCATCACCCGGGACGAGCCTTGCATCCGAAAGCGGAAATCGCCTCCCGCTGATGTTCGACAGCCGCGAACGCGTGGCTCGCCCGGATCTGTCGACGATCGTTCGCCTGCGCATTCTGACAACCGTTGATTTTCCGCCCTTCAACTTCACCGACCAGACGGGGCGCCTATCCGGTTTCAACGTCGATCTTGCCCGCGAAATCTGCGCTGAACTAAAGCTTGAGGCCAAATGCCAGATCCAGTCCATACCGTTCGACGAACTGGAAAGGACATTGGAGGCCAATGGCGGTGAGGCGGTGATGGCGGGCATCGCGGTCGATCAGGACCGGCGGGAGCGTTTTTTGTTCTCCCGCTCCTATATCGGCATCCCGGCGCGTTTTGCCAAAAGCCGCTCGGCCGACATACCGGGCGACACTGCTGCAGCACTCGCCGGGCGTCGTGTCGGCGTAGTCAAGGAAACCGCACATGAGGCGATGCTCAAGGCATTTTTTCCAGGCATCATCGCCGTGCCGTTCGAAGCCGGTGAGGCAATGACTACGGCCTTGAAGGAAAAAAAGATCGACGCCGTTTTTTCCGATGGATTGAGATTGCCCTTCTGGGTCGCCAGCGACGCTTCTGAAAAATGCTGCATGCTTTTCGACGGCCCTTATCTTTCGGAAAAATTCCTGGGCGAGGGCCTGTCCGTCATGGTGCGTCGCACCGACCCGCTTCTGGTCTCGGCCTTCGATCAGGCGCTCGCCGAGCTGTCCCGTAACGGCAGGCTGCAGGATCTTTATCTGCGCTATTTTCCAAACGGGTTATATTGAGCTGGGAATTTGTTCCTGTCTCCCGTAACCGAGAAAGCAGGGACCTCACTGGCTCGCCCAGATTATGCGGGCCATCCACTCCACATCGGCAAGATCAAAGGTTCGGTTGGGATGCTCCGGGTTGAGCGACATCACTTCGACGCTTTTCGGGCTCTGGCGTGCCAGCACCTTGGCCATCACTTCACCCTCCTTGGTTTTCAACACGACGCGGTCGCCGCGTCTAACCTGCGCCCCCGGCTCGACAATCAGCACGTCACCGTCGCGATAGAGCGGCATCATCGATTCCCCCTGCACTTCGAGCGCATAGACGCCCACCTTGCGTGACGGATCTACGGGAAACTCGACGACATCCCAGCCCTGTCCGGCCGGAAATCCACCATCGTCGAAAAAGCCGCCTGCTCCCGCCTGGGCAAAGCCAAGCAGCGGAATATTGCCGGCCTGCGGCGGAAAATTACCCTCGGGTATCTGGTTGCGGCCGCCAGCGGGCAGATAGCTCATGAATTGGTCGATCGTGGCCCCGGTTGCATCGAGTACTTTCGAGATCGATTCCGTCGAAGGCCAGCGCAGCCGCCCGTCAGGCCCCAGACGCTTTGAACGATTGAACGAGGTAGGATCCAGTCCAGCCCGCCTCGCAAGCCCGGATGGCGTCAGTTGATGACGTTCGGCAAGCCTGTCGATCGCGTTCCATATGGCGTCATGTGACAGCATTTTCGCCCGTGCCCCGGCCTTTACAAGGCTCCAGTCCGCGACCGCTTGAAGAGGGGCGCTTTGCAGCCTTCAATCAGAGGTGACGCGCTCACCGATGCCGGCATTCTGCGTCAATGCCAAAGAGCGTCTCCGGCACGCCTGATTTTAGCCGAAGGTCACGTGAACGTAAAGCTCGAAGAGGAATAAAATCCTTTTTCTCCTTACGCCACCATGGCCATGTTGATCTTGCCGAGCTTGATCACAGCCTGGGTCCGGCTGTCGACATTGAGCTTCAGAAGGATTGCCGAGACATGCGCCTTGATCGTCGCTTCCGAGACGCCAAGTTCATAGGCGATCTGCTTGTTGAGCAGGCCTTCGGCAAGCATGGTCAGCACCCGGTTCTGCTGCGGTGTCAGCGTCTTCAGCCGGTCGAGAATTTCGATCAGCATCGGATCGTCCTCTGGCTGGCTGGTGTCGCTGCCGGGTGAGAATATCCCGCCGTCGAGCACGGTCTTGACCGCCATGCGGATGTCGTCGAGTCCGGATGACTTCGGAATGAAGCCGGATGCCCCCAGCTCTATCGACCGGCGCACGGTGCCGCTGTCGTCCGTTGCCGAAACGATGACGATAGGAAGCGCCGAAAACTGCGCCCTCAATGTCATCAGCCCCGAAAACCCGCTGACCCCTGGCATGGCGAGGTCAAGCAGCATCAGGTCGGCATCCGGGTGTGCGTCTGCTGCCTTGAGCGCGGCGGAAAACTCGCCGCATTCGATGATGGTGACATCCTCCGCCATGGCCTGAAGCGTCTGCACGAGCGCGCCGCGAAACAGGGGATGATCGTCTGCGATGATGATTTTGAGTGTCTGCATTCCCACGCCTCCTCCCAAAGGCATAGTTGTGCTGGGATGAAGATCCCGGGCCCTCCTCAAGGCCTGCGTCAATTTGTAACGCCGTTGACGAACCGAAACAAGGGTGACGTTCGACTGCTGCACATCTTCTGCGAGTGGAGCCTTCCGTGATCTGTATCGATTCTGCGACAGGTCGCTTGGCGCGTCAGGTTCTGTCCGGTTGCGGCGCGGGGTTAGGCTCTCCGGTAAATTCGCGCACGATACCCATGAAAGTCCGCATGAAACGCTCCATGATCGATAGCGACCGGTCAACCTCCGCGTCGCTCGGCAATCGCCCCGGCGGTGTCTGGCTGAAGCGTTCCTCGAGCGCCGTTACGCGTTTTTCCAGGAGGTCGAGTTCCTTCTCATACGCCGCGCGCTCGTCCGGTGCCATCCGGCAGGTCAACTCGTTGTTTTCTTGGCCGCAGGTGGTGATCGCCCCGGTCTCCGTGTCCAGCCGCACGATGCCCTGGTCCGTCTGCTCAAGCTGGAACCTCTGCTGTGCCTCTGTCCCCGTTGAAAAGAGCAAGGCACCGGTCAGAGAGGCGGCAGCAATGCTGATTGCCGAAATGCGCATTTTGTCTCCTCCGATAGTAATGGACTTTTAGCCGCCTTTGCGGCAAACGATCCGCAACGCCGCTTATCTGCTCTAACGGGTTCGCAGGCCTCAAAGTTCTCACAGGCCCTAAATCTCAATGGAGATGTGTGATGACGGATACCGTTTACAAGATCGTGCCCGAAACCATCTGGCGGGAAGCCAAGGCGAGGGGCGTCTTCGAAGGGGCCGAGATCGATCACCGTGACGGTTATATCCATTTTTCCACCGGCACCCAGGCACGCGAAACGGCAAGACTGCATTTCGCCGGCATGACCGGACTGATGCTGGTCGCGGTGGATTCGCGTCCTCTTGGCGAAGACCTGAAATTCGAGCCGTCCCGTGGCGGCGATCTTTTCCCTCACCTTTATGGCAGCCTGCCGCTTTCGGCGGTGATCTGGGAGATGCCACTCCTGATCGGCGTTGACGGCCAGCATGCCTTTCCGGAGAAAATGCCATGATTGGCCGCCTTGCGGGAATTGCCTCCCGCAGCCTTTTCGTTTTCGATCCCGAAATCGCCCACAACCTGTCGATTGCCGCTCTGAAAACCGGTATCTCGCCTGTCTGTCCGCCAAGGCCCGATCCACGTCTGGCACAGACAGTTGCCGGCATCCGGTTCGAAAACCCGGTCGGTCTCGCCGCGGGTTACGACAAGAATGCCGAAGTGCCGGATACGCTTCTGAAGCTCGGCTTCGGCCATGTCGAAGTCGGCACGCTGACGCCGAAACCGCAGGTGGGCAATGACAAGCCGCGGCTTTTCCGCCTGGTCGAGGATCGCGCCGTTATCAACCGCTTCGGCTTCAACAATCAGGGCCATGACGCGGTGTTTTCGCGCCTCAGCGCCCGTGGCAACGCAAAGGGCATCGTTGGGGTCAATATCGGCGCCAACAAGGACAGCGCCGATCGCATCGCCGATTACGTTCTGGGCATCCGGCGTTTCTATTCGCTGGCGACCTACTTCACCGTCAACATTTCCTCGCCCAACACACCCGGCCTGCGTGACCTGCAGGCGCGTGAAAGCCTGGCAGCGCTTCTTTCCGCTGTGCTTGCTGCCCGCAATGAAGAGGCGGACCGGGCCGGCAAGCGCCTTCCTGTCTTCCTGAAGATCGCGCCGGACCTGACGGAAGAAGGCCTCGACGATGTGGCTGCAGAAACGCTGGCCCATGATCTCGACGGCCTGATCGTTTCCAACACCACGCTTTCGCGCGAAGGCCTGAAGGATCAGGTTCAGGCAAAACAGGCCGGCGGCATGTCCGGTGCTCCGCTATTCGCCAAGTCTACGGCGGTGCTCGCCCGCATGCGCAAGCGTGTCGGATCGGACCTCCCGATCATCGGTGTCGGTGGCGTGGGAAGCGCCGAGAACGCATTGGAAAAGATCCGCGCAGGTGCCGATCTCGTTCAGGTCTATTCCTGCATGGTCTATGAAGGGCCAGCCCTGCCAGGCGATATCAATCGCGGTCTGTCGAAACTGCTGGACCGTGACGGCATCGCTTCGATCCGCGATCTGCGCGATAGCCGCGTCGATCACTGGGCCTCGCAGCCGATCTAATCAGCCCGAAAGCACCATGGCCCAATAGGGCCTGCCGTCCTTGGCCGGCGCCATGGCGACGCCCAGCCCGCGATAGTTCCCGAGCATGTTTTCCAGATGCTTGGGACTGTCGATCCAGGCCTGCACTGCGGCTTCCACCGATTTCTGCCCGGCTGCGATGTTTTCCGCTGCCGGCAGCGCCACATCGCTCTTCTTCATCCGGGCGCCGAAATCGTCACCGAAGCCGATCAGGTGCTTCATCTCCTGCGCCTTCGCCATCCGGATCGCTTGGATACCTGCCGCCTTGCGCGCCGACGTATCGAGAGAAAGTCCCGAAAGTCCCTTGGATGCGCGCAGCCTGTTGACCATCGGCAGTGCAGCTACCGTATCGTCCTCGGAACCCGGCGTCGGCGTCATGACGGCGGTCGTGGAACAGCCGGCAAGCAAGAGGCCAGTACCGCCAAGCGTCAGGCCGGAAAGAACGAGAAAACCCCGTCGAGAAGGAATGGAAAACTCGGTCATGTCAGCGACGATAGCTTATCAGTCGTAGAACCACGAAAACCGGGATGACCACGATCGCGCCGAGAAGCAGGTAGTTGCCGATGTCGCCCAGCGCATCGAATCCGTTATGCAGGATATCGTAGAAATGGTAGCGCAGGCTGCCGATGATATTGTTCGGCGTGTAGCCGAAAAAGGCGAGCACGAAACCGACGATCAGGCAGACCACGATCAGCTTGATGATCGTCCGGCCGATCGAGTCGCCGAGAAACCTGTTCACACCATCCGCCATTCTTGACCGTCTCCGTTGCTTCAAATGCCATAGCCGCGGCGACGAGCGCCTGCAACCGTCAGATAGGCATTGACGTTCGCCTCTCAAATAGAACTTGAGTTTTTTTGTGGCTTCGGCGATGAGCGGCATGATTTCAGGACAATATCGATGAGCCAGTTCTCTTCCGGCGATGTGATCGCCGACCGTCGTGCCGATTACGCTCGCATGTTGGCGGAAGGTCGCGACTTCGCCGCTGCCGCCGAACTGATGGAACAGGCGCTGGAACTCGCGCCCGGTTGGGCTGCAGGCTGGTTTCGTCTTGGAGAATATCGCGAGAAGGCAGAGCTGGAGACGGTGGAAGACGCCTATCGCCGCGTGCTCGAACTCGAACCCGAAGACGTGTTCGGCGCAAGGCTGAAACTGGCCGTCATCGGCGCGGAGGAAGCGCCGAACCAGCCGCCGAGCCGCTATGTCGAAAGCCTGTTTGACGAATATGCCGAGCGCTTCGATAACGCGCTGCTCGAAAAGCTCGATTATTCCGTTCCCGGCAAGCTCGCTGCAATCGTGCTTCCCCATGCGCCCTTTGCCCTGACGGTCGATCTCGGCTGCGGCACGGGGCTTTTTGGCGCGGAAATAAGGGAACAAACGGCGCGTCTGGAGGGCTTTGATCTCTCCACCAATATGCTCGCCAAGGCCGAAGAAAAAGAGCTTTACGATCATCTCGGCCAGTCCGACCTCAGCCTTGCCGACGAAGAAAGCGGCCTGTTTAGCCCCGGTCTTCCCCGGCATCGCGCGGATCTCGTATCGGCCGCTGACGTGCTGATGTATCTCGGTTCGCTGGAAACCGTCTTTCCGCTGGTCGCCGATCTGCTCGTTCCTTCCGGCCTGTTCGCCTTTTCGGTTGAGGATGCGGCAGAGGAGGAGGGGTTCGTGCTGCGCGATAGCCTCCGTTATGCCCATTCGGAGGCCCATATCCGGCTGCTGCTTGCCCATTACCGGCTGGAGCTTCTGGCAATCGAGCGTACCACCATTCGCATGGATGCCGGAAAACCGATCAAGGGCATATTGTTTCTGTCGCGCAAAACCGCCTGAACCGGCGTTTTCTTGCGATTTCGCTTTGAGCACTCACGCGTTGTTGATGACGCTTGATGAAGCCGCTATCGCAATGCACAATTGCTGAAAAGCCGGCGCGAAAACCGGACGGGACTAAGGGGAACAATTTGGCTGACCAACAGAGCGCGCAGAAGCGTCGGCTGGGCTTTTACAGCCTCGATCCGGCCCGACACACCAAGCTGGAAGATGCTCAGGGTATGTTCATCAGCGCCATGGTCGCAGCGCTCGGCCTTTATTTTCTCAGCCAAGCCGGGTTCCTCACCAGCGGTACTGCAGGCATCGCCTTCCTGCTACACTACGCTTTTGATATCCCCTTCGGCGTCCTGTTCTTCGTCGTCAATCTGCCCTTCTATTATCTCTCGTTCAAACGCCTCGGCATCGGCTTTTCCTTCAAGACCTTCGTCGCCATCCTGATGGTTTCCTTCATCACCGAGCTCGAGCGGAAATTCATCGTCATCCAGCATCTCGATCCGTTCTGGGCGGCACTGCTCGGCGGCATCCTGATCGGCTTCGGTCTGCTCGGTCTTTATCGCCATCGTGCCTCGCTCGGCGGCATCGGCATTCTCGCCATCTATATCCAGGATCGGTTCAAGATACCGGCAGGCCTCGTCCAGCTCGGTTTCGATCTCTGTGTCATGGCCGCCGCATTTTTCGTCGTCAGCCCCATGACGGTCCTCTGGTCGCTGCTGAGCGCCGTCGTCTTGAATTTGCTTCTAACCATCAACCACCGGTCCGACCGGTATATCGCGGTGCGCTGACATGGCGGACGCGGCGGACAAGAAAAGCCCGATCGGCTTCTGGGCCTCGTCGACGGAAAAGCACTCGATCATCGAGGATATCCAGGGCGTCGTTGCCGGTTCCATGCTGGCAGCCCTCGGCGTCACCATGCTTGCGGCAGCCCACCTGTTGATCGGCGGCACGGCCGGTCTCGGTTTCCTGCTGCGCTATTCGGTCGACGTCAGCTTCGGTACCGCCTTCTTCGTGCTGAACCTGCCCTTCTACTGGCTGGCATACAAGCGCCTCGGCCTCGTCTTCACGGTAAAGACCTTCGCCGCCGTCGCGCTTACTTCCGTGCTCACCGGCATCCTGCCGAAACTCATCACCTTCGACAGCATAGATCCGATCGCAGCCGCCCTCTTCGGCGGTCTTCTGATCGGCTGCGGCATGCTCGTTCTCTTCCGTCACCGCGCCTCGCTCGGCGGTTTCGGCATTCTGGCGCTCTATCTGCAGGACAGGCTCGGCTGGCGGGCCGGTTTCGTGCAACTGGGGCTGGATTGCGTCGTGCTCTTCCTGTCCTTCTTTGTCGCCAGCCCATTTGTCATCGCCTGCTCCATCGTTGCGGCGGTGACGCTGAACCTGACGCTCGCCATCAACCACCGCACCGATCGGTATATCGTCCGCTAGCTCAGCCCCGTCAGGCGGCGTTCGCCACCTTGTCGATCGGGTGCTGCGAGCGGAAGCCGACGGCCAGACGGTTCCAGATGTTGATCGCGCCGATCGCCACCGTGATCTTGACCATTTCCTCCTCGGTAAAATGCGCCTTGAGCGGTTCATAAGCACTGTCCGGAATGCCGGTCTCGGCAATCTTCGTGACCGAGTCGACCCAGCCGAGCAGGGCGCGTTCGCGCTCGTCATAAACGGGCGATTCCCACCACACGCTCATCAGGTTGATCCACTGTTCGGAAAGCCCGTCATGGCGGCTTTCCTTCACACGCATATCGACGCAGAAGGCGCAGCCGTTGATGATCGAGGCGCGAAGCTTGATCAGGTGAATGAACCGGCGCTCCAGGCCGGATTTCTGCACATAGTCTTCCAGCGCCATGACGGCTTTGTAGGCTTCCTGGCTGGCTTTGAAGGGGTTGAAACGCGGATGCATGGTTTTATCCTTTCGGGCAATTCCAGCAAAAGTGCATTACGGTTTTGCGTCCGGAATTGCGTTAAAATGATCTAGGGCTATGGCCTATCCACGGGCCGATTTGCGTTCGTTGATTTCCATGAAGGCGCAGCCGCGGGCGGCGATCCCGCCGTCATCGTCTGCTGCAAGATCCGCCAGGATCGATGCCATCGTCACCTTGGCGAGTTCGGCGCGATAGGCCTTTTCAGCCTTCAGCATCGCCGCATTGATTCCGCAGGGTTTCGAAAAATACCGCCCCGGCAGCGGGTTTGGCCCACGCTGACGGATTTCCGCGCAGCGAAAGGCCGGTGCCGGCCCTTCCACGGCCAGCACGATGTCGAGCAGGCTGATCCGGTCCGGTGTTTGCGCCAGCCGGTAGCCGCCTTTCGGGCCGGGCACGGTGGCAACGATACCGGCACCCGAAAGCGCCTGTAGGTGCTTCAGGAGATAGCTGGTTGAAACGCCGTGAAAATCGGCAAGCGCCGCTGCAGACAGGACCCCGCCTTCCGAAAGGCCGGAGAGCATACCCACACAGTGGATTGCCTGTTCAACGCCGTCACTCAGTTTCATTTCCATCTCCTAATCACGGATAAAATTTATCCATGATTATTGGTCGCGAGTCAAGAGGCCTTCTTTTTGGCGTCGGAAGGCTTATCTCTTGAGCGTGGATCTCGTCGAAACCAACCCCTCCGGCAATCAGGCCGCGACCCTGCCCAGGCCGTTCCTCAAATGGTTCGGTGAAAAGGGCTGGCAGCCGCGCGCTCATCAGCTGGAGCTGCTCGCCCGCGCTCAAGGCGGCGAGAACATGCTGTTGATCGCGCCAACCGGTGCCGGCAAGACGCTTGCCGGTTTCCTGCCTTCGCTCACCGATCTGGTGGCCCGCGGAAAGATCCCGCCCGGTTCCGCCTTCACCGGCATCCACACGCTCTACATCTCGCCCTTGAAGGCGCTGACTGTCGATATCGAGCGCAACCTGATGAAGCCCGTCACCGAGATGGGCCTTGCCGTCACGGTCGAAAACCGCACCGGCGACACGCCGCAATCGAAGCGCCAGCGCCAGAAGCTCACCCCGCCCGATATCCTTCTCACCACTCCGGAACAGGTGGCGCTTCTGCTCGCCAACAAGGAAGCCGGGCGTTTCTTCAAGGATCTAAAATACATCGTCCTCGACGAACTGCATTCGCTCGTCACATCCAAGCGCGGTCATCTCCTCTCACTCGGCCTCGCGCGTCTTCGCAAACACGCGCCCGGAATGCAGACGATCGGCCTCTCCGCCACGGTCGCCGATCCGATGGACCTGCAACGCTGGCTCGTTCCTCAAGGCGAAAACCCGGCACCTCCGGCAGGCCTGGTTCATGTCACAGGCGGTGCCGCTCCCGACATCACCATTCTGGGCACGGAGACCCGCATCCCTTGGTCAGGCCACGTCTCCACCTATGCCATCCCGGAGGTCTACGAGGAGATCAGGCGCCATAAGACCACGCTGATCTTCGTCAACACCCGCTTCCAGGCGGAACTTCTCTTCCAGTCGCTCTGGACCATCAACGAGGACAATCTGCCGATCGCGCTGCATCACGGCTCGCTCGATGCCGGCCAGCGCCGCAAGGTGGAGGCTGCGATGGCCGATAACAGGCTGCGCGCCGTCGTCGCCACCTCGACGCTCGACATGGGGCTGGACTGGGGCGATGTCGATCTGGTCGTCCATGTCGGCGCGCCCAAGGGTGCATCGCGACTTGCCCAGCGCATCGGCCGCGCCAATCACCGCATGGACGAACCGTCCAAGGCCATTCTCGTCCCCGCCAACCGCTTCGAAGTCATGGAATGTCAGGCTGCGCTGGACGCCAATTATCTCGGCGCGCAGGATACACCGCCGGTAGGCGAGGGCGCGCTCGATGTTCTCGCCCAGCATGTTCTGGGCATGGCCTGCGCCGAATCCTTCGATCCGGTCGAACTCTATGACGAGATCACCTCCGCCTCGCCCTATGCCGGCCTCTCCTGGGAAATGTTCGAACGGATCGTCGATTTCGTCGCTACCGGCGGATACGCTTTGCGTTCCTACGAGCGTTACGCGAAGATCAGGAAACAGGAGGACGGCCGCTGGCGCGTTTCCAACCCGCAGATCGCCCAGCAATACCGCATGAACCTTGGCACGATCATCGAGGCAGCCGAACTCAATGTCCGGCTGGTAAAGCGCAATGCCAAAGGCACATTGGGCAGGGGCGGCATGTCGCTCGGCAAGGTCGAGGAATATTTTCTCGAACAGCTCGTCCAGGGCGACACCTTCCTGTTCGCCGGCAAGGTACTGCGCTTCGAAGGCATCCGCGAAAACGAATGCCTCGTCTCCAACGCTCATTCGCTGGACCCGAAAATCCCCGCCTATGCCGGCGGCAAGTTTCCGCTCACCACCTATCTGGCAGACCAGGTCCGCGCGATGCTCGCCGAACCCGAACGCCGCGCAAACCTGCCCGATCAGGTCCGCGACTGGCTGAATATCCAGCTCGAACGCTCGATGTTGCCAAAGCAGGACGAGTTGCTGATCGAGACCTTTCCGCGCGGAAAACGCTTCTTCATGATTGCCTATTGTTTCGAAGGCCGCCTGGCGCACCAGACGCTCGGAATGCTGCTCACCCGCCGTCTCGAACGTCTCGGCGCCCGCCCGCTCGGCTTCGTCGCCACCGATTATTCGCTCGCCATCTGGGGCTTGAACGATCTCGGCGCGATGATCGCCGATGGCTCCCTGAGCCTCTCCGACCTCTTCGACGAGGACATGCTGGGCGATGATCTCGAAGCCTGGCTCGACGAAAGTTATATGCTCAAGCGCACCTTCCGCAATTGCGCCGTGATTTCCGGTTTGATCGAACGTCGTCATCCGGGCAAGGAAAAGACCGGCCGTCAGGTCACGGTCTCGACCGACCTGATCTACGATGTGCTGCGCTCCCACGAGCCGGACCACGTGCTTTTGGAGGCGACACGCCGCGATGCCGCTTCCGGGCTTCTGGATATCGGTCGTCTCGGCGATATGCTGTCCCGAATCAAGGGCCACATCACCCACCGTGACCTCGATCGCGTCTCGCCCCTGGCGGTGCCGATCATGCTGGAGATCGGCAAGGAGCAGGTACCGGGCGAGGCGCATGATGCGGTGCTGCAGGAGGCGGCGAATGAATTGATTGCGGAGGCTGGATTGTCCACCGTTTCGGTTGGCGATCGCCCCTCACCCTAACCCTCTCCCCGCAAGCGGCGCGAGGGGACTTGCCCTGCTCGGCGTAGCGGATCGGGGCTGTACGGGTGCCACAAGTCTCCTTCTCCCCGTCAGTACGGGGAGAAGGTGCCCGGCAGGGCGGGTGAGGGGCAGCCCTCGACATTGACAGGAAAGACGAAACGACCTTGATGCACCGCCTCGGGCTTAGCCCTCGCACCATCGTAACAGGCCAACCCACCGGCGCCGAGGAAATCCTTGTCCACGGCATCGCCGCTGTCTGCGATCCGCTGGGCGGCCTTTACCTGCCGGAAACGCAGACCCTCGTCGTCTCCGACCTGCATCTGGAAAAGGGCGCGGCCTTCGCCCGCCGCGGCATGATGCTGCCGCCTTATGACACGATCGCCACGCTCAACATTCTCGCCGCCGTCATCGCCCGCTACGAGCCGAAACTCGTCGTCTCGCTCGGCGACAATTTCCATGATCGTAGCGGCTCCGAACACCTGCCGGCGGACCTGAGAAAAATGATCACGGACATGGCGCGCGGCCGCGACTGGATCTGGATCAACGGCAACCACGATCCCGACGGAACCACCGACCTGCCGGGCATATCGAGCGACGAACTTCTTTATGGGGGGCTGGTTTTTCGCCACGAACCCCGCCTGATTTCGGCAAAGGGCGAGATTGCCGGGCACCTCCACCCCGCTGCTACCGTCCGGCGCCGCGAAAAGTCGGTTCGTCGCCCGTGTTTCGCCAGCGACGGCCACCGCCTGCTCATGCCGGCCTTCGGCGTTCTCACCGGCGGCCTCGATCTCCGCCATCGGGCCATGCAGGGCCTGTTCAAGCAGGAAACGCTTGTCGCCCATCTCCTCGGCCGCGATCGCATCTATTCGGTGCGCTACGGCAGCCTGATGGGCTGATATGAATCAAACGGCGAAGGTAGTGGCCGTCCTCTGTGCGGTTCTAGTGTTGATCGCTGCAGTCGGATATCGGTCCAATCTGATCATCCTGCGGGTCGACCGAGAAGATTTCTTGGGTGGCCGGCTATCGGTATGGGACAGCCTCCTCCAGCTCCCACCCGGCAGCGGGCGGACATGGACAGTCATCCGCGCCGAGGATGGAGAAGCCGAGTTCAGTTTGGAATGCAACGACGGTCGGCATGTCCACGCTGGCTATCTTGAGGGAGGTGCGCTCCAATATGTGAGCGTCGCCATAACCGACTGTCGATTTGATGACAGCGGAACCTCCACTATCATTCTTTTCTTGCCGCTGGATGTAGCCGAACGTCTGTTCTCTTACCTGTAAACAAGCACCGGCAGTTTCGATCCGGCAAGCACCTTCATCGTCACGCTACCGAGCATGAATGCCTTGAAGCCTGAACGTCCGTGCGATGCCATCACGATCGCGTCGCAGCCATATTTTTCTGCTGTCTTGACGATGCAGCCGGCCGGATCGACGCTCTGGAGCTTTATCGCTTCGCAGGTCAGATCGCGCTGTGCGGCGGCCGCTTTCGCATCGGCCAGAATGCCGTCTGCCTGTTCGTTCGCGCGCTGCTCGTATTCGGCATAGGCGATATCCATGCCGACGGGATAGACGGTAAAGACCTGCAGCGGTTCTATCACCGCCAGCACCGTTACCTGAGCGCCGCTTTCGCGTGCGAAATCGAGCGCCTTTTCGAGTGCCTGCGTCGATAGCGGCGAACCATCGGTGGGGATGAGGATATGTTTGAACATTTTATTGACCTCCTTGAGTGACCTCCCTGGTCAAGATCATCTTCGCACCGGCGCATTGTCGCACATTGACCTGTCTCAAACCGAAGTGCTGCTCCCAAAGGGGTTCACGCCATCCTTCAGCCACGAGAGCGTATCCTTCCAGAAACCGCCGGCATGGCGGGAGTGGAAAAGGCTGAAATGCCCGATTGCATCGAGCCCGTAATGCAATGGCGATAGACTGGCTTCGATCCGCTCGGCATTGCAATAGTAGGAAAGCGTCCGCCGGATCGCCGCGGCCGAACCGATATCATCATCGGTCACGCAGATCGCCAGGATCGGCGCCGTGACGGCGGCAAATCGCGAAAGCACAGCCTCGCGTTCATACTTCGGATGCGTCCGCTCCATTCGCGGCCCGCGAAAGCTCCATTCATTGGCGACACCAGCCGGAAGATCTTCCAGCCAGCCAAGCTTCCTGCCGGGAAAATACCCGTAGATCGCGGTCAAGGCAGGCATCACCATGTGCCAGCGCCAGAACAACCTCGATCGATGCCCTGCCGCATAATCTCCCCACCAGGCATATTGCGCCCCCATCGTCAGCATCCGGTCTATCCGGTGCGCTTCGGTAGAAAGCCCCGGCAGGTAACCACCGATACTGTGCCCCACTACCATCAACGGAAGTTCCGGCGCTCTTTTGGTCATGAACCGCAGCGCCGCATCGAAATCCTGCTGACCCCAGTCCCGCCAGCGATACCCGCAGCCGCGCAGGGTTTCCGGCCGCGACAGACCGATGCCGCGATAGTCATAGGTCAATACATCGAACCCTTCGCCGGCAAGGAAGTCCGCGTAATAGTGATAATAACGGGCAAGCACGCCAGTGGCGGCGTTGATGATCACGCGAGCGATTGGCCTTCCTCGCGCTGGCCAGATATGACCGTTCAGTATCACGCCGTCCCGGCAGGTCAGGCTTGTCGAAATCCCGGTTGGGCGGGATGTCGATTGCGCGATTTCGGCCATGCGATCCTCCCGGCTGACTTCCCCGCAAGGCGGAGAATAGTCGGGCAAACCGGCCACGCAATTATCCCAAGGCAGGGGTTGCGCCTTTCCGGCCGCCCGGTGTCAACGCGCCAGCTTGGCAAACCCCTTGGCCAGGATCGGCCCGGTCGGCCGCCCGGTCGGTGATCCCCCGGCCTGTTCCAGCGTGATTTCGTAAAGTTGCGCATCCTGCGGTTTCGGCAGCGTCGATCCGCTCAACTGTGCGGAATGAGCCTCTTCCAGAAGGCCGAGCGACATCGGCCCCATCTCGCGGGAAGGAAGCGTCCAGACCTGCATCGTCTTGTCCTTGGGCACACTGAAATCCGCCAGAAGCCGGATGCTCGCAGTATCGTTGCCGAAATCCTCGACCACCGCCTGAACCTCACCGGCCTCGTTGACAAGCACCGCCACGACCAGCGGCTCGACCGTGCGCGTCACGCTCCACACCAGACCCACGGCCAGGATCAGCGAGGCGGCGATCGCTGAAATGGCCGTCGACCGCCAACCGGAGCGAACATTGTCATTACCCGCTGTCGGAACTCTCGGCGACACGGAGGCGATGGATGGCACCTCCACCGCGGCCTGTTCCGGCAGCCGGGCCTCGATGGCTTGCCACAGAACCGGAGACACGGCGGCCGGATCGACATTGGTGTCGAGTGGCAAAAATCGCTCGCGCGCTTCCGCAACGGCTGTGGCAAGCGTGGCATTGCGCTCGATCTCGTTTTCCACCTCCGCCACGTCTGTTTCGCTCAGCAGACCAAGCACATATTCGTCGGCGATATGGGCAACATTTTCGGTAGCGAACTTCATGCCATGCACTCCCGCAGCGTCAGGAGTCCGCGCCTTATCCAAGACTTCGCCGTGCCGAGCGGAAGTTTCAGCCGACCGGCAATTTCCCCGTGGGTATATCCGCTCACATAGGCCATCAATATGCCGCGCCGTCTCGTCTCTTCCAGGCGGCCAAGGCACTCTTTCAGCCGGCTGTTATGGTCGAGCCTGTGCCACGCCGCCATGATCTGTTCCAGTTGCTCGGCGTCCTGAATGGTCTCCAGTTGATCTTCCGTGATCAGGTCTTCCCGGCTCCCGTCTCTCAGCATGTTGAGCGCCCGGTTGCGCACGATCGCGTAGATCCAGCCGCGCGCCGACCCTTGCTCTGGCCTGTACTGATGCGCATGTGTCCAGATGCGAATGAACGCTTCCTGCACGACTTCTTCGGCAAGCTCACGGCGTTTGACGATCCGCTGTGCCACCGTCACCAGCCGGCCGGCCTCTGCATCGAATATGTCGCGCAACCCGCGCCGGTCGCCCTTGGCGCAGGCGGCAAGCGCCGCCTTGAAGTCCGTCGATTGGTCTGTCACCAAGGCCAGGCTGTCCTCTCTCCCCGAATAATCGCGCAGTTGCGAATATTCCATCTCTGCAGTTTTAGCGACGGACATGCGCTCGTCCAGAGTTTCACGTTTCCCGCAGTCATCCTGAGACTGCATATGGAAGACACGCCCGATGCGGAAATGGATGCGCGGCAAATAAATATTTTCAACGGCTGCATCCAAAGGCGTCCCGCCATGTGTCTACACATCGGGAGTGCTTCAGAGGCCGTGTGCCCTACCGCTCTTCATCATGCTGGAAACACAACGGGAGAGACAAAATGAAAACCCTTCGCACCGCGCTCGTCGCGTCCACCATGCTTGCCGCGTCTGCTGCCGCTGCAATGGCGGCCCCGGTCCTCGGCCTCACCGGTGACAAGACGCTCGTCATGTTCGACACCGCAAAGCCGGAAGTGACCAAGACCATGGATGTCACCGGCGTCGACAAGCTGGTCGGCATCGATTTCCGCCCCGGCAACAAGACGGTCATCGGCGTCACGCCCGATCACGCGATCGTCTCGATCAATCTCGAAACCGGCACTGCAACCGAAGTCGCCAGGATGGACAAGATGCTGACCATGACGGAAGCCCCGGTCGTCGTCGACTTCAACCCGATGGCCGACCGTCTTCGCTTCATGACCGGCACCACCAACCACCGTGTCCACCCGGATACCGGAGCAGTCACGGTCGATGGTGCTCTGGCTTTTGAAGAGGGCGATATGCACAAGGGCGAAACCCCGAACATCGTCGCGGCGTCCTACACCAATTCGATCGGCAAACCCGAAAAGACGGCGATGTACAATATCGATGCCACCATCGGCGCATTGATCCAACAGACCAAGCCGAATGACGGCACCCTGAAGGCGATCGGCAAGCTGGGCATCAAGCAGATGCCGGCAACATACGCCTTCGACATCCACGGTGAGGAAGGCGGCAAGAACACTGCTTATCTGGCCGCAAACAAGATGCTCTATACCGTCAATCTTGAGACCGGTGCGGCCACCGAAATCGGCCCGATCACCGGCACTGAAAACGAGGTGCGCGACATCGCCATCCTCCCGGCCATGTAATCATGTGCAAAGGTTGGGGCGGAGTTCCGGCTTCGCTTCAGCCTGCCTCTAAATCTCGCCTGACATTTCGCGCCGCCGCCGGTCCAGCTCTTCCGTGTAACGCCGCAGCGTGTGGCTTTCGGAAAGCTGCCCGATCACCTTGCGCTCGATCTGGTTGTTCACCACCGCCAGCGCTTCCGCCTCCGTCCGGTCGAACATTGCTGCCGCCTGCTTGGCATTCATGCCTCTAAGCAGCACGTCGTTCTTGTAGCGGATGAACGAGGAAAGCTCCGGTTTCTCCTCGCCGCCTTCGGTCGCCGCCGAATAGACTTCCGGAGTGAGAATGATCCCGACATATCTTTCGGTCTCGTCGATCACGATCACCCGCTGCGTCGAACCGATCGGAAAATCTTTGCGGAACTCGTCGAGCGTCATTCCCGCCTGCGCCGTCTTCACATCGGAACGCATCAGCTTGTCCACCGTCAGGTTGCGGATCCAGCCGATATCATGCGCGCTTCTGATCCCTTCGCCGCGCAGGTGAAAACGCCACGTCGCGAACGAGTAGCCGAAGCTGGTGCGCACAACGACCGATGACGTGATGACCGCCGCAAGCGCCAGCGCGGTGATAGGAAAGTCGCCGGTCACTTCCAGCGCCAGAAACGTCATCGTCAGCGGTCCGCCGATCACCGCCACCGCCATCGCACTCATCCCGACAACCGCATAGATCACAGGCGTCAGCGTTGCATGGGCAAACAGGAACGGCGTCGAATAGGCAAACAGTTTTCCGATAAGCGCGCCTAAAAACAGCGAGGCGAAGAACAGGCCGCCACGGAAGCCGGCGCCGATGGTGATTGCCGATGCAACGGACTTGAGCAGCAGAAGTCCGATCACCGCCCCGATCGCCATGTGCTGGTTGAGGCTTTCGTGCAGCGCGCCGTGTCCGGCCGAAAGCACCCGCGTATCGGTCAGCGCCAGCAGCCCAACGATCAGTCCTCCGAGCGCGGGACGGAAGACGGGGGAGATCGAGCTTTTGCGCGCCTGTTCCTCGACCTTCGAGACACCTTTCATCAGCAGGATGCCGCAGCCCGCACACACAATCCCGAGCATGACGGCTGGAAGATAGTCTGCCGGAACGACCGTGCCGATCTCGCCGATATCGATCATGAATTCGTCGCCGACGAAAAGCCGTGTCACGAAGGTCGCGGCCAGTGCCGCGACGACCACCGGCGCAAGGCTGACAATCGTATAGGTGCCGATGATCAGCTCGAAAGCGTAGAAAGAGCCCGTCAGTGGTGCGTTGAACGCCGAAGCGATTGCGCCTGCCGCCCCGCAGCCAACGAGAATGCGCATGTCCGAGCGGCGCAATTGCAGAATGAGACCGATCTTCGAGGCGATACCGGACGAAAGCTGCGTATAGCCGGCCTCCAGTCCTATCGAGGCGCCAAAACCGTTGGAGATCAGGTTCTGTACCGCAACCACGATACTGTCCGTCAGCGACAACCGGCCGCCATGCAGTGCGTTGGCCTCGATCGGGTCGACCATCGGCTTTTTGCGCCACTTCTTCAGAATCAGGAACACGATCCCCATCACCACGCCGCCTGCGGCCGGTGCCCAGAGCACCACCATCGGATCGAGCGAGGTTGACGCGCTAAGCCTCTCGTCGGGACCGATCCCGAAGATCAGCACCTGGACCTCATGGGCGATGAAACTCATCGCCGCCACGGCAAGCCCGGCAAGCACGCCGACCACAGCCGCCATCGCGATCAGGCCGAATTCGCTGCGCCTGATCAATATGCGCAATTGGGTCGGATGCAGCAGGTGGCGCCAATCGGGCAATCGATCTGGCAGGCGGTCGAGGAGGCGTTTCAACATCTTGGGCAGTCTGGGTTTGCGATATCGATCGCTAACTAGTGTAGGTTTCGCCGAAGCAAAGACGGCGGCAACAGGTCGGAGGTGATCAATCCTTGCGGAAGACGATGCTGGCACCCCAGCCGGTTACCAGCGCAATCAGCACGCAGAGCAGGCCATAGGCAAACGGCTGGTTATGAGCAGTATCGGTTATCGCCTGTTCGAGGCCGGTCTTGACCACACGGAGCGGAATTTCGCGCTGGGTCAGCAGCGTACCGCTCTTGAACAGATAGGCGCGCACGATATGCACCCCGTCCGGAACATTGGCCGGCAGCCTGAGCGAGGCGCGGAACAGACTGGATGAGACGAAACGAACGCCGCTCGCTTCCTTCTGGTAAAGGCCTCCAGCCAGCTTCAGCCGTCGATAGGCCTCGCGGAAATCGGAAAGCTCACCGACATCGCGGATATAGCCAATCGGGTTGAGCGCCAGATGTTCGATGCCGACACCGGCCGTATTGATCGGCGGCAATTGCGTCGGGTCGTCGAGCTGGCGGGTGCTGGCGATCGAATAACTCTCCGGCACCTGCTCGAAGATCATCGAATCCGTGTTCACCCACACGCCGAAGATGCGCTCCTTCTTGCGCACGGTGGCATAGTCGCGCGGGCCTTCGAGCGTGACGATGATGTCATAGCTGCCGATCGCGAGCAGTAGTTCGTCCGGATTTGTCATCGCCCCGAACACGGTCAGGTCGGCCCCGCGAAAATCCGAGGCGATCGCGATCTCGTTGGTCGAAACCCCGATATCGAGCCCTTCCTTGGCGGTCGAAGCCTCGCCCATTGGGATTTGCGCAAATCCGTTGGTCGCAGGGATCAGCAGCAGCGAGAAGAGGAGGGCGAGACGGCAAAACATCAGTAACCGATCCCTCCGACTGCAACCGAATAGAGATCCTGCGGCCGGATGAACAGGCCGACGGCAAGGCGGATGCCGACCGCCAGAACCAGCAGCGCCAGAAGCGCGCGCAGCTGTTCGCCGCGCAGCTTCTGCCCGACGCGTACGCCGTACTGTGCGCCGATAACACCCGCCACCATCAGGATGAAGGCAAGCACGATATCGACGGAATAGTTGGTCGCCGCCTGCACCATGGTCGTATAGGCGGTTACGAAGATGATCTGAAACAGCGACGTCCCGACAACGACATTGGTCGGGATGCGCAACAGATAGATCATCGCCGGCACCATGATAAAGCCGCCGCCGACACCCATGATCGAGGTGAGGATGCCGATCAGGAAACCGAGCGTCACCACCGGAATGGCCGAAAGATAGATCCTTGACTTCTTGAACCGCATCTTCAGCGGCAGCCGGTGCACCCAGTTGTGCTGGCCGGGACGCTTCAAGGGAAGCGGCTGGTTCAGCTTCGCCTTTCGCATGGCGCGCAGGCTTTCCTGCAGCATCAAAAGGCCGATCGTCGTCAGAAGCACGACGTAGAGAAGCGAGATAAACAGGTCGAGCTGGCCGATGCTGCGCAGCCACGAGAAGATCCACACGCCGACCGTCGCCCCGACAAGACCTCCCACAAGCAGCACCATACCGAGCTTCATGTCCAGCGTGCCGCGCCGGAAATGGGTGATCGCGCCGGAAACGGAGGAGGCGACCACCTGGTTCGCCCCGGTCGCGACCGCAACGACGGGCGGAATATTGTAGAAGATCAGGAGCGGCGTGATCAGAAACCCGCCGCCGACGCCGAACATGCCGGACAGGAAACCGACGGCCGCACCCATGCCGAGGATGATGAAAATATTCACCGAAAGCTCTGCTATGGGCAGGTAGATCGTCACGGTTGACCCCGACAAGGCGAAACAGAACAACCTCGTCCAGCAGGCGATTTCTCGCTTGTCTGATGAGGTGGTGGGAAAGTGTCTCACATGCCGGGTGAACAAGGCATGAAGATGTCTGCTCCACATGCCTGCGCAGGCGTCAGGCTGTCAAACCCGCATAGGCGCGTCAGGGTATCGCAAGCCTTTGATTCGGCCGTTTTCTCAGCGGCGTGGCGAATATGCCGCGTCACCGCAAACCCGGTCGTTTTAGTCGTGATTGGAGATATGCGTGGGCGCACCAAAAAAGCCGGACCGGAAACGGACATGCCGTCTCCGGTCCGGCGACTGGAGCTTATCCATTCCGCTTGAGAAGTTCACGCACCATGGCGTCGTCCACCTTGCCGGTCGGCTCCTGGCCGATCGAGCTCTGGAACGCCTTGATCGCCGCAACCGTCTTGGCGCCCATCTTGCCGTCCGGCGTGCCGGCATCGAAACCGTTCTTGTTGAGAATGGCCTGGATGTTGCGGATCGCCTTGGTCATGTCGATCGATGCAGTGGTCAGTTTCTTGCCGGAAACCCATTCGTCCGGCAGGTTGACGGCATTGGCATTCGGGTCGAGCGGCTTGGCGGTCCAGGCATTCAGCTTGGCGCGAGCGCTTTCCAGCTGCTCCTTGCGCATCGCCTTGCCCACCTCTTCCTGCTTGGCGGCAGCGTCTGTATCGCCACCCCTGGCAGCTACGCCGAACCACTTGTAGCTCTCTTCGAGATCTTGGCGCACGCCGTTGCCGCGGGCATAGAGGATCGCGAGGTTGAACTGGCTATCGGCAACGCCGTGCTCGCTTGCCTTGCGGAACCAGTCGACGGCCGCCGCATAGTCCGGCTGGCCGGCAGCCCCCGAAGCGTAAAGAACCGCGAGATTGTGCATCGCGCTGGCATTACCCGCCTGCGCCGCCTGACGATAATAGGAAATCGCCTCGCCGAGATTGCGCTCGACGCCGGTTCCCTTCTCCAGAAGGTTGCCCATGCGATACTGCGCCGGCGCAAGACCGCGATCGGCTGCAAGCTTGTACCACTTGGCAGCTTCGCCGAGATCGGTCGTAACTCCGCGGCCGTCGCTGAAGCGTGCACCGATTTCAAACAGCGCATTGGCGTCACCGGCTGCTGCCGCATCGGCCATCGACTGTGGCTCGATACCGGCAGGCACGGCGATCGAGGCGTGTTCGACCGGCGCGATCGGAGCCGCCGGCAGGTCTTCCGCCGGAGCTTCCGCAACCACATCCGAATCGCTTGCCTGCGGCGCTGCGGCCTCGGGTGTATTTGCCATTTGCTCCGCCGGCGGAGCAGTTATCTCTGGCGCAGCGCTCTGCGGTAAGACCGGAGCCTCGGAAGCCGCCGGCGTCTGCGGAACCAAAGCGGCAGGCGTCGGCGCGCTTGCCTCGGGAGCGGCCGCAATCACCGGCTGCTCGACCGAAGCAACCTGCGGTGCCGGGCTGCCGCTCGTCACGGTCTTGATCAGCGGCATTGCCATCAGCGCCAGAAGCACGGCACCGACTGCCATCAGGATCGGCCGGCGATGGCGCGAAAAGGCCGATGCGCCCTTTTCCTTCTCTGCCTTGCCGATAGCAGGCTTCGCCTTGGCGGGTTTGGCCTTTGCAAGCGAGCCCATCTGGGAAGGATCGGCCTCCTGCGCGGCGGCCTTTGCGGCCCGGCGGGCAGCAGCAATATAGTCGGCGCGGTCGCCTGTGCGATCGCCGCCTCGCTCGCTGCCGAATTCTCCGGCTGCCTGGCTGGCTCTCACCCGCTCGAGGATCTTGCGAACGTCGGGCGCACCTGAACCCGGCTCCAGAAGGTCGTTTTCGCCTTCGCTCTCCAGCATGTCGCCGGCAACCACGGCATCGTCTACCGAAGGATCGATCGATGGCGTCGGGTCGACGAAGGTGCGTGCCTTGGCTGGCTTGTCCTGCTTCGAGCCGGGAAGAAGGCGCTTGGCCAGCCCGCCGAGCAGGCTCTTCTTGGCAGGCTTTTCTTCGTCCTCGATGTCCGTCTCGGCATCGACCGGCAAAAGCATCGCCGGAACATGATCGGCCATGGTGGAGCCGATCGCGCTGGTCTCTCTCAACCGCGCTTCCGTGCGCGGCATGTCGAGGTTGGCCAGTTCACGAGCCGCTTCGGCTGAAACGGGCGGCATCGCAACGGGTGCCGCCTCGCGCGCCACCGGCATGTCGCGCTGGATCGGCGCAGCCGCAAAGGCCGGCTGGCGAACAGGCTCTTCGTTTCGATAGGACACGGCAGGTGCGGTCGCAAACTGGCCTTCCAGCTGGTCCAGCCGTTCGGCGATCTGCACCAGCGTACCGTGCAGTGCCTCGAACGTCTGGTGTGTCCGGCTTTCGGAACCGCGCGTCAGCTCTTCGAGATGCTTCAGGTCGTCGGCAAGGGCTGCAAGTGCTGCCATGTCGCCGCTCGTGCCGGGCGCGCCGGCACTCAGATTGCGCGAATAGGCCTCGACCACCGCTTCCGCCGCCTGCCGGGCGGCCTCGACGATATATTCGTCATTGGTCGCCATATATCCTTCGATCGCCGCCATGCGGCTGTCGAATTCCGGCGGCCATGCGGCGGGCGTGCTGCTTGGCTGCGAAATCAGCGTCGAAAGATTGGCAATCTGGGCTTCCAGACCGCGCAGCGCCTCGTCGTCATTGCGTGGAGCGGATGTTGCCTCGTCCAGTTGCGCGGCAATGGCGCTCAGCCTGTCCTCGATCCGCACGAAAGCGCCGTCATCGGCATGCAGCGGCCGCGGCTGCTGTTCCATCTCCTCAATCCGGCGCGACAGGTAATCGAGCCGTTCGCCAAGTCCCTCGGCGCCAAAACTCGTGTCCAGCGCATCGATCTTGCGCGAAATGGCGGAAAGGTAGTTGGTGACGTCTTCCTGCTGGCCGGGAACATGCATCTGCTGCACCAGCACCGAAAGCTGCTCGATCCGCTCCTGCAGCTGTGCCGTTGCCTGCTCCTCGGCCATGTCTTCGATTTTGCCGGCGAGCAGCTCGATCCGCATGGAAAGCCCGTCGGTGGCGCTCTGGTCGGCAGTGTAGCGGCCGATCGTTTCCACCTGTTCCATCAGCCCGGCCAGCCGGTCTTCAAGCCGGTCTTGCAGCCGCTGCATCGCAAGCTCGTCCTGCGCATTGGCAGCGCTGGCTCGGGAATTGGCGGCAATTGCGCGGCTGATCTCGTCCAGCCTGTGGTCCAACTGGCTGAACTGTTCGGTGATCGCCGCATCATTCGGCTTCATGCGAGAGCCGAGCTGTTCCATCATGCCGGCAAGCGCCAGCAGCTTCTGTTCCAGCGCGCGAATGGTCGGGCTGTCCGCCATCACGCCGAGCTGGTTGCGAATTTCGTCGACCCGGTAGGCAAGCGCCACCAGTTCTTCGCGCAGCGCACTCGTGTCGGCGTCCTGAAGGCGTTCTTCCAGCCCTACCCACTGGTCCTGCATCTGCCGCAGCGATTCCTGCCGGGCAAGCCCGTCCATGACGGTGCGAAGATCCTCGAATTCGGACCGCAGGCCGGAAGCGCCGGGAGCGGATTGCATCGCAAGCTGGTCGATGCCCTGGGCCAGCCGTGCAAGGTCCGCCTGCACATCCTGCGTGAAACGCGAGTCCTCTGCCTGGGCGCGGATCGCACGCACTTCATCCTTCAGCGCACGCATCTCGTGCGATACGCCTTCGGAAATGTCGCGCTTGAGATCCTGTCTCAGACCGGAAAGCGTCTCGGTAAATTCACGAATGTCGGCGCGGCGCTGGTTGGCCTCGGCCACGCGCGTGGCAACCGCCGGCTGGCGAATGTCTTCGCGGCGGGTGCCGGTGCGCTGTTCGGTGCGAGCGGGTGCTGCAGGTATTGCTGCACTGTTTTCAAAACGGCGGCTGCTCTGGCCTGCCTGTTCGAGCATGCGCTGCCGCTCGCGGATTTCCGCCAGCGGGTCGCGCGCACGCTCCGCGTAGCCCGCATCGACGGGGCTCGCCTTCGCACGCGGATCAGGCCCTGCCGGCATACGCGGCTGCCGATTGTCGTCAATGGCTCTTTGCGGTGCGGCTACCTGTGCTTGGATCGGTGTCTGCGATGGCGCGCGTCCACCCGCCATCAGGCCCTGGATGCGTGCTTCCAGTCCCTCGATTGTGCGGCTCAGCGCATCCAGCGACGAGCGGTCTCGGTCGCCGTGACGGGGATGTGCCGATCGTGATCCGTTCATGTGCTCGCTCGTTTCGACGTTGATCCTGCCGGTCCGACTCTGAACGTTTTCCCCGGAGGCGTACCTCCATGAGTAAATCCGAATATTAGAGCAACCTTACGCAAGACTTGCCATTGTGACGGTTTGAACGCTTTTCGAAGCAAACGCATCGAACCGTCAGATCGCTCACTATGTCTGCAAACATGGTAAATAACCCGTTAAGGGCGCCTCAGATTTTAACTATTCCATAAGATTCTAATATGTGCTGATGCGGCTGACTTCGCACTTACCCGCCCTATCTCCGCGCCCGTGGCCTCATAAATTGCCTGTGAGTACCAATTGACGTTTACGCGCACGTCAATTAAATGACGAATGCAAGAATTGGCAGTGTCAGCGCAGCGGCCCTTGATCGGGACGCTTTCGGAAACGAAGCGCAGAAGGAGTGGTGCTGCCGATGAAGATGACAGGGAGGATGCTCATCGATGCCAATCTATAAGGCCCCGACCACTGATACGCTTTTCATTCTCAACGATGTTCTGGGCCTTGAGCGCTATGGCAACCTGCCCGGTTTCGCCGATGCCTCGCCGGACATGATCGAGGCGATCGTCGGTGAAGCGGCAAAGGTGGCTGAGGAAGCACTGTTTCCGCTCAATCTGTCAGGCGATCAGGAAGGCTGCAGCCGAAGGGATGATGGCTCGGTCACTGTACCGAAGGGTTTCAAAGAGGCCTATGATCAGTATTGCCAGGGTGGCTGGATCGGTCTTGCCGTGCCGGAAGAGTTTGGTGGGCAGGGGCTTCCCTATACTCTGCATGCCGCCGTCGGCGAATACATGTCGTCAGCCAACATGTCGCTGATGATGTATCCGGGCCTGACGCAGGGCGCGATCGCCGCCATCCTCGTCCACGGTTCTGATGAGCAGAAGGCCACCTATCTGCCGAAAATGGTCGAAGGCACATGGTCGGGCACCATGAACCTCACCGAGCCCCATTGCGGCACCGATCTCGGCCTGCTGCGCACCAAGGCTGTACCGCAGGGCGATGGCTCCTACAGGATCTCCGGCCAGAAGATTTTCATCTCCGCCGGCGAACACGGTATGACGGACAACATCATCCATCTGGTTCTCGCCCGCATCGAAGGCGCGCCGGAAGGAACCAAAGGCATCTCGCTGTTCATCGTGCCGAAATTCATGGTCGGCGAAGACGGTTCGCTCGGCGCCCGCAACGGCGTGACCTGCGGCGCGCTCGAGGAAAAGATGGGCATCCACGGCAATTCCACCTGCGTCATGAACTATGATGATGCCACCGGTTACCTGATCGGCGCGGAGAACAAGGGCCTGTCGGCCATGTTCGTGATGATGAACGAGGCCCGTCTCGGCGTCGGCCTGCAGGGCCTGTCGATCGCCGAAACCGCCTATCAGAACGCCGTGGCCTATGCCAACGAGCGCATCCAGGGCCGTTCGCTCTCCGGCGCCAAGGCACCGGACAAAAAGGCTGACCCCATCATCGTTCACCCGGATATCCGCCGTTCGCTGATGACCATCAAGTCGTTCAACGAGGCAGGCCGCGCCTTCCTTCTCTGGACCGCGCTGAAGTCCGACATCTCTCACCGCTCGCCGGATGAAAAGGAACGCCAGAACGCCGATGACTTGCTCGGCCTCGCCACCCCGATCCTCAAAGGTGTCCTGACCGACAAGGGTTTTGACCACGCCGTCATGGCCCAGCAGGTGTTTGGCGGTCACGGTTACATCGAGGAACACGGCATGAGCCAGTATGTCCGCGATGCCCGCATCACCATGATCTATGAAGGGGCGAACGGCATTCAGGCACTCGATCTTGTTGGCCGCAAGCTGGCATTGAACGGCGGCCGCGCCGTTATGGCGATGTTCAAGGAAATCGGCGATTTCTGCGAGGAAAATCGTGCTGACGAGGCGATGGCCCTCTACACCAAGGCCCTGAAAAAAGGCCTGAACGACCTGCAGGCCTCCACCATGTGGTTCATGCAGAACGCCATGGCCAAGCCGGACAATGCCGGCGCTGGCTCCACCGACTACATGCACCTCTTCGGCCTTGTGACCTTGGGCTATATGTGGGCCAGGATGGCAAAAACCGCTCAGGAAAAGCTTGGTAGTGGTGACCCGCGCGAGGAGTATCTGAAGAACAAGCTCGTCACCGCGCGTTTCTATATGGAAAAGATCATGCCGGAAACTGCGTTGCGCAAGGTGCGCATCGAGGCGGGCAGCGACAGTGTGATGGAACTGGCTGCGGAAGCATTCTGAACCATTTTTAAGGACAAGGCGCTCCGAAGTGCCGCCCTGAAAGGGAAAACGGGAGAGACAACACCATGACCGAAGTCTTCATTTACGATCACGTGCGCACGCCACGCGGTCGCGGCAAGAAGGATGGATCCCTGCATGAGGTTCCGTCCGTCCGCCTCGCCGCCAAGACGCTGGAAGCCATCCGCGACCGCAACGGGCTCAACACCGAAACCGTCGACGACATCATCATGGGCTGCGTCGACCCGGTGATGGATAGTGGCGCCGTCATCCCCAAGGCCGCCGCCTTCGAAGCCGGTTATTCGACCAAGGCCCCCGGCATGCAGATCTCCCGCTTCTGCGCGTCAGGCCTCGACGCTATCAATTTCGGCGCCGGCAAGATCGCGGCCGGTTCGGATGACATCGTCATCGCCGGCGGTGTCGAGAGCATGTCACGCGTCGGCATGGGCATGTCCGGCGGCGCCTGGTACATGGACCCTTCGGTCAACTTCCCCGCCTACTTCATGCCCCAGGGGGTATCGGCCGATCTTATCGCCACCAAATACGGCTTCTCCCGCGATGACGTCGATGCCTATGCCGTAGAAAGCCAGAAGCGCGCCGGCAAGGCCTGGGATGCCGGCTATTTCAACAACTCCGTTATTCCAGTCAAAGACCAGAACGGCCTGATCATCCTCGACCGCGACGAGCACATGCGTCCGGGAACCGACATGCAGGCGCTCGCTTCCCTCAACGCCTCTTTCCAGATGCCCGGCGAAATGGGCGGCTTCGAAGCCGTCGGCATTCAGGCCCACCCTGAGATCGAGAAGATCACTTACGTCCACCACGCCGGCAATTCCTCCGGCATCGTCGATGGCGCCGCCGCCGTGCTGATCGGCTCCAGGGTCGGCGGCCAGTCGATGGGCATCAAACCCCGCGCCCGGATCAAGGCCTTCGTCAATATCGGCTCCGACCCGGCCTTGATGCTGACCGGCCCGGTTGATGTGACGGAAAAGCTCCTCGCCCGCACCGGCATGAAGATTTCCGATATCGATCTCTTCGAACTCAACGAAGCCTTCGCCGCCGTCGTCCTGCGCTACATGCAGGCTTTCGACATTTCCCACGACATCATGAATGTGAACGGCGGCGCCATCGCAATGGGCCATCCGCTCGGCGCCACCGGCGCGATGATCCTGGGCACCGTCTTGGACGAACTGGAACGCCGCGACCTGAACACCGCACTGGTCACGCTCTGCATCGGCGCCGGCATGGGCACGGCGACGGTGATCGAGCGGGTTTGAGAGGGTCTTAACCCTCCCCCTTGTGGGGAGGGTGGCCGGCAGGCGGGAGGGGTCTCACGACAATGAAGATCCCCTCCCCAACCCCTCCCCACAAGGGGGAGGGGCCCAACCGCCAGAATTTCAGGCCAGATTTCAGGGAAGAGGAAATCCCACCATGAGCACCTACACCAATTTCACCGTCGAAACCGACGCAGATGGCATCGCCCTCATCACTTGGGACATGCCCGGCAAGTCGATGAACGTCTTCACCGTCGAAGTCATGGACGAACTCGAGGCGATCCTCAAACAGACCGTCGAGGACGCTGCCATCAAGGGCGTCGTCTTCACTTCCGGAAAGTCCACCTTCTCCGGCGGCGCGGACCTGACCATGATCCGCGGCATGTTCTCCATGCTTCAGGACGAGCGCGCCAGAGACCCGCAGGCCGCCGCCCAAAAACTCTTCGATGCCGCCGGCCGCATGACCTGGTTGTTCCGCGCCATCGAAACCAGCGGCAAGCCCTGGGTCTCCGCCATCAACGGCACCTGCATGGGCGGCGCGTTGGAACTGTCGCTCGCCTGCCACGGCCGCGTCGTCTCCAATTCGAAATCGGTCAAGCTGGCGCTGCCCGAAGTCAAGGTCGGCATTTTCCCCGGCGCTGGCGGCACCCAGCGCGTGTCCCGCCTCACCGATGCCCAGTCCGCCCTGCAGATGATGACGACAGGCCAGTCGCTTGCGCCTGCGCGCGCCAAGGCCATGGGCCTCGTCCATCAGGTCGTCGAACCCGATCAGCTCGTCACCGCCGCAAAACAGATGATCAAGGATGGCCTGAAACCCGTCGCCCCTTGGGATGAAAAGGGTTTCAAGGCCCCCGGCGGCGGCGTCTGGACGCCCCAGGCCGCCCAGCTCTGGCCCGCAGCCCCCGCGATCCTGCGCCGCGAAACCGCCGGCAATTATCCCGGCGCGCTTGCCATCCTGAAATGTGTCTATGAAGGCCTGCAGCTTCCCTTCGATACCGCGCTCAAGGTCGAGCAGCGCTATTTCACGCAAGTTCTGCAGACCACCGAAGCCTTTTCGATGATCCGCTCGCTGTTCATCTCCATGCAGGAACTCGGCAAGGGCGCCCGCCGCCCGGCCGGTGTGGAAAAGAGCGAGTTCAGAAAAGTCGGCGTCGTCGGCGCCGGCTTCATGGGCGCCTCGATCGCCTATGTCACCGCCGCCGCCGGCATCCCTGTCGTCCTCATCGATCGCGATCAGGCCGCAGCCGACAAGGGCAAGTCCGTCTCGGAAAAACTGGTGGCAGACAGCATTGCCAAGGGCCGCATGACGAAGGAGGAGGGCGAAAAGCTTCTCTCCCTCGTCACCCCCACGCCCGATTACGCAACCCTCTCGGATGCCGACCTCGTCATCGAAGCCGTGTTCGAAGACCGCGCGGTGAAGAAGGCCGTCATCGAACAGATCGAGGCCGTCATCCCCGCCACCACCGTCTTCGCCTCCAACACCTCCACCCTGCCGATCACCGGCCTTGCGGAAAATTCGAAACGCCCGGACCAGTTCATCGGCGTGCATTTCTTCTCGCCGGTCGAAAAGATGATGCTCACCGAAGTCATCCTCGGCAAAGACACCGGCGACAAGGCGCTGGCGGTCGCGCTGGATTTCGTCGCGAAAATCAAGAAGACCCCGATCGTCGTCAACGATACCCGCGGCTTCTTCGTCAACCGCTGCGTCTTCCGTTATATCAACGAGGCCTATGACATGCTCACTGAGGGCGTGCCGGCCGCAATGATCGAGAATGCCGCCAAGATGGCCGGCATGCCGGTCGGCCCGCTCTCGCTCAACGACGAAGTCGCCGTTGATCTCTCCCAGAAGATCATGAAGGCCTCTATCGCCGATCTCGGCCCTAACTCGGTCAAGCCCGAGCACATGGACCTGATCGACAAGATGGTCGACGTGCTGGATCGCCGCGGCCGCAAGAACGGCCAGGGTTTTTACGATTACCCGGCCAAACCGGCCAAAAAGTCCCTCTGGCCCGGCCTCAAGGACCTCTATCCCCAGAAACAGGCCTCAGAAATCGACGTTGAAACCCTCAAGCAGCGTTTCCTCGTCACGATAGCCCTGGAAGCCGCCCGCACAGTGGAAGAAGGTATCGTCACCGACCCCAGAGAAGCCGATGTCGGCTCGATCCTCGGCTTCGGCTTCGCGCCTTACACCGGCGGCACGCTGAGCTATATAGACGGCATGGGCGTAAAAACCTTCGTCGCGCTGGCCGAAAAACTGGCGTCACAATACGGCGATCACTTCGCCCCGACCCCGCTCCTGAAGGACATGGCCGCCAGGGGCGAAACCTTCTACGAGCGCTTCAACCCCTATGCCGAAGTCGGCAAGGCGGCTTGAGGACACGGGCCTCTTCCCTCATTCCTGTGCCTGTCACAGGAATCCAGCCAGCCCGAGTCATTGGGCTGGAAAGACCCTTCAATTCACGTGAAGTGCCGAGACCTGATCGTGCCTCAAGGCCGCTCCTGATGCGAGGTTCAGCCCTTCTTCACTCTGAACCGGTCGAGCCTCAGCCGCTCCCGCTCGTCGCTCAGGCTTTTGGCGGCGAGCCAGACTGCAGTCACCACGCTGGCCGTCGAGGCGGCGCAGAGGAGCAGCATCAGAAAGATCTGAGATTGCGCCGCAATTAGCGGATTGGCCCCGGCCAATATCTGCCCGCTCATGATGCCGGGCAGCGTGATCAGCCCGGCGCCCGCCATCTGGTTCAGCACCGGCAGCGTGCCGGCATAGATCGCCCGCTGCATCAGCGGCGCCATGGCTTGGGCGCGCGTGCGCCCGAGCGAAAGCTGCGCCTCGATTGCCGCCCTCTGCGAAGATACGCCCTCGAAAATGTTGTTGAGCGCAATGCTGCTGGCGCTCATCGCCGAGCCTAAAATGATACCGAAGATCGGAATGACGATCCTTGGTGCCGTCCAGTCTTCCGATCCCGCCACCGTCATCAGCGCAAAGGCTGCTACCAGCATCGTGCCGCCGGAGACCGCAATGCCGGAAAGCCCGTAATGCCAGAAACCGATCAGCTTCTTGCGCTGCCGCGACCCCACTTCGAAAGTCGCAGCCACCAGCATCGCGAAGAGAACCAGAAGGCTCAGCCAATGGTCGGCGCTGGTAAAGATGAAACCCAGCACGAAGCCGACCAGCAGAAGCTGCGCCACCATGCGCAGCGCCGCGATCAGGATCGATCGGTGAATGCCGAGGCTGAAAGCCACTGACAGCGCCGCGTTGACCAGAACCAGCAACGCCGCAAATGCCAGCTCGAAAGGGCCGAAGACGAGACCGTTCATTGCGGCCTCGCAAGCGTCATCACATGGTCGGCCAGCCGCTCCACCTGTTCCGGATCATGCGAGGTCAAAACCACGGCGCATCCATCGGCCATCAACTCTTTGACGATCTCTTCCACCGCCTTCACGGAAGCCGGGTCCAGCGCCGAAGTCGGCTCGTCCAGCAAAAGCACTTTAGGTTGATCCTCGATCGCGCGCAAAAATGCCATCCGTTGTCGCTCGCCGGTCGAAAGCCGCTCGGGTGCAGCCTCCAGCAGCGAGGCATCGAGAAAAAGCCGCTTCATGCCGTCGGCCTGCGCCTTGGCATCGGCAAAATGCTCGCCAACCGTTGCCGCCCACCAGCCGGGTTCGGAAGAAACATACCGCACCATCCGCCGCCATGCCGGCCCGGTCATGGAAGAAGCTGCCACCCCGTCGACAAAACACTCCCCCTCATGCGGCATCAGATCGGCAATCATCCGCAACGTCAGGCTTTTCCCCGCCCCCGAAGGCCCGCTCACGGCCAGACACCGCCCCGCAGAGACTTCAAGCTCAATCGGTCCAACCGATTGGAATTTCAGCCCCCTGGCCGTCAGTCGTATCGCGGGATTTTGCATGGGTTTGGTAATGGCATTAGGGGCGTTGGGGCGCAATATGGTGTGGGGACGGTTTGATGCGGTGGAAAGGGAAGCGTGGCCGATCGACGTCTTCATTGATGATCGCATGCCTGACGAATTATCAAGTCGAGCCGGACAAGTCGGATTTAGCTTTCCGAGATTGCTTGTGTCTGGATCCTCGGGTCAAGCCCGAGGATGACGGAGGAGAGGGATGCGCAAGGGCGCTTAAAGTAAACATCGAGTTTGGCTTGATTGCTTAATTTACTGTTTTATGCGGCTCCCACAAGTAAAGCATGCGCTCAGCAGATATTTGGAGAAACGTTGGCTTCCGGCTAAGCGCTACCCTAACGGCCGTCATCCTCGGGCTTGACCCGAGGATCCAGACGCAAGCCTAAAGTCGATGCCAATCCGGTAAAACGTGCCAGCCGGAGAGAGCCTTCTTCACCCAAGCTCATAATACAAATCCCGCCAGTGCGGGTTCATCGTCTCGATCAGCTCGATCTTCCATTTTCGGTACCAGCGCTTGAGTGATTTCTCCCGCTGTATCGCCGTCGTGATGCTCAGATGCTCCTCATACCAGACAAGCTGTCTGCAGCCGTATTTCGAGGGAAAACCGGGTGTCATGTCTTCGCGATGCTCCCAGATGCGCCTCTCAAGATCGGACGTCACGCCGATATAAAGCGTTCCGTTTTTGTGGTTGGTGATGATGTAGACATATCCCGCCATGCGAGCAGGATGTTGGGATGCACGCGCGTCGTCAATCCTAGCATTGTAGGGGCTTGTGCCTGGATCCTCGGGTCAAGCCCGAGGATGACGACAGATAGGTGAGAGCGAGAGTGCTACAAGCCAAGCAACGTCATTGTGCAAGCATGGAAATGTCGTCCGTAAGACCTTTATACTCGACGCACCAAGTTGCTGCCGCGTTCTCTGGCGAAACCCAAAAAGTGAGGCAGTACCGACCTTATTTCTGCCGACCAAGCACGACATCGCATTAGGTGCTGTCCTACATCCCCTCAGATCCGTCATCCTCGGGCCTGACCCGAGGATCCAGTCACAAGCACGCCAACCGTCCCAGAGCATGGGGACGAAATCACGACAGGATCGAACAAAATCAATCTCTTACAAAAAATCTCATCCCCGTCCTCCCAACCCAGGCCTACAATCCCTCCGTTCCGTCACGGATACACCGGCAGTCGTGCCGGCGAGGCGGGACCGGCGCTGACGGTGGAGAGAGGACGTAACTCTCCATCATCGGGGTCCGCGGAAAATGGTCTCCCTCCGGCGACACGGGGGAAGCGGCAAGGTTTTCGGACCGGCCTGCCGCTTCTGATGCCCGAACGGCGCGTCGGACGTGCCTGTGCGGCACACATGGTGGCCTGAAGGGTGGTTTCGCCGGGCTTCGACCAAGTCCATCCGTGAAAACGGAGTGCCCGGCGGCGGCGACGTGGAGGGTTGGCGGTTTCGCCCGTTTTCCATTAAGCCAGACGAACACCATCCGGCAAGGCCACGGCAGAGGGACCGGAGTCGCGGATAAAAACTGCTGAACGGGGCGCTGAGAGGTGTCACTTACAAACTAAATCATGAGGCAGCTTTCAGCGCCCCGTCCGAACTTGGAAATGCTCAAGATCGCCAAGGGCGTATTGCATCCTTATCCCGATGCGCATCTGTCACCCGGTCAACCACCTGAATCCCTGCGACAAATCCGCATTTCGAGCATTCGCCCGTGGAGGACGCAAAAAATATTCGCATTTGCCGCTTTCGGCGGCGGTTTTCTTTCCTCACAACGCGCCTATTTTCTGCGATCACCACGGCAACTCATTCGTTGGAGAATACCGAAATGAACCTCGTCAAAACCACTCTCAAGGCTGTTGCCGCCGCCCTGCTCGTGCAGGCTGCTTTTGCCGCTCCGGTCTTTGCCGGCGAAAACCTCGACAAGATCAAAAAGGCCGGCGTCATCCGCATCGGCACGGAAGGCACCTACGCCCCCTTCACCTTCCACGACGCATCGAACAAGCTCGTAGGCTTCGATGTCGAGATCGGCGAAGCGGTTGCCAAGAAGCTCGGCGTGAAGGCGCAGTTCGTCGAAGGCAAGTGGGATGGCCTGATTGCCGGTATCGATGCGGATCGTTATGACGCCGTCATCAACCAGGTCGGCATCACCGATGCCCGCAAGCAGAAATACGCCTTCTCCGAACCCTATATCGCCTCCAAGGCCGTGCTGATCGTCCGTGACGACAACACCGATATCAAGGGTTTTGCCGACCTCAAGGGCAAGAAGGCCGCCCAGTCGCTCACCAGCAATTACGGCAAGATGGCCGAGGCCGCAGGCGCCGAACTCGTCGGCACCGATGGTTTCGATCAGTCGATCCAGCTGGTTCTCACCCGCCGCGCCGATGCGACGCTGAACGACAGCCTTTCCTTCTTCGATTTCAAGAAGCAGAAGGCCGACGCACCGGTCAAGATCGTCGCCGAACAGGCTGAAGCCAGCTATTCCGGCGTCCTGCTGCGCAAGGGTGACGACGAACTGGTGGCCGAGGTTAACAAGGCGCTGGCCGATATCAAGGCCGACGGCACCTACAAGACGATCTCCGAGAAATATTTCGGTCAGGACGTCTCCAAGTAAGAGATATGCAAGAGATATTCGTCCGATCCTCCTGCACTTGAACCGTGCTAGGATTTGGCGAAAGCTGAACCCGAACGTCCGGCCTTGGCCGGGCGTGTTCGTGTTGATGATCATAGAGCGTTAGAGAGTAAGGACTTCGCCCGTGCCGCATTGGCTTCAACTGATGATGGATTCATTTCCGACCCTGCTTTGGGCCGGTGTGAAATTCACCGTGCCGCTGACCTTGCTCTCCTTCGCCTTCGGCCTGACGCTCGGTCTCATCACCGCCGTCACAAGGCTGTTCGGCCCGAAGCCGCTGGTGCTGATCGCAAGGTTCTACGTCTGGGTCATTCGCGGCACACCGCTGCTTGTCCAGCTTTTCGTCATCTTTTACGGCCTGCCCAGCGTCGGCATCCTGCTCGATGCCTTCCCGGCGGCGCTGATCGGCTTCACGCTCAATATCGGCGCCTATTCGTCCGAAATCATTCGCGCGGTCATCGCCTCCGTGCCGAAAGGCCAGTGGGAAGCAGCCTATTCGATCGGCATGAACTGGCGTCAGGCCATGGCCCGCACCATCCTGCCGCAGGCAGCCCGCGTTGCCGTGCCGCCGCTTTCCAACACCTTCATCTCGCTGGTCAAGGATACCTCGCTCGCCGCCGCCATCACCGTGCCGGAACTGTTTCAGGCCGCCCAGCGCATCGTCGCCACCACTTACGAGCCGCTGATCCTCTATATCCAGGCGGCGATCATCTATCTGGCGCTCAGCTCCGTGCTTTCGGCGCTGCAGGTCCGGCTGGAAAAACGCTTTTCGAGATATGGCGGCATGCTGGAGGCCAATCGATGATCGAGCTCTCCCATATCCGCAAGAATTTCGGCGACCTTCAGGTCATTGACGATATCAGCCTCAAGGTAAATGAAGGCAGCGTCACAGCCCTTGTCGGCCCGTCGGGCGGCGGCAAGAGCACGCTTCTGCGCTGCATCAACCTGCTCGAAATCCCAACTTCCGGCACGATCCGCCTGGGTGATGCGGTAATCGAGTTCGCTCCCGGCAAAAAGGTCGGCTGGGATGCAGTTCAAAAAATCCGCCGCCAGACCGGCATGGTTTTTCAGAATTTCCAGCTTTTCCCCCACCGCACGGCGCTCGAAAACGTCATGGAAGGTCTGGTCACGGTGCTGAAATGGCCGCGTGAGAAGGCGGAAGCCCGTGCGCGTGAACTGCTCACCAAGGTCGGCATGGCGCATAAGGTCGACTCATGGCCCTCGACCCTTTCCGGCGGCCAGCAGCAGCGTGTGGCAATCGCCCGTGCACTCGCCATGTCGCCGCGTGTGCTGCTCTGCGACGAACCCACTTCGGCGCTCGATCCGGAACTGGCGACCGAGGTCGTCGAAGTGTTGAGCAAGCTTGCAGCCGAAGGCACGACCATGGTCATCGCCACCCACGACCTGCGCCTCGCATCCCGCGTCGCCGATCATGCGGTCTTCCTCGAAGCCGGCAAGGTCGTCGAACAAGGGGCGGCCGATCGCGTTTTCGGCGCACCGGAACACGAGCGCACCCGCCGCTTCGTTTCCTCCATCAGCGCTGCCGTGCAATCGGGCTACGGGGAGGGGATCTGATCGGGTAATCGGGGCCGAAACGGACGGATACGGAACTGATATTCGTCAAATCGGCCTTGACGCCGGGCTTGAGAGAACTAGACCGCGGACACTTTGTTTCGTTCGGGAGTGCATTCTTGAAATCCTTGGCAACCTTCTCAGCTTTCGTTGGCAAGACCTTCGCAATCTGGGTCATCCTCTTCGCGGTTCTCGGCTTCTTTTTTCCCGATACCTTCAAGCTAGTGGCGCCGTGGATCGTCGCTCTTCTCGGAATCATCATGTTCGGCATGGGCCTCACCATCTCGGTCGATGATTTCCGCGAGCTGACCCGCCGCCCCTATGAAGTGGCGATCGGTGTCGTTGCCCATTTCGCCATCATGCCGGCACTTGCGCTGCTGCTGACGAAGATCATCCCGATGCCGCCGGAAGTCGCCGCCGGCGTCATCCTCGTCGGCTGCTGCCCGGGCGGCACTTCGTCCAACGTCATGACCTATCTTGCTCGTGGCGATGTCGCGCTGTCAGTTGCCTGCACCAGCGTCACCACGCTGGCGGCCCCCATTGTCACGCCGTTTCTGGTCTGGATGTTTGCCAGCCAGTACCTGCCGGTCGATGCCTGGGCGATGTTCGTCAGCATTCTCGAAGTCATCATCCTGCCGCTGGCGCTCGGTTTCCTGGCGCAGAAGCTGATCCCGGGCCTCGTGCGTGCCGCGATCCCGGTTCTGCCGCTGGTCAGCGTCGTCGGCATCGTTCTGATCGTCGCGGCTGTTGTCGGCGCATCGAAGGGCGCGATCGCCCAGTCCGGCCTGCTGATCTTCGCCGTCGTCATGCTGCATAACGGCCTAGGTTATCTGCTTGGTTATTTCGCCGCCAAGGCGCTCGGCCTCAATTTCTACAAGCGCAAGGCGCTCGCAATCGAAGTCGGCATGCAGAATTCCGGCCTGGGTGCAGCCCTTGCCACCGCCTACTTCTCGCCGCTCGCCGCAGTCCCGAGCGCCATCTTCTCCGTCTGGCACAACATTTCCGGCGCGCTTCTCGCTAACTGGTTTGCCGGCAAGGAAGATGCCGATGCAGATGCGGCAACCAACCGGGTGGTTATTCCGCATTGAAGAAGGCGGAACGCTTTCCATAAAAAAAGGGCGGCTCCCGGGCCGCCCTTTTCAATTTTTCGATGCGCTTAGCTTTACCGCACGACCATCTGCTGCTGGCCGGTGGAAGCGGCGGGTTTCGGGTCGCGGGTCTTGGCCGGTGCCGGCTCCGCGGTGCCGAGATACTTGTCGCGTTCCCGCCAGACGGCCGGGATTGCAAGAAGTCCAACCGCAACGACCGCAATCGCCGTTTTTGTCAGTTCGTCCAGCTCCGGCGAACGGCCGTCGAAATAATAGACGAAGTAAACGATGGCGACGTGCCAGACATAGACATAAAGCGAATGGCGGCCGAGCAGTCGCAGGAAACGCAGAGTGAACACCCAGGTCAGTGCCGAGGCAATCGCGCGAACCCATGCCGCCTTGTGCTTCGGGCCGGCAACGATCAGCCAGGTGACGAGCAGACCCATCGCCGCGAAGTTCAACAGATAGACCGGACCGAAATCTGCACGGATTTCCATCGAGGCGAACTTGCCGATCATGTGCGGCGGCATCAGCTCATTGGCAGTAATCAGGCGCAGCGGCAGGAAGAACAGCACCAGCACCAGCGCCACCTTGGGGATGAAGGTGTTGTCGGGCGACAACACATTACCCCAGTTGATCTTGCCCGACGACGTCAGCGCGCCGAGCACCAGACCCGAGAAGAACACGATCTGCCAGCCGAACAGGTTGAACGAAACGCGCAGCCCCTGGTCATCGGCACCCATGACCAGCTCGTTGAGCGGAATGGTGATGAGCTGATGCAGGCCAAGCTGGCCGGCCATCCACAGCATGATCGATGCGGCCACCACATAGTGCCATTTGTCGTCCAGCACGAGCTTGATCAGCATCGGCGCAAACAGCATGTAGATGATGTATTGCGGCAGAATGTCCATGAAGGTCGGCTGGTACAGGAAGGTCGCGATCGCGGCGAGACGCAGCGGATCGTCGAAGGTCGTGTAGCCCAACCAGTTGAACCAGATCGAATAAGCGCCCGGCAGCACCATCTGCGCCACCATGACCGCGATCACAATGCCCATCGCATAACGATAAAGCTCGAACGCGCGGCTATAGATCGCCGAACGACCGGCCGCATATCCGGCCTTCATCATCTTGCGGGCATAAACCATGCCGATCATCAGGCCGGACAGGAATACGAAACCCTGAGCGTCTTCCACGAAGGCGAGCTGGTTGTGATTGATTTTTACAAGCAGGTATCCACCAGCAAAGATAAGGTGGTTGAGTACCATGAAAACGAGGAAGTACCCTCGCATTCCGTCAATGATTTCAAAGCGCTTCATCGGTCGCGGTCTCCGTCTCTGCCGGTTCCGATGGTGCCAGCCCCTCGGTCCGTAAGGCCTCTGCGGGCCAGGAAGTCACGCGCCTAAACGTCGCGAGAAGCCGGAGAGTTCCGGCAAGAATCGGTATTAGCCGACGTTCAGACATTTCAACCGTAAACAGTCCGTGATGACTGTCACATGAACGGCATTTGTCAGTGGATGTGGAAAACTATTCGGCGGCGACCCGGCGCAAACCGGCGCTTTGCGTGAGATAGGCGCGGATTGCCGCAGGCTTTACTGGCTTGTGCTGCACGGCAATGCCGTGCCGCTCGGCCTCTGCCCGAACCTCCGGTGTCCGGTCGGCCGTGATCAGCATCGCCGGCATTGCGGTCTGATAATGGGACCTCAGCGCAAGGATTGCCTCGATCCCGTAACCGTCGTCGAGATGGTAGTCGGCGATGATGACATCGGGCGGCGGTTCGCGGCCCTTGATGATCGTATCGATCTCGGCAAGCGAGCGGGCCTGGCCGACCGTGCAGCCCCAGCCGGTGATCAGAAGGCTCATGCCTTCGAGGATCTGCGGTTCGTTGTCGACGCAGAGCACCCGCAATCCATTCAACACATTGGCGGGTTTTGCACGCTCGCGTCGAACTCTGGCCGAAGCAGCGCTCGGCGCAGCAAGGTCTCGCGGGATCTCGACGCGGAAGCTCGTGCCGCGGCCGGGCTGCGAGGCAAGCTGTACCGGATGGCTCAGCATCCGCGAGAGCCGGTCGACGATGGAAAGCCCCAGCCCCAATCCGCTTGCAGTCCGCGCGCCATCCTCCAGCCGGGCGAATTCCTTGAACACGGTGCGGAATTTTGATGACGGAATGCCGATGCCTGAATCCAGCACCTCGATGATTACCTTCTCACCGCGCCGACGCGCGCCGACGATTACCTTGCCCGAGACCGTGTACTTGATCGCGTTGGAAACGAGGTTCTGCACCAGTCGCCGCAGCAGGTTGGCGTCGGACACCACTTTCAGCGAGGTCGGCATGACGACGAATTTGAGATCCTTCTCCCGCGCCATTGGCGAAAAGTCCGTGTCGATCCGCTTGAACAGATCGTCCAGCTCGATCGACCCGAAGCGGGGCTTCATCGTGCCGGTATCCAGCCGGGAAATATCGAGCACCGCACCGAGGATAGTCTCGACCGATTCCAGCGAACTGTCGATATTGCGGGCGATTGCCGCATTCTTGTCCGCGCCAGCCAGTCGTTCGACCAGCGTCGAGGAATAAAGCCGGGCGGCATTGAGCGGCTGCAGAATGTCATGACCGGCGGCGGCAAAGAAGCGGGTCTTGCTGACATTCGCCTCGTCGGCCGAAGCCCGAGCCTCGCCGAGTGCGCGGTTGACGCGGGTAAGCTCCGCAGTTCGCTCCCCGACCCGCTGCTCCAGCGTCTCGTTCGCCTGTTTCAGCGCCTGATCCGCAGCAACACGCGCGGTAATGTCGGTAAAGGTTGCAACGAAACCCGCATCCGGCATGGGATTGCTGCGCACTTCGATGATCCGCTCACCGCCATGCACCATCAGCGAGAAGGTCGTTCCGAGATCCTTGAACTGGCTGGTAATAGCCTCCTTGTCCTTCTCGCTCACATCGCCGCGTTCGGCCAAAAGCGCGACGATATCGGAAAGCTCGAAGCCTACCTGTCCCGCCTGTTCGGGAAGATCCAGCAACTGGCGGAACCGCCGGTTCCACACCGTCAGCCGGTCGGAACTGTCGAACACGGCAATCCCCTGGTCCATGTGGGAAAGCGCCGTCTGCATCATGTCCTGGTTATATTGAAGCGCTTCGCTTGCCTGATCGAGCAGCCAGGCCGTGTCGGAATTGGTGTCCTCCACCTTCTGCAGCAGAAGAGAAAGCACAAGCCGCGCGGAAGACGAGCCGATTGCGCTTCCAAGTAACTGTTCGGAAAAATGGATCATCGCCATATCTGCCTGCTGGTCGTCCCGGAAACGGCGCCCGGCAGTCTTCTCGTAATTGGAGAAGGAGCGCAGCATCCGCTCCTCGCCAAGATAGCGGGCGATCACCGTCTTCAGGTCACCGACGCTGATGCGGGTCTTCCAGCCGCGCGTGGCAAATTGTGACCGCGGCTGGCGCTTGACGAAAATCCCCGCCTGCAACCGCTCCACCGGGCGTGGATTTCGCGATAGCGAACCGAGCACGAATGCAATCGTGTTGAGCGCAAGGCTGAATATCGTCGTCGTGACGAAAGGATCGATCTCCCGCCCGGAAAAGATCGCAGCGCCGGGAAAGATGAAATTCAGCACGGCCGCCGCGATATGGGAGTTGTCCGGTCCGCCAAGGCTCGGCAGGAACAGGAGATAGGCCCAGGACAGGAAGCCGAAGGAAAGGCCTAAAATGGCGCCGCGCGCATTGGCCCGCCGCCAGATCAACCCGCCCAGAAGGGCAGGGGCGATCTGCGCAATGGCGGCAAAGGCGAGCAGGCCGATCGACGCCAGCCCCGACTGGCTGTCGGCCATCCGGTAATAACCGTAGCCGAGCAGCATCACGGCAAAGATCGCCGCCCGGCGGATATTGAGAAGCGTGCGGGTGAGGTCCTGGTTAGCACCGGTATGCGAGGCGAGCTTGCGACGCAGGAAAAGCGGCAGCACGATATCGTTGGATATCATGATCGACAGCGCCACCGATTCCACGATCACCATTGCCGTTGCCGCCGAAAAACCGCCGATGAAGGTCATCAGCGTGACGAAGGGAAGCCCGGCTTCGAGCGGCAGCGTCAGCACATAAAGGTCGGCATCGCCCATGCCGCCGAACGTGATCAGCCCGGCTGCCGCCACCGGGATCACGAAGATATTGATGGCGATGAGATAGACCGGCAGCAGGAAAGCGGCGGCGCGGCGTTCCCGCGGTGTTCGGTTCTCCACCACCGTGACATGGAACTGCCGCGGCAGTATGACGATTGCAAACGCCGACAAAAGAATGACCAGCACCCATCGGCTGACCGGCGTTTCATAGGATGCGGCGGATGCAACGAGCAGGCTTTCTGATGCCCTGGCCGCGAGATCCGACCATCCGTCGAACATGAAGAACACGACGGCGATCCCGACTGTCGCGAAGGCGACCAGCTTCACGAGGGACTCCATGGCGACAGCCAGGATCAGCCCGTCCTGATGTTCTGTCGCATCCGTGTGGCGAGTGCCGAAGACGACGGCGAAACAGGCCATCAGCAGAGTGACGATCAAGGCAAGGTCGATGAAATGCAGGTTGCCGCTGCCGATGCCGAAATCGGATGGATTGACCATCACCGCGACGGAGCTGGACACCGCTTTCAGCTGCAGCGCGATATAGGGCACAGTGCCGACCAGCGCGAGCACGGCGACGATCGCTGCTACCGTGGCGTTCTTGCCATAACGGGCGGCGATGAAGTCTGCGATCGAGGTGAGTTTTTCCGCTTTGGCCAGTTCGACGATACGGCGGATGATCGGCATGCCGAGCGTAAACGCCAGGATCGGCCCCACATAGATTGCCGCAAATTCCAGCCCGCGCTGGGAAGCAAGGCCCACGCCGCCGAAATAGGTCCAGGAGGTGCAGTAGACGGCAAGGCTCAAGGCATAGACGAGCGGACGCCCGCCTTTGGGAACACCCGAAAGCCGGCTCTTTCTGTCGCCGTAACTCGCCACTGCAAAAAGCAGCAGGATATAGGCGAATGCCGAGACAAGAATGACCCAGCCTGGAAGCATGTTTCCTCCCCCCGCAGGCGCGTGCGGACAGGAGATAAGATTAAGCGAAAGACGAAGCGTTGGAAATCGGCGCTGCCTCGTCAAAAAGTTCAATGCAGTCGCACCGTCTCCGAGGATTTGTCATGTTTAAACCCTTGGCTTTTGGCATCTTTTCAGTATCTGATGAAACGCTATGTTAAGCACGACGGCAACCGAGAGAGGGGTCAAGTCATGTCTGTAGTCAGCGAGTTTCGTTCATTTATTGCAAAGGGCAATGTTATCGATCTGGCGGTCGGTATCATCATCGGCGGCGCCTTTACCGGCATCGTCACATCGCTTGTCAACGATATCGTCATGCCGGTCGTCGGCGCGATCACCGGCGGCGGTTTCGATTTCTCCAATTACTTCATCGCGCTGTCGAGCGCCGTCACGGCTCCGTCGCTGGAAGAGGCGCGCAAGCAGGGCGCGGTCTTCGCTTATGGCAGCTTCATCACTGTCATGATCAATTTCGTCATTCTCGCCTTCATCATCTTCCTGATGGTCAAGGGTGTGAACAGGCTGCGCGCCATGGAAGAAAAGAAGCCGGTCGATGAAAAGCCTGCACCGCCGCCGGCCGATATTCAGCTTCTTTCGGAAATCCGCGATATCTTGAAGACGAAGTAACGAGACGCCTTGAGCCTGCAACTCATCAGAACAATGAATTGCAGGCTCAAGGAAACTCATGGGATTTCCGGACTTTTCTGCGCTATGAAAGGCACACGAAAAACAGGAAATCCGCATGTCTCTGCTTGGCTCCCTCAGTTCCCGCGCTCTTGCTGCTCCTGAAAGCGGCATTGTCGAGATCATCACCCATGCCCGCATCGGCGGCCGTGACGATCTGATCCCGCTTTGGGCGGGTGAGGGCGATCTGCCAAGCCCGGATTTCATCAACCGCGCAGCATCCGACGCGCTTCTGGGTGGCGAGACCTTCTATACCTGGCAGCGCGGCATTCCCGAGCTGCGCCAGGCGCTTGCCGATTATTACTCCCGCCATTTCGCGGTTTCGCTGCCGCCCGAGCATTTTTACGTCACCGGCTCCGGCATGCATGCCATCATGATGGCCGTGCAGGCGATCTGCGGACCGGGCGACGAGATGATCTATCTGTCGCCCACCTGGCCGAACATCGTCTCGGCCATCGAGCTTTCCGGCGCGGTTGCCACCGGCCTGCCGCTTGAGTTCACCGGTGGTAAATGGTCTCTCGACCTGAACAAGCTCGAAGCCATGATCACGCCGAAGACCAGGGGTCTGTTCGTCAACACGCCGTCCAACCCGACCGGCTGGACCGCGACGAAGGAAGACTTGGCCGCCATCCTCGGGCTTGCCCGTAAACACGGCCTCTGGATCATCGCCGACGAAATCTATTCCCGCTATTATTACGGCGGCGCGGTGAGGGCTCCGTCCTTCCTTGATATCGCGGAGCCGAACGACCGCATCATCTATGCGAACTCGTTCTCGAAGAACTGGTCGATGACCGGCTGGCGCGTCGGCTGGCTGGTCGCCCCGCCGGAATTGGGGCAGGTCATCGAAAACCTCATCCAGTATTCGAATTCCGGTGTCGCCCAGTTCATGCAGCGTGGCGCCGTCGTGGCGCTGAATGAAGGGGATGCTTTCGTCGAGGAAAATATCGAACGCGCCCGCGTTTCTCGCGACATTCTCTGCGACATGCTGATCGCCACCAACCGTGTCCAGACGCTGAAGCCCGAAGGGGCGATTTATGCGTTCCTGAAAGTGGATGGCATCACTGACAGCCGCGCGGCGGCACTCGATATCGTCGACAAGATCGGTGTGGCGCTGGCGCCGGGATCGGCCTTCGGCAAGGGAGGCGAGAACTTTTTGCGCGCCTGTTTCCTGCGTAATCCGAAGCATGTCGAAGAGGCGGCCGACCGGCTCGCCGGTTACATCAAGGCGCTTTGAGACACCTGTCGGGGATATTCGATAAAATTCGAAATATCCCCGAAAACCTCTCTTATCCACGTCATCGGATATAGTTGGGTCACCCCTTCATAAGTAACCGGTGATCAAGCGCCGCAATGCTTTCCTGCAAAAAACAAAAGGCAGGGAAGTCGTTCATGGCAGTGCTGGTAACAGGCGGTGCGGGGTATATAGGCAGCCATATGGCCTGGGCATTGCTGGATGCCGGGGAAGACGTGGTCGTGCTTGACCGGCTTTCGACCGGCTTCCGCTGGGCGGTGCCGGATGCGGCGCGCTTTTATCTCGGCGATGTCGGCGATCAGGCCCTGCTAGCCCAGGTCTTCGCGGAAAACCAGATCGAGGCGATCCTGCATTTCGCCGGCTCGATCGTCGTGCCGCAATCGGTCGCCCATCCGCTTGATTATTATGAGAACAATACCAGCAAGACCCGGCTTCTGGCGGCTGCCGCGATCGAGGCCGGCATCAGGCATTTCGTCTTTTCCTCCACCGCCGCGGTCTATGGCGACCAGAAGGACGATACACCGGTCCTGGAAAGCGCGATGACGCTGCCGAAAAACCCATACGGCCAGTCCAAGCTGATGTCGGAGCTGATGCTGCGCGATGCCGCCGCAGCTCATGACTTCCGCTTCGTCGCCCTGCGTTATTTCAACGTCGCCGGTGCCGATCCGCTCGGCCGTACCGGCCTGTCGACGGTCGGTGCCACACATCTGATCAAGCTTGCCTGTGAAGCAGCCCTTGGCGAACGGCCGGGCGTCGATATCTATGGCACCGACTATCCGACACCGGACGGAACCGGCGTGCGCGACTATATTCACGTCACCGATCTCGTCGAAGCGCATCTGAAGGCGCTGAGCTATTTGCGCCGTGGTGGCGAGCCGCTGATTGCCAATTGCGGTTATGGCCGCGGTTACTCGGTGCTGGAAGTGCTGAACGCGGTAAAGCGCGTCAGCGGCCACTCGTTCGAGGTTCATTACGGCCCGCGTCGTCCGGGAGATGCGGCAAGCGTCGTTGCCAATTCGACACTCGCCCGCAGGCTTCTCGAATGGCAGCCGCGCCATGACGATCTCGACCTGATCGTCGAGACCGCGATCGCCTGGGAAGGGCAATTGGCCGGTCGCCGGGTGGAAGATCTTCGCTCGCTCCACCAGCGTCTGGCCGCCGTGCGCTTCTGATGCGCGGTCAACGACAGGGGTGTCATGCCGAAATGATTATGGATAAGCGATTGCTTGAGGAGTAAGGGAAGCGCAAACAATCTGATCCGACGGATATCATGCGCCCCTCTTTGACAGCCGGTCTCGTTCTTCTTTTCTGCGGTATTGCCGCCTTGCCGGCCTATGCCTCGGATATCCCCAAGGCTGCCGCCCAATCGCCGTCAGCCGTCTTGCCAAAGGTAAAGCTGGTCGAGCCGCGCCTGCATCTTGCCAAGGGTGAGGCCGGTGCCAAGTCGCGTGTCGCTCTGACCTTCGACGCATGTATGGGTGCGGTGGACGAGCGCATTCTCTCGACGCTTCTCAAGGAGCGTATTCCGGCCACGGTTTTTGTCACCGCCCGCTGGCTCAGAAAGAACCCGCAGACAGTTGCGGTCTTTCTCGCCAATCCGGACCTGTTCGAGATCGAGAACCACGGCGAGAACCACATTCCGGCGATCGATGTCGCCGTGCCCGTCTATGGCATCCCGTCCGCCGGATCACCACAAGCCGTATCGCGGGAAGTCGGCAAGGGGGCGGAAGCGGTGATTGCTGCGGGCTTTTCGGCGCCCCGCTGGTTCCGGGGGGCGACGGCGAAATACGATGCGAGCTCGATCGATGAGATCCGCAAGATGGGCTATCGCGTCGCCGGTTATTCGCTGAACGGCGATGATGGCTCACTGCTTGGTGCAGGCTCTGCCGAAAAGCGCATTGCGGCAGCCAAGGACGGGGATGTCATCATCTCCCACATCAACCAGCCGACCCATGCGGCAGGGCAGGGTGTCGCCAATGCTATTTTGAAGCTCAAGGCCCGCGGCGTTGAATTCGTCCGGCTCGCCGATGTCGAAACTATCGGCGACAACGATACGACCGCGCAGCGCCCCGGCCTGTTTTGAGCTATCCGCATCTGCTGCTCCATCGAGCCCGATTCTAAAACATGAGTTAAATCCTCAAGTCACTTGATCTGCAGCAAGTGGCCCCATGTCTCCAGCCTCTAGATTGCCGTCATATTGACGATCGGTAATCAGCGGAGAAGTTTGGGCATGGCATCGAGTGAGGACTTGGCACGCTATTTTGCGGCCGGAACCGGGCTCGATCCGCTGAGTGAGGCATTCAGCCGGCGGGGGGCGGTGATGCCGTTTCGCGGCAAGCGGCGTCTGCCGCCGGAAGAGATGCAGGATGTCTGGCTTTAGCTCCAGTCTCAGCCGGCTAAACCGGGCAAGCGGCTCGCCTATATCCACGTCCCTTTCTGCGCCAACCACTGCCTCTTCTGCGGCTTTTACCGCAATGCCTATGTGCCGCAGACCGGGGCGGATTACACCGAACTGGTCATCGAGGAGATCAGGCGTGAGGCGCAAACCAATGCCCTGCGCCACAACCCGATCCACGCCGTCTATCTCGGCGGCGGCACCCCGACGGCGCTGAGCGCGGAAGAACTGTCGCGGATCATCACCACCGTCCGCACCGAGCTGCCGCTCGCGCCCGATTGCGAGATCACCGTTGAGGGCCGGATCATCCATTTCACCCCGGACAAGATCGATGCCTGCCTGGAGGCGGGGGCGAACCGGTTCTCGATCGGCGTCCAGACCTTCGATACGGATGTGAGGAAGCGGCAGGGACGTCGCTCCAGCCGCGAGGAGGCCATCCGTTTCCTCGAATATCTGCGCGACCAGGATCGCGCCGCTGTGGTGATCGACCTCATCTACGGGCTGCCGGGGCAGACGCTCGATGTGTGGCAGCGGGATCTGGAAACGGCGGTGGATATCGGTCCCGATGGACTTGATCTCTATGGATTGAACCTCATCCCGACAACGCCGCTCTTCAAGGCGATTGAAGCCGGAAAGTTTCCGGCAACGCCGAACTTGAACCAGATCGGTGCATTTTATCGAACCGGGGCGGAATTCTTCCGGCGCAGGAACTGGCGCCAGATCAGTAACAACCACTGGGCCCGCACTACGCGCGAGCGAAACCTCTACAATCTGCTGATCAAGCAGGGAGCCGATTGCATCGCCTTCGGTTCCGGCGCCGGCGGTTCCATCGGTCCGGTAGGTTACGGCCTGAACGGCGATCTGGCGGTTTATGGCGACGACATAAGGGCCGGACGCAAATCGCTCGGCATGATGATGATTTCCGACGAGCTTTCCGCTCTGCGCACCCTCGTGACAGCGGGTTTCGAGGTCGGGCATCTCGATCTCGGCCAGCTGGACCGGACTTCCGGTCGCGCCATGACGCCGGTACTGGAGCCGCTTATCGCCCAGTGGCAGGGGGCGGGCCTCCTGTCGTTTGCGGGCGGTATCGTCGAACTCACCACCGCAGGCCGCTTCTGGTACTCGAACCTGATTGCCGCTCTCCACGACATTTTGACCCTTGAACTGGGCCCTTCACGCGATGCGGCCTGAACGAACTCATTGAAACGGAGCAGGGACATGTCCGATCTCGACCAAGCCGAAGCCATCATCAAGATCAAACAGGCCATCGCCGAAAAGCCGGACGGCGTGCTGGAAGCGCTTTCGGCGCAATATGGCGTTCCTTTCCAGACGGTGCTCGAATGCCTGCCGGAAGGTGTTACCCGCATCGACGGGCGCCATTTCATCGATGTGCTGACGGATATCGCCAACTGGGGCGACGTCATGTTCATCTGCCATTCGAAGGATGCCATCATCGAGTTTTCCGGCCCCTTGCCGAAGGGAGAGATGGGCCACGGCATGTATAATTTGCACGGCGGCCCCGGCGGCCTTTCTGGCCATCTGCGGCCGGAAAACTGCGCCGCAATCTTCTTCGTCCGCCGCCTGTTCATGGGCATGGAAACAAGGTCGATCCAGTTCTTCAATGCCGAAGGCGAGACGATCTTCAAGATCTATGTTGGCCGTGACAGGGAACGCAAGCTGAAGGCCGTGCAGGTCGAGCGTTTCGAACGGCTCGCCATCCAGTTCGCCAGGCCTGCAGGCAATGCCTGACATGCGGCCGCTTCTGATTTTCGGCGCAAGCCGCGGCGTCGGCCTCGAACTGGTGCGGCTCGAGCGTGCCGCCGGTCGTCCGGTTATCGCGATGTTGAGGCCGCAATCGGATGCCCGGCATCTGCAGGAAATCGGCGTCGAGATCCTGCGCGGCGATGCCCTGTCGCGGCCCGAGATAGAGCAGGCGCTGGCGCACCTGCCCGGTCCGTTCGATGTCGTCTCGACATTGAGCGGGCGAGGCGAGGATGGCCGGCTTGTCGATGACGAAGGCAATATCAACGTCATCGAAGCGACGGCTGCGAGTGGCAGGGCAGGGCGCTTTGTCTTCATCACCTCCATGGGCTGCGGAGACATGGCGCCCTATCGGTCGGAAAGAGCGATCGCGGCCTTCGGTGCGGTCGTCGACGCCAAGACGTTTGCCGAAGACAGGTTGAAAGAGAGCGGTCTCGACTGGACGATCCTGCGTCCGGGCGGCCTCGTCTCCGAAGCCGCCACGGGCAATGGGCTGCTGACCCGCAACCCTCAGGTCCACGGTTTCATCCACCGTGCCGATGTCGCACTGCTTGCCTCCCGGGTGCTGCGTGACCCCGCGACATCCCGCCATGCGTTTGCCGCTGTCGATCGCAACCGGATGAGTTGCGACACGCCGGTGGAACCCTTCTCGCTCGCGTGAGACAGTCCGTTCCAGCATTGCGCACCCGGTGATAAAAACACTGGGTGCGCTTTTGTTTTCCGGGCTTTTTGGTTATGGACATCCATGGCCGAAAATGACGACGTAAATGATGATGACAGCCCTGCAAGGGGCGAAAGCCGCGGTGATCGCGCCCGCAGGGCGCAGGCGGCGCGAGAGGCCGATCGCAAGGCAAAGGCCGCTGCAAAACTTCGCGAAAATCTGATGCGTCGCAAGGGACAGGCCCGCGCTCGCCGCGCCGGCGAAGCGGACGATACACAGGGACTTCCGGCATCCACGCCGTCTGCCGCAAAATCGGACGAATCATCCTGACTATAGCGGTCACGGGACGTCACCAGATTTAGAAACATTGAAGCGCCAGGGGTTTTCGTCTAAGGACGCGACCTTCTGAGCGTGAGAGGGAAAGTTTTTCAACCATGGATCGCATTCGCATTACCGGCGGCAACAAGCTGAACGGCATCATTCCGATTTCCGGCGCCAAGAACGCCGCCCTGCCGCTGATGATCGCCTCGCTTCTGACCAGCGACACCCTGACGCTTGAAAACGTGCCGCATCTGGCAGACGTCGAGCAGCTTCTGCGCATTCTCGGCAACCACGGCGTCGATATTTCCGTCAACGGCCGCCGCGAAGGCCAGACCGACAGCTACGCCCGCACCATACAGTTCACCTGCCGCACGATTGTCGACACCACCGCTCCTTACGAGCTGGTCTCGAAGATGCGCGCCTCCTTCTGGGTCATCGGCCCGCTTCTGGCGCGTGAAGGCAAGGCCCGCGTCTCGCTGCCCGGTGGTTGCGCCATCGGCACGCGTCCGGTCGACCTCTTCCTCGAAAGCCTTGCAGCGCTTGGCGCCGAGATCGAGATCGACGGCGGTTATGTCAACGTATCGGCCCCCAAGGGCGGTCTCGTCGGCGCGCAATACACCTTCCCCAAGGTGTCCGTCGGAGCGACCCATGTTCTGCTGATGGCAGCAACGCTCGCCAAGGGCACGACCGTCATCGACAATGCTGCGCGCGAGCCGGAAATCGTCGATCTGGCGGATTGCCTGATCGCCATGGGCGCCAAGATCACCGGCGCCGGCACGAAGACCATCACCATCGAAGGCGTCTCCTCCCTGCATGGCGCGCGTCACCGCGTGCTGCCGGATCGTATCGAGACCGGCACCTATGCCATGGCCGTCGCCATGACCGGTGGTGACGTGACGCTGACGGGCACGCGCGCCTCGCTGCTCGACAATGCACTCGACACGCTGCGCCTCGCCGGTGCGGAAATCACCGACACCGAAAGCGGCCTGCGCGTCGTGCGCAACGGTAACGGCATCCAGCCGGTCGATATCGTCACCGAACCCTTCCCGGGCTTCCCGACCGACCTGCAGGCGCAGTTCATGGCGCTGATGACCCGTTCCTCGGGTGTCTCGCATGTGACTGAAACCATCTTCGAAAACCGCTTCATGCACGTGCAGGAACTGGCCCGCCTAGGTGCCAAGATCTCGCTCTCGGGCCAGATGGCGCGCATCGAAGGCGTTTCCAAGCTGAAGGGTGCCCCGGTCATGGCGACCGACCTGCGCGCCTCCGTGTCGCTCGTCATCGCCGGCCTTGCCGCCGAAGGCGACACCATGGTCAGCCGCGTCTACCACCTCGATCGCGGTTTTGAGCGTCTGGAAGAGAAGCTCACCCGCTGCGGCGCAATCGTCGAACGCGTCAGCGACTGATCGTCGCCCAGATCACGAAGTCTTTGAAAGGACGGCAAGGAAACCCTTGCCGTCCTTTTTCGTATCCATATGTTGAAGCGGCGTCCCAATTTCCTCCCGCCTCATCTTTATGATCCGGCTTGGTCTTTCTGTTTCAACGCAATTCCGCATGCAGAACCTGCGCCCACTTTTGCTGGAATTGCTCTCATCGGAGATTTCCCAATGGCTGACGTTTCTTTTCCCGTCTGGTTTATTACCGGCTGCTCGACCGGCTTTGGCCGCGAACTCGCCAAGCTGACGCTCGATCGCGGCTGGCCGACCGTCGTCACCGCCCGCGACAAGAGCAGGCTTGCCGATCTGGTGGCTGGTTATGACAATGCACTGGCCGTCGATCTCGACGTCACGGATCAGGCCCAGATCGAGGCGGCGGTAAAGGCTGCGGAAGAAAAATTCGGCCGCATTGATGTGTTGGTGAACAACGCAGGCTACGGCTATCAGGCCTCGCTAGAGGAAGGTGAAGAAGCCGAAATCAGGGACATGTTCGACGCCAATGTCTTCGGACTATTCGCCATGACGCGTGCCGTCCTGCCCGGCATGCGCACCCGTCGTAAGGGACATGTCCTCAACCTGACCTCACAGGCCGGTTTCATCGGCTTTGCCGGATCGGGCTATTACGCCGCCACCAAACATGCGGTCGAGGGCTTTTCCGATGCGCTTGCCGCCGAAGGCGGGCCGGTCGGCATCAAGGTGACCTGCGTGGCGCCGGGGCCTTTCCGTACCGATTGGGCAGGCCGTTCGTTGAAGCAGACACCGGTGAAAATCGCCGACTATCAGGAGACGGCCGGTAGCCGCATGACCACGACCGCCGGCTATAGCGGCAAGCAGCCGGGCGATCCGGTTCGTGCCGGCGAGGCGATGATCAAGGCGACTGAAACGCAAAACCCACCGCGCCATCTGGTGCTCGGTGAACTTGCCTATAACGGCATCACCGGCAAACTTGCGGAGCGCCTTGCCGAAATCGAGAGCTGGAAAGATGTCAGCCTTTCGGCAGATTTCCCGAAATAAGCTTTTGACATCCATTGAACGAAGCCGGGGCGTGATATTCGCTCCGGCCTTTTGTTGTGTTCTTCAAGCCGATCGCTGCTGCGCCTGACGTCGAAGGATTTCGGTTGTCGTGTCGCGGTCTGCGGGTCGACCAAACAGATACCCCTGTGCAAAACCGCAACCGAGACGCTGCAGGCGAAGTGCCTGATCTGTTGTCTCGACACCTTCCGCCACCATGCGAACACCCAGTCCGCTCGCCATGCCGAGCAGCGCCTTGATGATCACCTCGCCGGGACCGCCCGACATGCGATCGACGAAGCTCTTGTCGATCTTGACGATATCGACCGGGAAATTCAGGAGATGGGTAAGCGAGGCATAACCGGTGCCGAAATCGTCAAGTGCCACCAGCAATCCATCGGCCCGCATGCCTTCGATCGTCTGGCCGACCTTGCTGTCGCGTTCGTCCATATAGACCGTCTCGGTGACTTCAACGACGACCTGTTCAGGCGGCACCTTTTCCTGTGAGAAGATCTGGCTGATCCGCGCCCGCAGGTCTCCCTGATCGAAATCCGCCATCGACACATTCACGCTGACATAGGAAAGCGGAAGATCTTGATCGCGCCATGAGCGCATGTCGCCGGCAACCTGCTTCAGCATGAGGTTCGTCAACTGATGGCCAAGCGAGGCATCCTGCAAGGCTTCCGCAAACATTCCGGCCGAGAGAACCTGTCCGTCCGCCGTACGCACGCGGCAAAGCGCTTCCAGCCCGACTATCTCCTTGGTGTCTAGCCGGACGATCGGTTGGTAATGCGGCTCGATACGCCCTTCGATAAGCGCGTTGGTAACGGTTTGAAGGACACGAAAACGTTCCGTCACCGCGCCGGCAAGCTCGTCACTGTAAAGAACGAAACTGCCGCGCGCAGTCTGTTTCGCATGATGAAGCGCGAGATTGGCATGTTGCAGATAGGACGGAACGCCGGACGGATGCAACGGGTCGCAGATGGCGCCGCCGCAACTTGCCGAGAGGCGAAGTGTGTGGCTGTTTTCCTGCAGGCTGCGCTCTGCCATCGCGTCCAGGATGCTTGTGCAGACCGCGGCCAGATCCGACGGATCATTGTCGATCAGCACCGCAAATTCGTCGGCATCGACTCTGAAGCTTTTCTCAGGCCCGATGATCCGCGTGATCGCATGCGCCGCCTCGAGGATCAGCCGGTCGCCCGTCGTGTGGCCGAAGGCATCGTTGATCTGTCCCAGATGATCGATATCGATCAAGAGGATACCGAACGGATCGGGATTGTTCTTCGCCCTCTCCTCGACCGTTCTGATGAAATTGGCGCGATTGCCCAACCCTGTGAGGATATCGAAATAGGCAAGTCGCTGGTTCTCAGCCTTCATCTCTTCGCGTTCAAGCACTAGCGAACAGAGGTCGACGCATTCGGCAACGATCATACGCTCGTCTTCGGTCGGTCCCCGGTTTTCCTTGTAGTAGAAACCGAAGGCACCGAGCACACGACCGTCGCTCTGCAGGATCGGGCTCGACCAGCAGGCCTTGACCTCGTGCTCTCTTGCCAGAATATCTGCGAGCGCCCGATACGGCAGCCAGTAAGGATCGGTGAAGATATTCTCGACCGCGATCGGCTGACCGAGAAAGGCGGCAGTACCGCAGGACCCGACACCCGGCCCGATCGCAATACCGTCCAGTGCTGCCGAATACTCTTTCGAAATTGTGGGGCCGGCCAAAGGATGCAGATGGCCGCTGCGATCGACGGTGACCAGCGAGCAGAGCACGCCTTCGGCCATCTGTTCGGCATGGCTGCAGATATGATTGCCGGCCTCCCTTACCGAGCAACCGCGAGCAAGCATATCCAGTATTTCCTGCTGAAGTCGTCCCCTCCCGACTGCCATCCGTCAAAATTTCCCGGTTCTAAATGACTTGGATATTGAATGTTCCGATGATGTCCGTTGAAAGGTAAGTATAAGGTTATTCTGGTGGGCGTAATTATTATAAAACATCGATATTGTTGAGAAATATGGTTGCGAAGGTGACGCAGGTCAATGTTTCGCACCGACCCGCGCCCTAGCGTCCGGGCAGCTTTTGGGGAATCCTATCTGCACATGACATATTTTGCCTTCCTCTCCGCTGTTCTTGCGCTTCTGCTGGCGCCGGGGCCGACGAATACGCTGATGGGCATTGCCGGCGCGCGCGGCGGCCTTGGCGCCTCGGCGAGGCTTCTGCCCGCGGAACTTGCCGGTTACCTGACGGCGATCCTGCCGCTGACATGGTTGGGCGCGGAACTTCTCGCCCGTTTTCCTTCCGCTTCCGTCGCATTGAAAGTGGTTGCGGCTGTGTGGGTCATGTTCCTGGCAGTCAGGCTCTGGCGCATGCCGGGCGATGCGCAAAACGGCAGCGGCGTGACCGCTAGCCGTGTCTATCTCACCACCGTGCTCAACCCCAAAGCCCTGATTTTCGGCCTCGTGCTTTTACCGTCCCCCGCCGACAGTCAGTTCCTGCCGCGCCTTTTCGCCTTCTGCATCATGGTCATGGTCGTTGCCATGCTGTGGGGTGGCTTCGGCCGGCTGACCCAGGCGGGTGATGGCGGCAACAGGCGGTTGCTGCTGGTCCAGCGTGCGGCCTCCATCTGGCTGGCTGTCGTATCCGTGACGCTGATTACCGGCGTGTTGCGAGCCTAGAGCACTTCCGCTTTTCTTCGAAACGCGAAACCGCTCTATCTCTTCATTTTACCGCAATTCCGGACGCAAAACCGGTTCCCATTTTTGCTGGAATTGCTTTAGCCGAAACGGCTGGGCGAAAACGCTGTAAGATCCATGGCGGGTGACTGATCCTGCAGGAGATCCGCCACGAGCCTTGCCGTGCCTGCCGATTGGGTGAGGCCGAGATGGCCGTGGCCGAAGGCGTAGACGACGTTCGCAGTCGCCTTGGCCCGGCCGATTGCCGGCAGGCTGTCCGGCATGGACGGCCGAAAGCCCATCCACTGTACGCCGCCTTCGGTTTTCAGGCCCGGCAGAAAGCTCTTCGCCTTTTTCAGCATCGCTTCCGAGCGCGCGTAGTTCGGCGGCAATGACAGCCCGCCGAGCTCCACCGCGCCACCGACACGGATGCCGCTGGTCAGGCGGGTGACGACAAAGCCATGGCCGCCGAATGTGACCTGCGTGCGCAGGTCGAGCGCATCTGAGGGGAGGGTGGTGTTGTAGCCCCGCTCGGTCTCGAGCGGTATGTTTTCACCAAGTGTGCGCGCAATGCGATGCGAGAATGCGCCGGCCGCAAGCACGACCTTGCCGGCCAAGCGTGCAACATCGCCGGCAAGCACGATCTCGACGCCATCCGAAACCGGGCGCAAAGCCTTGACCTCGGCAATCTCGACGACGCCACCGCGGGCGCGAAAATTCTCGGCAAGCACCAGCGTGTAGAGTTTCGGATCGGCGATCGAATACCAGCCGGGCGTGAACGTGCCGCGGATGAAGCGGGGCGCGATCCCCGGCTGGATACCGGCCATCTCGGCGGCATCCATGTGCTGGAACTCGATACCGTGCTCTTCGCGTGCTTCCCAGCCGGGCAGCGAGGTGCGGAATTCTGCATCGCTTTCATAGACCTGCAGATTGCCTTCCTTGCGCAGCATGGAAAGCGTGTCGGTGGCCGACAGGAAGGGCTCGAGCTCGGCCTTGGAAAGATCCATCAGTGCCGTCTGGGCGCTGGTCGAATGCGCCACGCGCGAGGCCGAACAGGCGCGCCAGAAGCGGAACATCCAAGGCGCGATGTTGAGTGCATAAGCGGGCGGAATGGAAAGCGGCCCAAGCGGATCGAGCAGCCATTTCGGCGCTTTTTTCAGGATGCCGGGGGAGGCAAGCGGGAGGATATCGGTAAAGGCGAAAGCGCCTGCATTGCCCGCCGAAGCGCCCGCCGCCGGACCCTCCCGGTCGATGACCGTAACGTTGAAACCGCGCATCTGCGCAGCGATGGCGACGGAAAGGCCGACGACCCCCGCCCCGATGACGACTATATCCGACCTTGCCATTTCCCTGATCGTCCCAACCTCACGCGGCCGTTTGCGGCTTCGCGCATCTTCCCCTTGTTATGTGACAAAGCCCTCCTTGTGGGAGGGCTTTGCGTGTTCGAATATCAGGCCTTGCAGGTCTGAACTGCGCCGGGCAGCTTGCTCCAGTCGGCATACCAGCTGTCGAAGAGTTTCAGCTGTGCCTCGACATAACCGCGCTGGCTGTCGGAAAGCACGTCGGTCTCGATGAAGTTGAGCGAGAACTCCTTGTTCCCCTTCAACACCATCATGTGCTTGAAATAGAGCACCAGATCCGGGCCTTCGTCGAAGGAGGAGAGCACGCCGAGCGCCTCTTCCAGCTCCTTGGCGCGAACGCGCGCATCCGCATCGCCCTTGGCGGCAGCCTGGGCGAGATTGCAAAGATGCAGCACTTCCTTCGGCAGAACATTGCCGATGCCGGTGATGGCGCCGGTTGCGCCGCAATTGACATAACCGTGGTAGACGGCGGTATCGACACCGATCATCAGCGTCACGTCGTCGTCACGGCTGGTGATGTTTTCGGCCGCATAACGCATGTCTTCCGGACCACCGAATTCCTTGAAGCCGACAAGGTTCGGATGTTCTGCGCGCAGCGCGAAGAACAGGTCGGCGCGGGTGGCAAAGCCGTAATAGGGGCTGTTGTAGATGACCGCCGGAAGATCCGGAGCCGCCGACAAGATCGCCTTGAAATGCGCCTTCTGGGCGGAAATCACCGAACCGCGCGAAAGGACGCGCGGGATGACCATCAACCCTTGAGCGCCAACCTTCTGGGCGTGCGCGGCAAGGGCAACGGCCGAAGCGGAGTTGATCGCGCCGGTGCCGACGATGACCGGAATGCCGGCCTTCACCAGGCGCTCGACGCCTTCCATGCGCTGCGCGTCCGTCAGAAGCGGCCAGTCACCCATCGAGCCGCAATAGACGACGGCGGACATGCCCGCTTCGATCAGCTCCTTGCCCTTGGCAACCAGCGCGTCGAAATCCGGCGTGCGGTCGCTTTTGCAGGGGGTCATCAGTGCCGGTACGACGCCGGAGAAAATCTTCGATTTCATCTTGCAAATCCTCGATATCAAAACGGCCGGCGGAGACGATCCCTAGCCCTTGGATAGAGAGAATACTCCTTCCATTTTCTTTGTCGACAAAAAAAATACAAGATGTCAAAGATCAATATCGAGGCGGTCGTTGCGGGTAAGAAGCCGGCCGATCTGTTCAACGATCTGCTCGCCATGCGCCTTGCCGAGACGGTCTGCCTCGGCCACGTCGCGTGCCTCGACGGCGGCGATGATTTCCTCGTGCTCATCGACATAACGCGGCGGCAGGCGATCCTCGTAGGACTGGTAATAGAGGCGCAGCATGCGCCGTCCCTCGCCGAGCAGCCGGTCGAAGAAGCTGGCGTAATAGGCATTGCGGCCGGCAGCAGCGATGGCCGAATGAAAATCGGCATTGGTGGCGATCATCGCCAGCGCATCCTGCGCCGCCACCGCCGCGCTGAACTCTGCCTGTCGCTCGCGGATGAGAAGAAGATCGTCCGCCCTGTGATGCTGCGCCGCCAGCCGGGTGGTGACGCGGTACATAAGCACAAGCGCATCGAAATAGGCGGGCATGCCGAGAAAATCGATATTCGACACCATGGTCGATCTGTTCGGCAGGGTCTCGATCAGCCCTTCGCCGGCAAGCCGCACCAAAGCCTCGCGGATCGGCGTGCGCGACATGCCGAAACGCGCTGCGAGTTGAACCTCGTCGATCGCGCTGCCGGGCGAAAGCTTCAGGTCGAGAATTTCGTCGCGCAACAGATCATAGACCAGTTTGACCCCGGAGCCGCGCTTGCGTTCCGTAATCTGGCTCGAATCGTCATGGGTCATTTGCGCCTCGCGTGTCGACATGATGTCTTTTCGTCTTAGCGTATTAGAAGGGGTGCGTTAAGCGAAAGGCGCGCGATCTTTGCGGCCTTTCCGACCGCCATGCCAGATTGCCACCTCGAGGCATGTAGCAGACCCTCATCAAACACGCAGGAAAGTTGATGCCGGGCAAATTGAGGCGCCTGCTTCTCTTGCCGTCCGCCAGCAGGCAGGCCCGAAAACTCGCCGTTCCAACGTTTTTGAGTCCACAGTGACATGGAATATTTTTTAGGACAGTTTGCCGAGTAGTTTAAGGCGCAGGCCTAGAACGCGTGTGTACGTGAAAGCGTCCGTGGGTTGGAATCCACCTTGTCTTCCATTTATAGATCGAGTGTCGTTCTTCGAGGCAGTTCTTGCGGTCGTTGCGTGCGAGAAGGCGTGGCCGTCCTAGTGACCGATTGCAGACGCGACCTGCAAGAGCGTCAAGACCATTCAGCGCAATCTGCGAGCTTGAGATCAATGACTGGTGAGATCCGGTGGGGAAATGGCATCGGGCACAACACGGAATATCGCCCCCTGGAACATCGAATTTACACGCATCTGAGGCACGCGAAAAGACGGACAAAGTTTCCCCCTCTATCCGTGCAAAGCCGGTCAAATGTGGCCGATGAAGGGGGGCAGATATGCCCACCAAACTCAAAGAAAGAGAAATATATAACCTAACCTGCGCGAGGCTGCCCCGCCACGCATTCAGCTACATCGAGCCATCCCGCAAATTTGGCTCGGCCGATATGGCTTTCCTTCGCTTGAGTGGTTGAACGGACGGACGTTAAAAGCAGTCAAGTCCGGTTATGCCTTGCCGGACTGCTGGCCGCCGGGAGCCACAGGTCGAGGAATGAGGCCACTTAACGTCGAACAACCGATAAACTTTGGTGACTTTCCTAAAGGAGGGGCTTCGCGAATGAGGCGGGTGACCGTGTTACGCGTTCAAGACGAATTTCTTGAGATAGCGCTCCAACAAAAGTCCAACTGTAACACTGAGCAGGCACCACGCAATGAGATACGTTTCGCTGAAATATTGTGTAGGGTAACCGATGTAGTATGCGCTTCTCATCCACGCGACGGCATGGAAAACAGGATTGAAAGAACACAAGTACAGTACTTTCTCCGGAGCGGTATGGAGATAAATTGGGCCGCCGGAAGTTACGTACACTAAGGCCATAGATATAGAGTAAATCATTGAGAAAATGGGGATAATCGAGGAAATAACGCTCGCTACAATTCCGACCCCTATAGCCAGAATAGCCGTGAAGACCATTGCGATGAGCGCTTGTGCAGGAAAAGCCGGGTAGGGGTCCGACCCAACACTTAGTAGGATCACAAACATCACGACGATCGAAATCATGATACTAACCATCTCGAGAAAGCTTCTTGAGAGAACGATATCGAGGAGGTGGACGGCAGGGAATGAGAGCATTCCTTTATTGGCAACTATAGAGACTGCCATGAACCTGGAAATGTACGTAAACGTCAAAGCAGGAACGAGACCTGTAGCAAAGAACAACAGAAGATCCTCGCCGAATACAGCTGTTCTTGATGTAAATGTGTAGATAGTTAACAGTATCAGAGCGTGAGCAACGGGCATCAGTGGAGGGATGAGGAAGCCGAGCCCATGGTTAAAAAAACGGCTTCTAATGTCCCGCATGATTACTGCGTTCATCACATTCAACATGCGCTTGAAAGCGATCGCGTTAGTTGTAACCATGGGTTTGAAGGCCTTATTGGGATCGGAGTTGCGTCAAGGTCACTGGTAGCGCCAGTGGTCGTCATTCTATTGGGTCGTCCTGTGATCCGTCTACATATAGGAGACGCCTACCATTGATCGGGTCCGGTTCAGACATTTTGATCCGTTTTGGTACGTATCGGCCGTGCTCAACTGTAAGAAGGACACCCACGGTTTCGTTCTCTGTCATGCTTGCGGAGACTTCGAACCCGTCATATATCTTGTTCCCTATATGGCGAAATTGCATTGACAGCCCGCCCTGCAGCTCTGTGTCAGTTGCATTGCTTAGTTTGCTTTTCAGGATTGCCATGGGCGCGGACTTTGAGAATGCGCCCAAGCCAATACCAAATGTAATCTCACCGCCGTCGCCGTGAGTGTTGCTTCCTGCATTTATCCGGAGGTCCTGGATAAGCAAAGCATCGTTGCCGCCAGAGTTGAAATGTCTAGGCGGGGAGTTGCGCGCGAGGATCGCCTCGCCACGATGAAAGCTGCCCCTCACGAAAACCTGGTTCCCATCAACTAGATCGAAGATAGCCCCATCGTCTCCAAGGAACACCGGTGTATCTATGATAACTTGTGAATGGCTCCGGACTGCGATACGCGCTTTTGAGTGAAGCACATTTTGAAGAAGTGGACGGTCTATAAGGATCAGTCCGTGCACATCTTCGCTGACCTCTACCATATTGTCTGATGCTCGGAAATTCTGGTCAATAGGCGTCACTCGTAGGTTATCGCTATCCGCACCTCTTATCAAAATCAGGCGTTCTCCGTAACCGCTGGCCGTTACAGTCACACTGCCATTCCGGGCGTCTTTGAGCTGTGCCGCTGCCCAAAGAGGAGAGTGATGACCTGAGGAATGATCTAGAGAAAAATCAAAGCGACTTGCACCGTCCACGTAAAGACCAACTCCTCGGTTCAAAAAACGCATTCGCGAAACTCTAAGCGCCTCACACTTCCTTTCAGATGATGGCTTAAAGGTGATGTGGTTAGAGAGATTGCCGCCATCTAGATCGCCAACGTACCAATAATTTCCTTCGACAACTACGCAGCCACGGAATTCGGGACCGGCCACAGCGAAAGCGCAATCAAAGGTTGCAATTTCGATGTCATTCAGATTAGTCCAGACCGGCGGGAAATAGTCGAAGTCGCAAACTACCCGCTCAAGCGACCCCCAATTTCCCGTTCCCACTTCAGTGCCACTGTCTGCCCACAGGACTTGAGCGACACGGGCCTTTTGGAGGTTGCTATGGCGCCCTGTTTCCAGTCGCCCGCTGAATGCACCAGTCGGTGGATGTGATTGATCGGCTCTTTCTGTAGTTCTCAGCAATCTTCCGGCGTAGCCGTACGCGCGAAGGTCCAATTCGCAACCAAAAATACCTTGTATGCAAATGGCTTCTTGGCCGCCGTCACGTGCAACGTTCGCGGACTCAAGATAGTTTGCACGATAAGGACGATCAGCTTCCCAGCCGTCAAATATTCCACCTTCTAGCATCGTAGCGTTAATGCGGATGTCAAAGCCGTTAACAAAAGTCAAAACAGTCATTGCAGAGGGATCGGTAGTTATCGATCCTGCAAAATTGAGTGTCACATGACGCCTACCTCGTAGATCTATTACTGCGGAAGTGGATGCTCGATAGCGTCCTGGAGGTAGATGTATCTCGCAGCCATCACCCACCGTGGACAACGCCGCTTCGACTGCTGCCTTTATCGCCGGAATGACATCTGTACCGAACTGTTCCCCATGGAAGTCTGGTACGGCTCCGAAATCCAAACAAGAGATCGCCGTACTACTGGCAGGGGTGGCTCTCGCTCCACCGTTTCGGGTCGCCGGATCCATACTAGTTTGGGGCTGCGGAGAATCACCATCAAGCAAAAATGGCGACAGATTTTCAGTGCGTAGCAGGGTGGAACAATTTATCACAGAAGCGCTGCTTGCAGCCCCTAAGGTGCGCTGGAAGAAGTCTCGTCGTTTCATGCCATCTCCTGCGAAGTCGTCGAGCTTTCAGGCCATTTGTCACAACGTGAACGAGCTGTTGCTCTTGTGGTTTCTGCTTGACTGATTGAGGCCCATAACGCTCTAAGCGGTTCGATGTTTAAAACTACCAGAGAGATTTTCTAATGCGCGCAATAATGAAGAGGATTCGCCGAGCCAAGAGTGCGATCGCAGCTTTAAGCGGCAAGTCTGGTATTTCGAGGGCATCATCCTCTAGACAAATTCCAAGTGCAGTTTCAGCTGATGATATCAGGACGGTAAGTCCCTATTTTGACGTGAGATTTTATCTCGCGCGCAACCCAGATGTCGAAGCTGCCGGAGTAGACCCTGTCACTCACTATCTTAGTCGAGGATGGCAGGAGGGTCGTGATCCATCGCCGGATTTCTCAACTCGGTACTACTTGAACGCGTATCCTGACATCGCAGAGTACAATCTGAGCCCCTTCATTCATTATATCATTGCTGGGAAAAAAGAAGGCCGACGGGGCCAGCCGGACGGAGCGATTCCATTAGCTTACAGCAAGCATGCGGCTTCTGCTGATGCGCAATTACGCACGATTTCAAGTCTTAGACAAGTTGTAACCCCTCCCTCTCTGATCGCTCCTAAGTCCTCCGGACAGTTGAGCATACATTGGGTCATTCCCGATTTCACTCGCGGCGGCGGTGGACACATGACAATATTCCGCATGGTGCATTTGCTCGAAGCGTTGGGTCACAAATGCACTATTTGGATCTTAGATAACGTATTCCACGCCACAGCCGCCGAGGCCTACGACGATATAGTGAAGTATTTCCAGTGCGTTGGAGCGGAAGTTAAAATAGCTGAGAAAGGTATTGTCGATGGAAGTGGTGATGCGCTGATAGCCACCGGGTGGAATACTGCCTTCACTGTAGCAGCCGCCCAGAACTTCAATGCAAAATTCTATTTTGTACAGGATCACGAGCCGGAGTTTTATGCAACCGGTGCTGAGAGCATCTTGGCTCGACGCACTTACGAGCTAGATCTCGCGTGCATATGCGCAGGCAAATGGCTCCAGAATTTGATGTCTGACAAGTACAATCGGTGGTCTAGAAGCTTCGATTTGGCATATGATCCCGAAATATACTTTGATGACAAATCTGTTGTTAGAGTGGGTGATCGTGAGAAAATAAAGATTGCGGTTTATTCGCGTTCATTTACCACGCGTCGCTGTGTAAATATGGCACTTGTGGCTTTGGAGCTGCTCGCGGAAGAACGTGATGATTTTGAAGTGCATTTCTTCGGCCAGGAACAGCTTCCATTCAATGAGGCGAATTATCAAGCTTGGAATCATGGCATCCTAGATAGCCGAGCTCTAGCAGCGCTCTACAATCAATGCGACGTCGGGATATGTTTCTCAGCCACGAACTACTCATTGGTGCCGCAGGAAATGATGGCTTGCGGGCTACCCGTTATTGAACTGGATGGCGACAGCACTCGAGCGATATTTCCGCCTGACGTTGTTACGCTCGCAGACCCGCTGCCCAGCGCCATCAAGGACGCCGTAGCTGAACTGTTGGAGTCTCCTATCAAGCGAGAACAGCAGTCTATTCGAGCGCTCGAGTGGGTCGGGCACCTCAGATGGGAGAAGTCCGCTCAAGCTGTCGAAGACGCAATTTATGAGAGGTTGGGGGCCTCTGCAGTCGACGTTAATAGGGCAATGAAAAGTGTTCTCGACGTGGTAATTCCGACATTTAATGGCTTAAGCGAGGTGAAAAAGGTTATCGATGCCCTCCGAGATCAAACCCTTTATTCCCGAATGAAAATCTATTGCGTCGACTCCAGTTCTAATGACGGAACGGCTGAGTGGCTCGCACAGCAAGACGACATTATCCTCCATTCAATTCCGCAAAGCGAATTCCAGCACGGCCGCACTCGGAATTTGGGCGCCTCATTAGGGACAAGCCCATACATCGCGTTTCTAACGCAAGATGCAATTCCGGCGACGACTTACTGGGCGAACGATGTGTACCAGATGATGGAGCATTTCCCATCTGCCGCAGGGCTATTTGGTCGCCATCTGCCATATCCTGACCATCCCACATACATTCAAGATGAAATCACGAATCACTTCGAAGGGTTCGAAAAGTACCCGTTGATTGTGAGCAAGTTTACAAACGCTGAGAAATGGGAGTCAGGTGACAAAGGATGGCGACAAATCCTCCATTTCTACAGCGACAACAATTCCTGCATGAGGCGCTCAATCTGGAGAGAAATGCCGTATCCCGAAGTTGACTATGGCGAAGATCAGGTATGGGCGCAGTCGATTATAGAAGCCGGACATAGCAAAATTTACGCACCGACGGCTACTGTTTACCATTCGCACGACTTCGACGAGATAGAGACCTATAAAAGGGCCTCGACCGAATCCTACTTCTTCTACAAGCATTTCGGCTACGAACTGGCCGCTTCGAACGAAGAGGAGGTTCGTCGAGTGATCGATAATGAACAAAAAGCCTTCCAAAATTCCGCGGCCTTGTATGGGCTGGATGCCAAAGAGCGAGAAATGCGGCGTTTGGTGATCTCGGCGAAGCATCGCGGGTTGTACGAGGGGTTGATGAAAGCGAAAGCTACGGAGTGAGGTGGGCTTTCCCGAAAACCTAGTTGTAGGTAGAGGTCTACCTTATAGTTTGAGAGAGGGCGTTGGACGTTGAGCGTTTTTTTTGAAGAGACGAAAAGCAATGGCGTCCCGCTGAGGTACTCTCAGACGCCATTGTCACATATCCCGATTGATGAGTTGCGGCTTCTCGTTAATGATCTCAATAATCTGTCTGATCGGTTGGGTTGTGTAGTGTTCGAAGGCGACGGAAGTTGTGAGACAGACCTCATAGTTTTCGCGGGGAATCTTGAGCGCTTTTCGATGCTGTCAGTCGCTCGATCACTTGGATCTCGCGTCTTTTATTTTCAGGACACGTTGAGCTGGTGGTATGGAGGGTCAGAACTTCTTCCTGATATTGAGGGCATTGCAAAGTTCCTGCTCGAACATGTGGTAAGTCGGCGATGCTTGGCATTTGGTCAATCATCAGGGGGGTACGCTGCTCTAGCAATCGGGGCCTTAATACCCCATTGTGACGTGCTCGCATGCTCGCCGCAGACATTTCACGACAAAGACATGAAGGGAAAATTCAACATCAGTCGAGAACTGAATGTACAGAGCACGCCCGACTATATTCTTGATATTGCTGATCTGTACAATAGGGTAGATCGCACCGGTGCCGCGGCAGCTATTTTTTCAGCTTCAGAGTACGGAAATCCCAATACCAGTCACTTTTGGATGGATCACTTGCATCTAGCTCATCTAACTCGGGCTCGAGACGTTGAAATATTTGTTGCAGGTTCAAACAACCATTCGATAGTCTTCCGTCGGGCGTCCCTGTTCGCAGATTGTTTACAAAGGATGCTCTGTTGCGCCGGATCGAATGCGGCAGCACGGATGTCGATTATCACTCATGTTGTGCAAGCAATTCAGGATGTAGAGTTACCAGAGGAATGATTGCTGATTTCGCGCACTCCACTTTATCTGCATTCGGGTTCGGTACGTTCGGATGCGCGACTACCTTCGCCGCTCCACTTGTCGCAGAGCTTCGTTCTCTTGGCTTAATTGCATTTGAGGCCGAGGCCGACGAGACATACGATTATGTACTAGTAGATCGTGTACCCACACGCGCCGACGAGATGCTAAGTCTGCGGAAACAGGCTTTGAAAGGGTGGGTCGTCGTCACGCGATCCCAAGATGAATGCCGATCTGTCCTTAAATTAGCATACACTTGCGGCTTTCGTCTGCATCCACGGGCGAGTGCCTATGATCTTTTCTCCCGACGATATGATCTTTACTTTTGCGTTTTAGCCATCGCGAATGAGCCAGAGCTTCTTGTCGAAAATGCAGAAGAGATAGCATCCCTCTTATCGAATATCGTCAAATTAGCACCTATTCGTCCGCGCATTCTTGTCGTGGGGGACAGCGCACCCATTTTTGGCAGGATACTGAAAGACAATATTCTTGGGCCAAGTATATTATATTTGGATACAATCGAGGAAAAGACGGCTGTAGATTTTGTTGTGTTTGTCTCTGATCTACAGAGGATCCGGCAGCTGAGTCAAAATATACTGCCGAAATACGGTGACTTGTTGCTACCGGGTGGCAGGCTCTGGGTGCTAATACGGTCCGAGGCTGACATGGAATTTGGGTGTGAGCGGGCCGCGTTGGAATTGGGTGACAGCAACCTCATCCCAGAGTTACTTGTTGTTCCGGATCAGCGCCAAGCGCATGAAATCAACTCTAGGTGGATGCGTTACAAGCTTTCGGATCAACGCTATTGGGTTGCAGGTTGGCAGGCGCTTAGTTACATGTGCCTGCCCGCCGTTCCTGAGACACAATCAACGTTCGATGGATTCTCCTTATTGGATAGTCATGATCAAGGCGGTGCTAATCAGGACCCATCCTTACTCAAGTCGATGATATCTGTGGATACTCGCCTGGCGAACGTCGATGAGCTTGAGCAACTGACTGCAAGCGTCATGGGTTCAAACCGGTCTGACGTCGACGTGGCAGCCGCTCTGTGTGTAAAGCTCTACATAATGTTGAGTAGAGGGGCCGACATAGATGAGTTTTCCCCTATGGAGGATTTATGCCGCCCCTTCTTGATGATTGCTGACGACGCTTCGCCGCTTCGCGTCCGGTGGTCTGTTTCGCTCAATTATGTTATAGGATTGTTTCATCAACGTTTCGGACATTCCACTGTTGCGCGCGGATTTTTCGAGCGATGCGGACGTAGTCCATTCAGTCGTCACTCGCCGACGTTGGCAACAAAAACTATTTCAGCCTGCCAGCAGGTGGCCTTCGATTGTCTATCGAATGACGACGCCGTTGGCGCACGACAATGGCTCGATAATGGCTTGAAGCAGTCGTTATGCGCGCTCGCCGCCGCAGGGAACTATGATAGGGCGGAGTTGCCGATTTATCTTCTGCCCGAAATCGCGCATGTTGCGTCTCTCGGCGCTCAATGTAAGGGAGCTCTTGACGCATTAGAAATGAATGGCATCTCGCCTATGATAATCGATAGCATGGAGTGTGACCTTGCATCGCAGCTAAAACTGTATGCCACATTAGGTGCCGCGCTAAGATCACTTATCGATAAAAAAGAAAACGGCCTGAATAGCGCAGTCCTGTGATTGGTTATGTTCGTGATTGCAGAAAAACGCCACGCATTGGAGTCTACGTTGGACGGTTTTTGCGCCGTGCTTCATTCAGCCTCTCATGGCTGTCGAGGTTCAAGACTGAGCGAGCTGTGTCTGTCAACATGCCGCTTATTTTAGGATGCTTCGGCCCTTGTTCCGGCCTTGGCAATAAAGTGATGAAGGATCAAGTCTGCTTCTAGAAGGTGACCGACACGAGAATTTGCACGAAGTGTCTCTGCAATTTTAAGGATGAATTCGGATGCACCCCGCATCGGTATATCGTCTGACGAAATAGCTAGCGCGTCCGCTATTAGTTTAGGATATGAGGCGAGGTCGTTGCCGCTGTCGAAGACATCAAACTGAGAGAGTACATCCAGCGCCTTCGGAATATCATTCAGGCCAGCAACATCCGACGGGGTAGAGCCAACAAGCTGTTGGGTGAGCGGCGAAGAAAGCAGCGCCAGAATATGTTTCGGCGCCGAAGCAAGCGCCCGATTGAGAACCTGCTCGTTTTGAATATCAATATCATCGAAATACTCTACAACCGGTTTAAATAGGACCTTATCGCGTGGCGATATAAATCGAAATCCAGATTTTCTTAGCCGACTGAAGACCGCTAACCTTGCTGCTAATTCAACGTAGGGATTCTGAACCGATATCATTGAAACTTCGATATTGTAATTAATATAAGTCCAGAAGTTTTTAACCATAAGTCGACCAGAAACATAAACTGATGGCTGATGGATAATTTCAAGCATCTGTCTAACGGTTTCAAAACCGTAGTGCTCTGCCCTGTCTGCATAGAATTGAAAACGTGGTCGCAAGGCAAAATCAATTTCGTTATGGGGCACTATCGAGGTCTCAACTCGTAGGACTTTTTTAGGCAAGAATTGTCCGGGTTGCGCGCGTCGGTAGAAGACCAATTCACTGATAGGGTCGGAAAGCTCGACCTGTGGCGCAGCGCTCATTCCAGGAACATTTTCATCCGTCAGGATAAAACCCACATTTCCTGTTTCGTGGAAGCCCTGCTTCCGTGCTCCGTCAATATATACCCACGTGGGAAGGTCCGTGGTCGCTTCTGCTCCGTTCAGTCTCACGCGAACGACAGGAGTCGACGAGAAGCCATCGGGGACAAGATAACCGTGTATCTCAGTTCCAATATCGTGATACACACAAAAATTCATATCGGCCATTCTGCTCGTGACAATCAGTCTGCGCTCTTTACCAAAATATCGTAGCGCTCGCAAAATCTTATAACTCTCCGAGTGCGCCGAAAATTTGATCAGTGTTCTGTCCCCGGCTTTTGAGCGTCCTACAAGATTCGTAGTCACGATGAGAAGGTTATGGGTTCTCTCTCTAGTTTCACAACCAAGGAGAGTGTTGTGTTTCGCGATATTCCATTAAGTTGATTGAATTTTTCTTGTCGCCGATAGATGGGTTTCTCGCACGGGTGAATGGCATGTGAAACTAATCGACACTTGAAAGGCGGAGAAGTTGAAGGCGTCTGGTATTGGCAGAAAAGTTCGGTCCTGGTTTCTTCGTAAAAAGGCCCCAAAGAGTGAGCTCGAGCGGCGAGTAGATCAACTCAAGTATTTCACGTCGTATAAAGATACAAAGTCAGAGCCGCCGTACTCTAGTGTGAATCTTGAGCGTTTACGCATCACTTGGATTATTCCAGATTTTGTCGCTGGCGCTGGGGGGCATATGACGATATTTCGGATCGCAAGTTACCTAGAAAAATTTGGGCATCAAGTCGAGTTCCTGGTTCAAAATCCGACGGTACATCGATCGGGCGAAGATGCAAAAAAGACTATCAACGATCACTTTCAGCCGTTCTCGGGCGAAGTCAGGCTCTTTAGCAACCAAACACCCGACGCAGAAGGGGACGCCCTGATCGCCACAGATCGATTTACATGTTATCCGGTTAGGGCGATGGGAGGCTTTGTTCGTCGATTTTACTTTGTCCAGGATTTCGAGCCAGCTTTTTACCCATCTGGACCAGAATCTCTTCTGACCGAGGCAACGTATCATTTCGACTTTGACTGTTTGTGCGCCGGAGATTGGCTGCATGAGAAAATGTCGTGTAAGTATGGACGATGGTCTGTATCGTGGCCTCTGGCTTACGACAAAGCCGTATACAATCTAACGTCAGGTCTTACTGAACGCCCCCCTGCTCGTATCGCGTTCTATGCGCGATACGCCACGCCAAGACGCGCAGTTGAGTTGGGATACATGGCGCTAGAAATCCTTCAGCAGCGCGGGGTTGATTTTGAGGTGGAGTTCTTTGGTTGGGACCTCGGCCCAATTACCCCGACTTTCCGTTATCGTGATAGAGGGATTTTGTCCGCAATTGAACTCGCTACACTCTATCGGACATCGACCATCGGAGTGGTGTTTTCGGTGACAAACCACTCCCTCGTGAACAAAGAAATGATGGCGTGCGGCCTGCCGGTGGTCGACCTCAATTTGGAAACTGTACGCTCAATCTTTTCGAAGGATATAATGAAGTTTGCCGATCCTACCCCAGAAGGCATTGCGGATGCGATTGAGGAGTTGCTTAGAGATCCATCTGCGCGGAATCAACTCTCATCTCGAGGCTCAGACTATGTCGAACGCTTTACGTGGGAGAGGTCAGCACGTATTGTGGAGTCTGCTTTGAAAGAGCGAGTTGCTGTCTACGCTGGTCATAGGGCTAAGTGATGGCGTCCTGCCGGGCTGCTGTAGTTATACCGACGAAGAATGCATTGCGCATCCTGCCCAAGGTGCTAGGTAAGGTTCTGAACCAAAAGACAAGCTGGCCTTTCGAGGTTACCGTCATCGATTCAGGCTCGAAGGATGGAACTGCTGATTACGTCCGGAGCTTAGGTGGGATTAGGCTCGTCGAAATACCTTCTGCTGATTTTGGACACGGCAAGACCCGTAATCTCGGCGTTGCACTTTCAAACGCTGAGTTCGTAGCATTTTTGACCCACGATGCAGAGCCGGTAGACGAATACTGGTTGGCGAATCTGGTTGAAGCCGCGGAACAAGACTCTTCCATAGCAGGCGTTTTTGGTCGGCATGTCGCATACCCGTCAGCGTCCCCCTTTACTAAACATGACTTAGAGCGACATTTTGATAGATTTCTTTCCTATCCCCTTGTCGTGTCGCGCTACAGTGACCCTACGCGGTATAATTGCGATAAAGGTTGGCGGCAATTTCTGCACTTTTACTCAGATAATAACTCCTTAATCCGGAAATCGGTCTGGAATTGTCACCCCTATCCCGACGTGGAGTTTGCTGAAGACCAGATATGGGCTAAGTCTGTAATTGAGGCTGGCTACAGCAAAGCGTACGCACCCAAGGCAACAGTCTATCATTCGCATGACTATTCCACTATTGAGCAACTTAGGCGTGCATACGACGAATCTCGTAATTTCTCGATTTATTTCGGCTACGAACTAAGCCGCAATCCGATTAAAGCTACCAGAACTGCAGGGCGACTTGCCGTCAGAGCATTTCGGCAAACATTAGACGACCGTTATGGTGAAATAAGGCTAATGGATCGGTTCCGTCGAGCGAGCCAACAAATTGCCTTAGTCGCTGGGCACTGTCTCGGTGCTAACCACCAGAGGTTACCTCGTTCTCTTCTGCCGTACCTTTCGCAAGATTGCAGGCTCTACCGGTCATAATCTCTTGTTTGATGTCTTTCGAATGCTCCAAATTCAACGTAAACAGACTGACCTGAAATCCTGATTTTGCGACGCAAGCCTTGATTAGGCCATAAGAATCATTAAACCGAGGCCCTGTGGTGGGTAGAAAATGCGGCGAACGTGACTGGGCGCATGTCCTGTAATTAGAGGAAATAATCGGCGTTTTGCGAGCGTATTCCGGCGTGCTGGTCGAGCTCGGCCAATAATCAACTATTTAAAAATGCGATGAGAACCTGCTATGAGCCTGCAAATTGGTCATGACCCGTCTACGCTCGTAGCGAGACCACTCGATGCAAGCGACGTTCAACCTTCGCAATCAGGCGTCATCTCGCGTGTTCTCGGCAAGATTTTCAGCAAGCCTAATTCGTTCCTCATTTTCGTTGTCCTGCCGAGCGTTGCTGCGGCAATCTACTACTCTATGATCGCAAGCAATCAGTATGTTACTGAGACAAGGATGATAGTTCGAACCATCGGCGTAAGCGAAAAGTTCGATACATCAGAAACGCGCGAAGGCCGGTCGATGATCGGAGGAGACTCCTTAACGCAAGACTCTTACATCGTTGCAAACTATTTAAAGTCGCCCGAGATTGTCCGAAAACTTCAATCGGAAATCAATCTACGGAGCTTTTATGCGGGGACATCCGCTGACCCGCTATCTCGGCTTGCAGAAGATGCATCTTTCGAAGATCTTTTTCGTTACTGGAAAAGCCAAGTCGATACCTATGTTGATGGCCCTTCTGGGATTATCGTGTTCACCGTGAGGGCATTCTCTGCGGAAAGTTCTGTTCTCATCACCAATGCTGCACTGCAATCCGCGAACCAAATGGTGGACAAGATCTCTGAGCGGGCAAAGACTGATCTGGTTGCTCGTGTCGAGGGAGATGTGACTGCAAGCCTAGCTGACTATCGATTGGCTCTAGACAACCTGCGCGACTATCAAAATAAGACTGGCATCTTCGATCCGCTATCGTCTGCCAAAATGCTAAGTGAGATCATCGGGAAGTTGACAGAGCAAAAGCTACAGTTGGCTGTGAGTCTGAGCTCTTTAGAAGCCGCGAATGCTTCTAATTCCGCACGAGCAAGGGAGTTGAAGCGTTCTATTGCCGCAATCGATGAGCAGATCGCCATTCGCCAGAATAGTATTGCTGGCGCACAAGAGGGCGGCGACCTTCAGTTATCAGCGAGCTTGACTGAGTTTTCACGGTTGGAGACCCGCCGAATCGTTGCTCAAGCAATCTATGAATCCAATGTGCGAAACCTAGATACTGCCAAATCGACGGCCCTTAGACGATCGACATTCATGTCAATCTTTTCTAACTCTAACTTGCCCGACGAGTCGGTGTATCCCGATCGCTTTTCCAATTGGGTTATCTTAACGATCGGCATGCTCTCGCTTTGGATGACTGCAACTCTGATCTGGATGTCCGTTGAGGATCATCGTGTATGATCACGCTCGATAAGGTGACTAAATATTATAAAACTGCTGGAAACCGACGCTACATATTACGTAATCAATCGATGCATTTCGCTGCTGGACAGTCCTACGGACTGCTTGGTGTGAACGGAGCTGGTAAATCGACGACGATGCGCCTGATCGCAGGAGCAGAACTTCCCAATATTGGTCGCATCAAACGGGATGTCCGTGTCTCTTGGCCCCTTGGTTTCACTAATGGACTTAATGGTTTCCTCAGTGGGAAAGAAAACCTAAAGTTTGTAGCTAGGGCTTACGGTGAGGATTTTAGACGCGTTCTTCAATTCGTAGCGGAATTCGCTGAGATAGGCAGCTATCTTAACGAGCCGCTCAGGACGTATTCCTCAGGTATGGCCGCACGATTTGCGTTCGGATTGTCAATGGCGATTGAGTTTGATTGCTATCTTGTGGATGAGATTACAGCTGTCGGCGACTCAAATTTTCAACGCCGCTGTCGCGAAGCTTTCAGGGCGCGGAGAGAGAAATCGGACGTTATTATTATCTCTCACGATATGGAAACAATCAAAGATTATTGTGATGTGGCAATAGTGCTTATCGATGGTCAAATGGTACAATTCGACAATGTCGAAGATGGAATAGCAACATATATGCGCCTTAATCGCTGATGGCGTGGCGGAGATCTTGTTGGACAATCTCGTAAAAGATAACGATCAGTTGACTGACGTCAAGGCTAGAACAGTGCAGGAGCGGCGCCAAAGGATGGCCGCTGCTCTTAGCTCTTACGCGCGCGCGTTGACTTTTGAGAATCGCAGCCGTCGTAATCTTTATCGGCTTGCTGGCCTCGCGCCTCGAACACGCGACAGGCTGTTTTCCATCATGCTAATGGTAATTGTTGGTGTTACGCTGGTTTTGCCAATGCTCGGTAGCATCGGATACTATGCATTCCTCGCCAGCCCCGGTTACGCATCTCAGGTCCGGTTCATTGTACGCTCGTCGACCCCGCTCTTGTCCCGTGACCGATACTCCAGCAATGCAGTGGAGCCAAAGGAGAAAATCGTTCAAGACACCGCGATTCTCCTGAATTATCTCCAAAGCCCAGCCATTATCCAAGACATGCAAAAACATGTTGATCTGCACACTTTGTTTGGTGCTGAGAGGATTGATTTCTTATCGCGATTGCCGACGGAGTCTACCCAAGATGATTTGCTCAACTATTGGGAGAAGCACGCATCGACGTATGTGAACACGAAGAGCGGCATAGTGGAACTTGAGATTACTGCTTACACGCCGCAACAAGCACACGACCTTGTTCAGCTTGTGTTACGACTCGCAGAAGAACGCGTGAACAAACTTAGCTCCGCCATGTGGGATGATTTACGCGTATCAACGCAGGCAGACGTCGACCGCGCGACTCAAGAAGTAGCGGATTTACGCGGTAAGATTCGCGACACGCAGAACCAAACAGGTGTGTTTGATGTCGATATGTCGGCGCGACAGCTTGCGTCGGTACTTACGGCTATAGAAACTAACATAGCTGAACTAAGAAGTAGGCGGATAGCACTCGGCGATGCCGTTTCCAGCCGTGCGCCGCAGGCAGCGGACCTTGATCGTAGAATCGCTGCAGCGGAAGAGCAGTCACAGAAACTTCGCGCCCAAATTGCCGGCTCATCATCCAACGGAGATGTCAATCTTGCCGGCTACTCAACGGTTTTCGATACGCTCAAGCTTGATCTGTCTATGGCAGAGAAGCGATTGACTGCTGCCCTGAAAGACCTCGAAAAGGTGAAATTGGTGAGTTCACTACAGTTGGTATATGTGGACAATTTTATAGAGCCAACAATGCCGGACAGTAACAAGTACCCAAATATTCCGCTTTCGCTCTTTCTCAGCCTCATAGCTTGTCTAGGGGTCTGTGCCTTTGTTTGTGGCATTCTTGTCATGATACGCAAGCAGCTGGACTGAGCTAACGCATTTGGCTCATTTCTATAAATGACGTGGTCACATAGCCGGGCATGCTTGGCAAAGGCTGAGATAGAAAACCAGTAGAGAAAACTCTTCGAGGTTCAGGTTCCCTTTCAGGTAAATTCTGCTGATGTCTAATTCGAAGCAAAAAAGCACGCATTTGGGCAACCATCGAGGAGGTTGCATCAGGGTTAGGTTTAAGAACAATGGTGTACGATGGCCAAGCGGAGTCAGGTTAGGCTTCGTGCGAGAAGAGCGTACACCCGCTTTAATTGTGCGTTCGCCGAGAATAATGAAAAATGGCTCTGCCGATCTATTTTGTTGGATTCCACGCGGTTCGAAATCACTTCATTTGGTCAATTCGGATGGAGAAGTCTACAACGGCAGCGACGTGTCGATCTACAGTATCCGAAAGGCGTGCCGAGCTGAACTTGCGTTCCGCGTAGCTTTTCGCTCTCCTAAGAAGTTTATTTCTATATGTAAGCTGATCTTTGGCAGCAATCGGAAGGGGGCCGCTTTCCGCTTTGCAAGGGTAGTAGATGAACTCAACTCCTTACCGTATGCCGAGTGGCTATCGATGCACAAAGGAGCAGCGAGTGCAGCTTTCAATCGTTCAACGGATCTGACAGCGTCGGTACTTGTTACAATTCAACCAGGGCCTGCATCAAAGATGGAGGTAACGAAAAGATCCTTGCATCGCCAGTCAGTAGACCGTTGGAAAATTGTTGATCGGGCGGCGCTCAAGGTTTCGGCCGGTCGGCCGGAGAGCCTTCTGTGGCTCAGCCTTCCCGCGGGCGCAGTACTTGAGGAAGGTGCAATCGGGCAGCTGATTCAGTCTTTCACGTCGCCGCAGGTGGCGGCCGTATATTGCGACGAAGATCAGATCGACTCTCGTGGGCGTCGTCACAGGCCGTTCCTCAAACCCGCATGGAGTCCTCTGCTGGCCGATTCTGGCTGGCTGCCGCTTGAGGGCGCTGTGGTAAGGCTTTCAGCCGTTCCGGATAATGTCGATCTCATGTCTGCGACGGTCAGTGAGGTCGTCCGCGAGATTGCTTTGTCCGAACAGCAGACGATCCTCCATATTCCGCTTGTACTGTTGTCGGTTCCAGCGAAGCGAATATTGGAGACACCGAGTGTTCCGAAGTCTATCGGATCCTCGACCTACTCTGGGGAGGTCACGGTGATCATTCCGACTAGAGATAGAATGGATCTTCTGTCTGCTTGTCTAAGAGGGTTGCAAGATCGTACAACCGGTGTCTCGCTTGATGTGATCATCATCGATAATGATAGTGAGGAGGAGGACACGCGTGCCTATCTGAAGGAAGTCGAAAGACGTGGTTTCGCCAGGGTCGTGCCGATGCCTGGTGATTTCAATTTTTCACGAGCATGCAACCTCGGCGTATCTGAAGCCCGTAGCGAATTGGTTTTATTGCTCAACAATGACGTTGATCCGATTGAGTCTGATTGGCTGTTTCAGATGTGCTTGGAGCTTCAGAATCCCACAGTTGGCGCAGTTGGGGCCTACCTTCTTTATCCCGATGGCCTTGTCCAACATGCTGGTGTTACCTTAGGTGCAGGATCCGTAGCACGCCACAGTTTCGCGTTTATCGATCCATCATCCGGAGAGGATCGGGGATTACTTCAACAGAGACGCGATGTGTCGGCTGTAACTGCCGCCTGCCTTCTTACAACGAAGTCTCTTTGGCGAGCCGTGAATGGAATGGACGAACAAAGCCTTGCTGTCGCTTTTAATGATGTAGACTATTGTCTCAAGCTCAGGCGGATGAACAAGCGCATCATCTGGACGCCACACGCCAAGCTCTGGCACCGTGAATCAGTTTCGCGCGGGCGCGACAACACGGCAGCCAAACTGATAAGATTTGCAGGCGAAGAAGCTACGATGCATGGTCGATGGGGCAAGCGCTTGCTGTCGGATCCTTTCCATAATCCAAACCTTTCATTGGTTGCTGAGGATTTTGTGCTTGAAGCCTTCCCGTCAGACCTCGCCGCGAGGACATCGAAATGGCGATGAGCCCGATCTGGATCACCTGACTCTGAAATAGCCGACCATGTTCGCTAGGCGCTTAGGGCTTATGGACGTATCCCACATAAAGTGGCATCCTTGTCATGGTGTGTGATCCAATCCTCTTGAAGGAGATCTGGTTGTGCCAGTCAAATGATGACACGTTAGTAAGCATACAGTGATGACCGCAGATCATGCCGCTTGAACATCGACGGTCTGCGGTCTCCAATTAATTCCACGGAAGCAGTTGCTCCATACTGATAATCGGCGTGTCCGCGATGTGGGCAAGAACGTCGGTAAGCCACCTTGGGGATCGATGTCCTTGATTTTGCCGTCTTGATCAATGCGGCCATGAAGGCTACACGATCTGCACCGCGGTCTGATCCGGCGAAGAGTCACGATTTTCTGCCAAGTGCGAAGCCTCGCTCGTCCCCATTATTAGCAATGCAAATTCTGCTATCCCACAGGACTAACGTGAAGCCATCCAGTGGTGAGCATGTAGTCGATCGCCCCTGCAGCCGGAGAACTGCGTGAGAGCTTTGCCCACTCGGTTAGAAGCCAAGCGTGCAGATCATCGACGAGCGGCAGGCCTCCCCTACGACGACGTTCCAGGCGTTGACTGGCCGTAAGCCAGTTGATCTCCCGCTCGATATCGAACAAGCGGTCGATTCGTTTGACGGCTTCGAGCGCCACAGGCAAGATCGGCGCGGCGTTCTTTCCACGCTTTGCGTTCCCGCAATATCGGCGAGCACGAAGAATTCGCCCCGCGAGTGTGCCCAACAGAGTGTCCACGTGAGCGGATCGGGATTGCGATCAACCTTGAACAGCGGATGGTAGCCGCCATAGGCGTCCGCCTGCAGAATGCCGGTGAAAGTCTTCATATGGCTCTCCGGATGCTCCTGCCGTCGATCGCGTGAGGCACAGTAAAGGCGGTCGGCGGTGAGAGCCTTCCGAACGGTCGATCGTCCCGGACATAGGTCCAGATGCGGCTCGTATCAGTCTTTCCCTTGGCTAGGATCGGCACCATCGTGTCGTCACCATGCAGACGTTCGGTATCAAGGGTATGCGCTTCGATCAGAGAGCGGAGTGGATTCAACGCCGAGGTGCATGCTCCAACCTCGTCGGCCAGTGTCGACAAGCTGAGGTCGATGCTCCCGCAGGCATAGCATTCGCTCTGACGGTTGAGTCGCTGGTGCTGGGTAAACTTCTCGAACATTATCATCGCCAGCAAGTTCAGCCCGGCAAAACCGCGGGTGTAACATGGAAGTGTGCGGGTAGCTGCGTGATCTTCTCACACTAGCGGCAGGTGAATTTCTCTCGCACCGTCCACTGACGCGGAATGACTTCCAAGGGTCTCGGTAACGTCTTCGCCAAGCTTCGACAGTTCGGCCGATCCACAACAGGCGCAATTGGCGGGAGCGGCGATAACGACGCGCTCGCGCGACAGATGTTCGGGAAAGGGCTTATGTGACGGACGCTTGCGTAGACGGCTGAAGCTTTGGCTGAGATCTCCGCCGGCAGTTCTTCTTCACCAACGCCCGCTTCAAGTTCTTCGAGATACAGTTCCATCTACTCTAGGGGCCACGCCTTACGCCCGGATCGGCTGCCGTAGAATTATGGCGGATCCTGTCGATCTCCAGCAGCCCTGCGATCAGCGCCTCGGAATGCGATACGAGTGCTCTTGTGCTGGCGGCTTCAGCCTTGGAGGTCGCCCTTCTGCTTCGGCTGCAACATGTCGAGCGCGTTCCTGGGCAGCAGTGCGAGGACACTGGCAAGGTCGTCTGGAAGCTCTTCGGTGGCATTGCTCATGACAGGAGGGAATCATATTCGACCTTGTCATTCCAGTGTTCTTGCTTATCCGGCCGACGTCGACCGCCAGAGCTTTTGCCGAATCCGCCAGTCGTTACTTTCCAGCAGATCACCGACTTGTGCGGGCGTGATCACCACTGTGCCATCGGCCGCTAATGGCTAGATGAAGCGTCCACGCTCCAGCGTCCTCGTAAACAGACAGGCGATCTGGCCGCCGCCTCGGTTACGGAATACGAGAAGTGTCCACACATCGGGTCGCGCTTCAGCGCCTCCTGCACCATCAACCACAGGCCGGGGAAGACTGTGCGCATATCGGTATGGCCTGTCTCCAGCCAGACCTTTCCCCCGCTCGGCGGCAGGATCATCATAGACCGAATACGCAATCGAGAATACGGCCAAGCGCTTCGGTATCGATGTCGCTATCCACGTGGCACCCCGACCCAGTTCGATCATTACATCGCTACGCTTCCGACGAGGATGGGATGATTTCGATCGGATGCTTCGTCATAGGACTATCCCTAGTTTTACCACTAGCACTTCCGACGTTCCGCTACCTCACAAAACGGCCTTCACCGTGGGCTTACCGAGAATAACCTAAGAGCGGAAAAGCGCTGACACTCATCAGCTTTTTTCTGCCCAGTTCTCACAACGCGCAATGCGTGCTAGGCATAAAACCTGCAATTATCTAACTGGAGGATAGATGGATGCAAAACAGCTTGGAAAGTTTGGTCAGTGAAAATAGCCTTCACTGGGGGGAGGAAGTCGCGGACGCTTACCATGCGGCGGCAGCTCGCGACATGAACTACCATTGGAAGACCTATATCGCCCCGATTCGTAAGCGCCACCCCATCGACTACACCAGTGTCGTGGATTTCGCCTGCGGCTACGGCCGAAATACGGACTACCTTATCCCGCTTTCAGACAAAATCCTAATGGTGGACGTGAATGAACACAACGTTGAGTACTGCCGTAGGAAGTACGAGAACAATGCCGATGTTTCGGTTGAACAGTGCAATGGATACGACCTCAGCAATATCGCAGATGCATCGCGCAGCTTTGTCTATACTTTCGATAGCATGGTCCACTTTCCGCTAGAGATTGTAAAAGCCTACGTCCCAGAATTCTACCGCATCCTTAAGCAGAGCGGTTACGCATTGGTTCATCACTCCAACTACACCAATGGCGGCCCCCATGCGGATTTTAAGAATAATCCGCACTGGCGCAATTACATGTCTTCCGAGATTTTCGGGCGGATCGCCAAATCTGCGGGCTTCGAAGTGGTAGAGCAGCAGATACACGCTTGGGGAGAGCCTGACTTGGACTGTATCACAATACTTAGAAAGCCATAGCGTCTGTAGCCTATCCTCGCCTATCATACAGTAGAAGCGGTTCCCAAAACATCGCTTTCGACTGGGGTACTATCGCCGTGCTGTAGTGCCCAGCCGGTATCATTCTTGGCATGGTGGCTATCGGCATCCTGTTCGGTCGCAGACATGGAGGTAATTTCAGGATAGTCACGCCAGCGTACTGAGAAGACTACCCTGAGGCGACCTTATTTGCACTCTATCGGTAGCGGGTCCAGGCTGCAGAGTTTCCGGAACGATCTTCGCGTTGAAGCCCTCCGGTGGATATCGGTGTAGGTCATGGCCTTCTAAAGGGCCAGTTTCCCGCATACGGCAACCACGTCTGTGCACAGTGTTTTCAATCGATTAGGCGAACGAGTTTCTTATAGCGATATAATGACTCTGGCACCCGAGCATCACAGGAAGCTGCCGATTTCCGGTATGCCATAGTGTCGCGGCATTGCGAACCGGTAGCGGGGCATCACCAGCAAATACTTTTTTGTTTCAGTCGGTTGCTCAAGCCGCGCCATTCGGCGTATCAGGGCTGCTAGGTCCTTATATCGCTATTGGCGAAATCCTTGGTGGGCAGGTCAGTCTTACGTCACAGTCAGGATTTATAGAATTACCTACCAATTCGAGCGCTTTACAAGCGAAACCAGGAAAGGGTAGGCAGAGGCTGGCTTACCAATGAGGACCGAATGCTGTTCAAGGCGCTTGCTATCCCTGACGTTGTTCTGATTGAACCGAAGAAGTTCGGCGACAGCCGCGGCTATTTCATGGAGACGTTCCGCCAGTCGCTGTTTGCCGAGCATGTCGGTGACTTCGAGTTCGTGCAGGACAACCAGTCGCTTTCGGCTGAAGTCGGCACGGTGCGTGGGCTGCATTTCCAGCTGGATCCGATGGCGCAGGGTAAGCTGGTGCGCTGCATCGCAGGCGCATTGCTCGACGTTGCAGTCGACATCCGAACCGGTTCACCGACCTATGGAAAGCATGTCGCGGTGGAACTGACGGCCGAGAACGGCAGGCAGCTTTGGGTACCGCCCGGTTTTGCCCACGGTTTCTGCACGCTCGCACCCAATACCGAGATCAGCTACAAGGTGACCAACTATTACAGCGCCGAACATGATCGTGGCCTGTTGTGGAACGATCCGGCGCTCGGCATCGATTGGCCGGTCGATGCAGATAAGGCAGCCCTTTCCGATAAGGACAGGAAGCAGCCGTCGCTGGCCGACCTTGGCACCGTCTTCACCTATTGAGGCATACCTGATCTTGCCCGGAC